>NZ_JBNTJU010000016.1:0-63755 GCF_051195015.1 Halococcus sp. AFM35
GGACGCAGGTTGAGCGAACGAACGATGCGGTCAAAGACTGCGGCCTCGGGACGCTGCGCGCCCGAGGCCGCGTCCACACACGAGCGCAGGTGTTTCTCGCGCTGTGTCTCCGTCTCGTCGTCGCTATCACCAACTACGAACGAGGAGATAATCCAGGAAGCACCGTGATCACGGTGTGAGAACTATTCTATGACGATCTCGTTACGGGGTTTCCAACTCGAATATCTCGACAACCAATCTCGGATATCAGTCTCTGCGGTGTGTTTGCTCGGTAACGGCATATCCAGAGTCAATCGACGTTCAGTGTTAGTCGCGTATGTTGCCACACACGCCTGAGAAATTGCGGATGGCTCCTCCCATGTTTGAGTAGTTCCGTCTTCACTCTTACCTGCCACTCGGACGACATCGTCTTCAATAGTCCCGCTGAGTTCCTCCATGAGTTCCTCCAACAGATAATCGAATAGTTCGTGCTGCGGGAGTGGTATCACAACGGAGGGGTACCATTCGAGAACTTCAGGATCAAATGATACTAGCACCTCCTCCGCATCAGCGAACAAGGCCTGTACGGTGTCTTCTGGCGGATTACGTGATATCGGTGGGTTAGCTTGTTCTGGAACACTCAAGCGATAGAGCTTCTGATAGGGTGCATCCTCATCTTCAGTCAACTGCCGGTCAAGCATCGTGAATGTCCAGCCTTTGTTTCGAAGCACCTGACTTTGCGTGAAGAGTTTCTTCACTACGCCGGGATTCACAAGCGGCTCAAACGAACGATCCGAGTATCCAATTCTCCCAACGTCTGGATGGGAGGCCGTCCAGCCGTAGAGTTTAGCTTCTTCGATGATGTCTTCAGCCTGAACCGCACCAAGGTTCTGAGCTAGCCCAACCTGCTTCGATTTCTGCGCAGCCTTTTTTGATTGGGCTTCTGCATCGGCGGCAATAGCTTCCCCCGATTTCGTCGACTCACCCATCGCGACATCCTGAACTTCACTTTCCAGACCTTCAAGAATCGGGCGGAGAGGTCCAACGGCTTGTTCGAAGAGGTTGATACGCTCTCCGAGAGCCTCGTAGATCTCCTCATCAATTGTATCCTTATAAATATAATTCCAGATTATCACCTTCTTGTTCTTCTGCCCAATCCGGTCAATACGACCTATTCGTTGCTCTACCTTCTGTGGATTCCATGGCAAATCATAATTGATGAGCGCGTCGCACGCCTGTAGGTTGAGTCCTTCACTGGCAGAATCTGTACAGACAAGAATAGATAGATCACCCCCGGGGTCAGTAAATTCACGTTTTACACGCTCCTTCGATACACTTTGCCACATCTCATTGGTTGAGTTGTATATCTCACCTCCGTTGCCAGAATATGTACCGACATTTGGATGGCTAAGGCTGACTTTTCTCTTGATCGCGTCTAGAGTGTCCTTGTACTGAGTGAAGATGATAACAGTATCTCGAGCTAATGAACTGAGATTGTTCAGATCCTGCATCAATTGCTCCAACTTGGGGTCCTCAGGGACATCATAGAGTTGCGCGATGAAATCTTCCAACTCGCTCAATTCGAATCGGCGAACCTGTTCCCCGGTTGAACCAGTTGCTCCAATTTCGTCAATAGTTATTCCATACTCGCGTCGAAGAACCTCTTCCCGGTCAGCAATCGCTCCTGTTTGAAAATCAGTAACAGAAACGTCAGAAACATCATTGAAATCGGACTGAAGATTACTGCGACGCCGCTGCAGTGATTGATCAACTGCAAAGAGACTTGATGTGAGACGTTGTCGATAGGTCGTCATTACGAACCCAACGGCGGTCTTTTCCTTTCCCTCCAGCAACTTTTTCGAAAGGTCGTATACATCGTCGATATACGTCTTGATCCGGTCGTAGAGTGGTTTCGCGTCTCCAAGTTTGACTAGGTGGGTCTCCACCTCTCGCTTAGGAATGTTCTTATCAAGGAGACCTGCTCGCTTGCACATACGGAGGGTCTGCCGGGTGTTCCGAAACACGCGGGATTTGACTGGAGTTGTCTCTTCCCCGAGAGAAAGGAGAAATTGAAGGCCATCGACTGAAAGTTCGGAGAATTTGTCTTCCCAGTCGCGGGTGCCGAGTTTCCCGGTCCCAAGTACTCGGTTGAGTCGCCGCCGTTCGCTTAACGAGAAACCACTACTATCGATTCGCTCGTCTACCCATTCAGCAACGTCGTTGTGTGTTTGTACGAAGGACTGAACCATCCCAGCCCACGTGCGAAGATGTGTGAGACCCTCATAGGGCTCAAGCTTCCATTTCGAGGCGAGGTCGGGAAGTATTTCTTCAACGGTTTTCGACCCGTCAGCACCGATTTCAGTGAGTGCTTCGCTGAGATCCTGCTGCATCTCGAAATAGGTATCAAACGACTCGCGATCGTTCCATCCTTTTGGAAGATCGCATAGTCTGAGAAGGTCGAACAGTTCCGTTATCTTGAGTTGCATCGGCGTCGCGGTCAACACGTAATTGCACGCCGTGTCGTTCTGCAATTCTGTGAGGAGATCGTAGAGATTCGTTCCCTCGCGACCGTGGTGGGCCTCATCGACGAGCGTCAAGTCCCATTCGAAGCTACTCTTCTGTAGGTCCTCCGGATGTTTCTCCTGTTTGTGAATGCTTGGTGAGAACATCCCCATGTTCTGGATACGCCGGGCGGTGTGCCACGAAGCGAGAATTACCGTCGGCTCGTCCCGGTCGGAGACGAACTCGCCGATATGTGAGTCGTTCCACGCGTCAATAGTCTCGTACTCAGAAAGCGAGTGCTCGATACCGTAAGCATCTCGCAGGACGCGCTGTGAGCCGCTGTACTCGTAGGAGTAAGCGTTGATGTTGAACTTTTCCAGTAACTCTTCTTGCCACTGTGGCTGGACTGTGGCGGGGACGAGCAACAGGGCGTCGCTCACCTCACCGATAGTGAGGAGACGCGAAAGAGTGAGCCCGGCCTCAATGGTCTTCCCGAGGCCGACCTCGTCACAGAACAGAAGGCTCTCGGGGTAGATACTCGCTGCCGTGTCGGCAATGACACGCTGGTGAGGCCACGGATCAATCGAACTGATATCCTCGGCGATGTGGAGTGCACCAGGGAGGAGTTCACGCTCGTTGGCGATGCGGGTAACTGTCGCTTCGGAGGCAGGCGGCTCACTCGACTCCTTCAGGCGTTCGACGTGTTCTTCCATCTTCTCGTCGGATTCGGGCTGCCAGTCGAGGATATCCTGCTCAATGGCCTCGTCGATGTCCGTGACCTCGACATCCTCGTGCCCCTCGTTCCAGAGTCGTTCGAAGGTCGCCAAGTCCTCCTCAACGTACTTGTTTTCGACCTCGTCCCACGAGCGGTGGA
This sequence comes from Halococcus sp. AFM35, assembly GCF_051195015.1. NCBI lineage: Archaea > Methanobacteriati > Methanobacteriota > Halobacteria > Halobacteriales > Halococcaceae > Halococcus > Halococcus sp. AFM35. Next base: position 3,356 of record NZ_JBNTJU010000016.1, read on the forward strand.
CTTTGAATCGCTCGTAGTTGCGGTACCACGCGTTGTACGTCTCGTTGATGCTCCCCTCGAACGTGATTCGGTTCCCCTCGGCGTCGGTCGCGATACCGAGCTTGGGATGGAAGATTCCCGAATCGGAGTTGTTCCGTGGTTCAGCAATTTTGAGTTGGAGACGTTCTTCATCCATCATCTGGGCGATGAGTGCGAGCCGTGATTCGCCTGCCTCCGAGAGGGGAGCGTCGTCGGTGAGAACTGGTTTGTTCTCTTGGCTCAACTGTTTTGAGGCGATGATTCGGATTTCTCCGTCAGATTCGAACGCGGACTCGATTCCTTGCAGCGCGTCAGCGAGGTTCTGAAGGCTCAGGTAGCCGGCGAGGCGGTCGTATTGCACAGTCTCAGAAAGCATTGGACGGTAAAACGACCCGACAAGAGTGTCTGTACCTCTGAACTCGCTCTCATATATGCGATTCCAAGTGTAATCTCGGAGGGCCATTCAAATGGTCAGAAGTCCTGTAAGGTAGTTCGCTCTTGCTCTTCTTCGTGATCGCTGCTCAGAAACTCCATGGAGATATCTAGTAGTTCACCTGTATCTCCTGACGATAGATTGATGAGCAGCTCATGGTCAGGATGGTCATTCGGAAGGACCTGAATGAGACTCTTGACCGTTCGCTTGAACCAGGGAGCGTTTTGCAAGTCGCGTTCTTGAAGCCAGTTCCAAGCGTAATCTCCACCCTTCGTATCGAGGACATTCAAAGCGGCATGAACCGCATCTATGTCGTTGCTGAATGACTCTTCACGCGGATCTACTGGATAGGCTCTCTTCCTCCGTTTCTCACCTGCTTCAAGAGCGGTGAAGTCACGCACACGGTAATCTTCCCCCTTCAGGAGGAGTTTGTCTCCACTTTTACCCCAAATTTTCGTATCTTGTTTAATTTCGTCTATTTGAACACCAACACCTAAGCCAAGTTGGCGGGCTTCATCATAGGGGATATTCTCTGTCTCGTAGACCAGCCACGATAGGATGTACCATTTGGTCAAAGCATCAACATCATCAATACTGTCTTCTAGTTCGCGTTCAATCAGAACCTCAGTCACCGCAGCACGTGCTTCTTCCAGCGCTTGTTTCGGACGAACTGGGTTGTCATGTTTATCGACAACAGGGTACTCTTCCGTGAATACCCTTAGAGTTGGACCGAACGCCCCGATTATGACATCGGTCTTGGTGAGGTTGAGATTCGAGTTCAGCAACTTTGTCGCCTTCTCTCTGGCTGCGTTTCTTGTCCGTTCGCGGATATCACTCCATAGTGTCGGCTGACGTGATTCTTTCTGAGGATTAGCTGGCTTCCGGCAGGTGAGAAGAAGTGATGAGTCAGCCGAAGACTGGCCCTGAACACCGATTCTGCTCGGGGTTTCACTAGAAATCGTGTGAGTTGCGGTAATAGTGAAGCTAGAGTCCATTATCGACATAGTCAGCGAATCCCATGCCCCAATCTCTTTGTCAGTAAAATAGATTGTTATTACTCCGCCGGGTTCAAGAACTCGGTAAGCTTCGGAGAAGATGCTTCGCATGCGGTCCTCATAGCGCTGTCGAGGTGTGGTGTCCCCCAACACCTCTTCGCCGAGGCCGGGGTTTTCTACTGCCTCGTCTTCCTTGTTGGTCTCTGTAGAACTGAACTTGTCCGGGAACACGTCGTTCAGATACTGACGCTGCCATACGTAGAAGGCATCAGATATCTCTGAATAGATGATGTTATCTCCATATGGTGGATCAATAACTACTGCTTGGACAGAATCGTCTTCCACAGGCAGGTTCCCAGCATCCCCTTGGTTAATTGAAATAAGATCTTCCTGTTCTTTGGAGACGGTGGGGTAATATCCTACCACTTTCTCGTAGAAATTCAACACGTTGCTTGTCCAACTCTCGTAAGACTTCCCGCCGGAGAGCATGTTGCTCTCTCCGAAGTGCCACTGGAACGAGAAGTTATTATTTCCAAGCATATTGTCAACAAAGCCTCGATTGGCTCGGATTGGAGTCAGCCGCGAATTATGGTTAATTTGTCTCGTTCCAATAAGAGTCAACAATACCAGAATCGCTTCAGCGGTTTCATCATTGTATTCTTCCCGTATCTCAGGTTTAACGTCGTCAAAAGCGTTGAGATAGGCTGCATGGGCTAAGAGTTGGCGCGGTGTATACAGGTCTCGCCATTTGGTGATTCCGTAAGGACCTGCTCGGTCATAATAACCAATATATCGATCCTCTTGAAGCAGGGTACTAAGCTGCAAGTTGTTGTTTACACGATCCTCTGCTGCCTCAATAGCCTCAAAATCATCCTGCGTAGGTGAGTGATACTTCGTCCCATTGACTTTGTCTACGAACTTGATTGCGCACACCTCAAATTCGAACTCTCCATTCTGAAATTTGGAGACTAGACCATCCCTTTCCGTAACGACTCCACAATGGAGACACTCTGCATCGCCCCCGTCAACAGTCCCCTCGCTCGGATCGAAATCCATTGAGTCGTCAATTTCGACGACCTTGTACGTGAGTTCGTCATCCTTGTAAACCGGCTGAACCGCGTATCCTCCACTTCCTCGGTCATCTTTATTGAACCACCACTGGTCAGAGAGAGGGAAACGACCGCCGCAGCTGGGACACTCGATACTGTACGTCCTGAAGTAGTAGTTTGGCTCTATCCCATTCCGAGATGGGAAGTATTCTGAGAGTTCTTCTCGAACTGCTGAATTGACGCGTTTCGCCCATTCTTGGACCTCCGACTCAAGCGAGCCTTCCGTCCTTGCGTACTGTAGAATTACCTTGTTCAGTACCCATGCGACTGGGTTCAGCTCGTTGGATATAGTCGGGAGTCCGTACCGTGAGGACTCAAACGGTATCGTGCCACCACCAGCTGTCGGGTCTATAACCGTCGGGAGGTCGCCGCCCCACGTCTCACGAAGAGTTTCATGTAGCCTACTTAGTTCGTCATCCGACGGAATCCTCTTATGAGCGTATGAGTAACCGAAATGGTCCTCAATAGACCCTTCTCGTTCGGTTTTCGTAGATTCTTTTCTCAATATATAGTCAACGATTGACCCGTCAATCTGCTCCTTTGGGCCTACGCACATCAACTTAAGCAAATCATCATCAGTGATGTCTGGAGGCAACAACGACGAGAGAATCGCTAACCTAGTAGTCACCGTAGGTCTCCTCGCGAACCATTTGAAAATGCGTCGGTGAGGAGACATCGTTTCGCTATAAGATTCTTTTACACTCTCAATGCCCGCCACGGTAGACGGAATAGGTTCTTCAATTTTCAGCGGCGTCAACTGAATCTCGGAGTCTGATTTTTCATGATTCATTGTAATTTAGTTCACGTGGTCGGAGAGGAGCACTCGGAGCGCTTTCACACCGTTCGGACTGGATGGAGATCGGCACTTCGCGTGCCAGTAGTAACACTCCTCTAGACTTATTCGGGCGATGCTGTCTGCGACGGTAGTCAGCTTCTCGTACTTCTGGAGGCGCTTCATCGCGAGGAACGCAATAGTCAGTCGAATCCCGCTACTCTCAGAGAGTACGACCGAGCCCTCCCCCCGCATCACGAAGCCAGGGTCAATCCCGCTGTCGTTCAGCACGTCACGAACCAGCCGGTAGACGGCCTGCTGCCGGCTGTCGGACAGGGTCGTGATTTTTAGGGCGCACCAATCGTTCCACTGCCAGTCGTTGGGTGCGCGGGCTGAGGGAGCCCCGACTTTGGAGAGGTCGAGGACGCCAGTCGAATCTTCCTGCACGTTCGGAATCGCGTCCGTGATGCTGGTCCTCGTGAGCTTCCGGTTGCTGTTCGCTCGACTGAACCGCTTCTGGCGTCCATCTGCAAGGTCTTCGGGAATCAGTTCGTACAGCGTGAGGCCAGCGTCGTCGCCCAGCCGACGCGTCAAGGTGAATGTCGGTCGGCCGCCGTATATGCTGCTGCCGTAGGCGAACGACTCTGCCTCGATGCTCATGCGCTCACCTCTTCACTTTGCTCCGACGCCTCCTTCACAACTCCTGAGACCACCAGTTCAACGTTGTTAATCCCACCAAGGCTTTCAAGCGCTTCCTGTAGCACGTTGAGCGTAGCCTCACGGGTGTTGTCTTCTATCGACTCCGTGTCGATAATCAAGACAGCCTCACCTTCGGAGTCTCCACCAGCGCTGATGAAGCTCTCCGGGATGTGGTTCGTTCCGAAGTGGTCGGCAAACTCGGTCGCAGACCCCTCGAAACCTGCCTCGAAGACGCTGGCAGAGGTGTCGGTTCCTTGTGCGACGTATTCGAACACGATGGAGGTAGCTTCCCCGATGGTATCTAAGTCTTTGAGCTTGTTTGAGATGAACCACGCTTTTTCCCAGACTTGGTCACCCTCCAGTTCGATTTCGATGGAATCGACCTCAACGACGATCTTGTTACTGGACACGTCGTAGTTGTCCCGCAAACTCATCTTCTTCTGGTCGATAGCACCGTTCACGTCCGAGAACGCGCCCTTGATTGCACTCGGCGAGTCCGTGCCGACGTTGAACGACAGCTCGGAACGCTGCGGCGGGCTGGTGCCGCCATTAGTCCCACTACCGCTAGTTCCTCCACCCGTGCCACCAGTACCACCTGCGCTCCCACTGTCAGAGCCACCTTCCTCCTCAATCTCCTCGGGGAAGTCAAGGTCGTGCTCAGCAAGTAGCTTTTCGGCGTCACCGTAAACGACGTGGTTCTCGCCAATCAGAACACTCGACATCGGGAGGTCCGTCGACATCTGTTCGGCCTCGGAGAACGTTTTCTCACCTTCCGCGGTGTTCACGGTCATACCCCCCGAGCAATACCCCTCGCCAGCCGTGTCGTCCCAGAACACGTACGTCGTCATATCACTCGTCGTCACGGCCCGAATGGTTGCTCGAAGCGGTCTTGGGTCGAGGAGGATACGGATATCCGTCCGCTTCGCGACGAGCTTGCGGATATTCAGCGTCGTCATCGAATCCGGATCTGACTGCCAGATACGGTTCCGGAACCACGCCGTCCCGAGTGCGCCTTCGTCCTGCGTGATGAGCTTGTCGAGGCTTGCGAGATTCTCGAAGACGATGTCGTGGAGGTCGGAGCTATCGTTGACGGAATCGATTGTCTCATTCGACAGCCTGCCAGAGTTCGGGTAGTAGAGATGCCGGTAGGACTTTCGAACGGATTCACCGAGGAGTGCGGATTCCTTTTGAAGACGCTCGTCGAGGTCGTCACGCTGAGCGCTGTTAAGTTCGGCCTCCCATGCATCTCCGTTGAGAATCCGCTCCATCGCTTTCACCCGCTGGGCGTGCTTGAGCGCGCCGTCCGTCTCTTGTTCGCCAGCAGAGAGAAATACTATATTATTTCGGTAGACACGTTTTTTCTCCGAACCCGGCGAATTGCCCGTCTTACTCGCCAACGTCTGGAGTAGCTCAGGCGGGTTGTCGAGATTGCTCGTGACGGTCACCGCGTCGAATCCCATCACACAGAGTCGAACCGTGTCATAGTCATCCGGAACCTCATAGGGCGCCTGCGGGTCGTATATCGTCTCGAAGACTCCACCGCCGAGCGCACTTCGGATGGTCTGTTCGAGGCGGTTACGAGCGACTCCAGACTCGATTTGCTGCGCTTCGTTGGTGATGAGCCTCGAGATTTTTGGCTCTCCCTTGAATCGGAGAAGACCGTTCTCCGTCTCATATAGGAAGAATGCCTCTGTATCCGGGTTCGATCCTGTCTCGTTCAGGTTTTTCAGGGCGTCACGATAGTGGTCAATGTCCACTCCGGGCTCTAGAATCATCTCCCAGAGTTTTCGTCGGGTTACACCACGACCACGGTTTCCACCAGAGACGATGCTCTTCCAGAGGATACTCGTTCCGAGGTAGGTTGCGATTGGTGGATGCCCCATCGACGTCCAGTTCTCGTCTTCGTATTGGCAGGCAGATTTGCCGTCATTGGTGTAGACATCCGATTTCGAGGCCGTACGAAGATCCTGCTCGATGTGCTCGAAGAGGTCAAGGAGTGTTGACCACACATGATCGTCCGAGGGATGCATATCGAACGTCCGAACGAAGTGGCGACCCTCGTTCGTACTGTGGTCCTTCCAGATCCGGTAGACCGCTCGAGAGACAAGTTTGAGTGCGCCACGAGTACGCTGAAAGCTCGGCAGAGTGTCGATTTCCTTCCCGAGAAGATCGATGAGTGTCGGGTGGAAGGGATATGTCCGTTCGAGTTGCTCTCGAAACTCTGCTTTCGTGACTCTATCCGGAAGTTCGTCCTCAAATGTCCGGTAGTAGGCCTGGTATTCCCCAGCTACCTCAGCAGCTATACCTTCATCAACTGACTCAAAAAGACGGTGACGGAGAACCGCAGCTACTTCGTCATCCTCGGTGGGCGTGACGGAATGCTCCGTCCGTTCAGAGATTTTATCGAGGTCGGCGATGAGCTCCTGTACGTCCTGTGCTCGGTCTTCAAAAGCGGTCGAAGACACCGACAGGATGATTGTTACTGCGTCGGTATTTTGGCTGGCTCGCATTAGAGACCACAGGAACGAATTTGTCTGGTCGGCAAGCGTGGAGTCTTCTACTCCGACTGCAGCCGCCTGCTCGAAGTACTGCGCAACTTCGTCAATCAGCACAAGGCCGGGATCATCAAGCAGATCGAACAGTTCGGCAATGTCTGCCTCTCCAGGAGCGATACGCTGATCATCGTAACCACTAAACAGAGCGTATCCATTCGCTCCTGCTAACTGATAAGCGATCTCGCCCCACATAGTTTGCGTGTCAGGAGCGGTGTCGTCCCCTTTGTTGCACTTCGTATCCGACGCGCTGACATACCCACCTTCGAAGACAGCAGTCTTGACTGAGAGCTCGGTTGTGAGTTCCTTGAGAGTCTCACGGGTTTCCTCATCCGTAATATACTGGGTGAGATCCTCGATAGCTTCTGGATGTCGTGATAAATGATACGCAGCGATTTGAGAGTGGGTTTTCCCGCCACCGAATACAGTATCAAGCGATAGAAGACCGTCCTCGCCGCTGTACTCTCCAGTTTCCCTCCCTACATACCGTTTGGCGAGTAACGTCAAGAGAGTCTGGAGGCCATCGGTAGCGTACGTTTTCGAGAAAAAGGTGTCTGGATCAGCATAGATGTCCGGTGCTTCGTCTTTGAACGCGACATCAGAGAGCTTTGCAGCGAATTCGTTTTCAGATAAGGTTCCTTCCAATACGTCATCATGCGGAGAGCACGATTCAAAGAGCGTTGGAATCTCTGGACCCATCGATAATAGTAGATGTCTTTGGAGGGGTTATAATGGTTTGTACCCAGCGACATGTGTGAGTAGAAGGGGTAGTCCGGCTTAATCAGGGTGTCCAGAAGGTACTCCTTTCTGACCCCTGTCCAGAGCCCCGGCTGTTGATAGACTCTCCCACTCCCTTCCCAGAAGTCCCGCTAACTGAGTATCGCCCTCAGAACCGCAAATTGACGGATGAAACTCCTGCATCCGTGATATCTGCGTTCCAACTGGGCAGTCAGAAGGATCGTCTGACGAATCAGCTGGTTCAATAGAATTATCGCAGCGGCCATCCCTCAACTGACGCGAGGGGATGTGGACGAAGAGTCGAGAGTCGTTAGTGACCTGCCTCAAGCTCGGTACCGATTTGCATCTCTTCGAGTTTGTCGCTGACAGTGTCGAGTTTCTCGTCGATGTCTGTAACGAACTCGCTTGCCTGGTCGGTTGCGATTGCACCGTTATTCGTCGGTTCGATCAGCTGTTCTTCTTCAAGCACCCGCAGCGAGTAGCGCACTTCGTGGTGTTCGTATCCCGTTTCGTTCGACATCCTCACGATGCCGATGGGTCCGTTCTCAAGAACCAGCTCTAACACTCGGAAGTGCCGTGATAGCATATCGGCCTCTTGTTCCAGTCTATCTATCATAATGTACAAATCACGTATTGATGAAGGTTAACTCTTATTGCCGTCTTTTGACTCTCTGACCGTGGTGAAGTCTGTCCCTGAATCCCTGCTTCGCTCACCTAGTCTCCGCAATCAGCCATCTCAGCCGCTTTCTGACTGTGTCTCGAACGAACTCGCCGGCGAGAACTCGGTTAGTTCTTCGATCTCCTGCTCCAAGCGTTCGACTTCCTGACGCAGGACATCTGCCTCGGGATCGTCGCTGACCGCCAGCCGGTCTTTCAGCCCCTGCAGGCGCGTCTCCTTGCGCTCTTCGTCCACCTCGGCTTTGCGCACGTACTCGCTCTCGGAGACATCATAGACGTCCTTCTCGGACACTGGGACAACATCCAGCGCTTCCTCGACCTTGCTCCGGTCGACACCGAGCAGTTGCTCGCGGTCGATGCCAGTCTCTTCGAACGCGTCGAGCACTTTCTCGTCATCTTTGAGCGAGCGATTCCGCCGCGTCGTTCGCTGGACAGAGCCATACTGACCGTGCAGCGGTCGGTCGTGCCCGACGCGCTCTAAAAGGACATCGGTCACATCCTTACGGAGGTCGTTGGCGTTGCGCTGGACGTCTGACAGTAACGTATAGAGGTTGACCAGCACGGGCGTCTCGACGTCATCGAGAGCGGCCATGTCCTCGCGTTCGAGCGCATCGATCAACAGCAGCATATCCGCATAGACGTCGATATCCGGCTCCTCGCGTTTGTTGTCCTGTTCGTCGTCCGCGCCTGCGCTCATTGACAAGTGCGGTGCATCGTCCAGCACGGCGCTCTCATCTGCCTCGTCGAGTTCGGTCAGCGTGCTCTCGCGTTCGTCGAGCACGTAGCGCGGATGGAGTCCAAGCACCGCCGCGTACGGTTCGGCTTTCGGCGGCAGCCGGGAGAGCTCGAAGCTATCGATAGCCTCGCGTGTGTGCTCGGTGAGCGCTTCGAACTGCTCGCGTTGCAACGGCTGCGAGTCACCCGAATCGACGTCTTCGATGATGATGCGCTGGTCCTGGACGTCGGTGATGCGGAATCGCTTCGAAGCCAGCGGTGTGATCAGCGTCGCCTCGTCGGGCAGGTCCTCACAGCGTTCGGTCAGCGTCCCCCACGTCGCAGCGAACGGGATGGCCATGTTCACTTTCAGAGAGCGGACGTGAAAACACCCGTGGGAGACACACCGGATTTCGAGTGACAATCACGGCTCCGTAGCGCGGTTCAGTCCGTGCCTCACGTCGGTGTGGGAGGGGCACGATACACGGTGAAACCGCCTCCGCAGGTCATGACTCAATCTCATAGAACGCGATCTCGCTTGAGTCGCATCTCGGGCAGGAGACGGCTTCAGGCTTGACGTTCGCACCGCAGTGCCGGCACTCGGCGATAGACTTCGATGCTGAGCGCGCCAATATCCGTCTGACTGTCTGTATCATGAAAGGGAGAGAGCGTGTGAGACTCTTTCGAGGCCCAGACCGTTCTGTCCTCGATACTCGGCTACCCCTCGGACGATTATAGAGGCTTTCCAACCGGAGTGAAAGTGAAACCTCGCCAATTTCGAGGTGCCGGTCACTCGTCGGTCGGCGTGATGCGAATCTGTTCTTCGACGAAATAGATGTACCCGCGGCTTTCGAGTTGTGCAAGCGCGTCTTCAGCACCCGCTTTGCTGACGCTCTCGACATCGGTGATCACGTTGATGGCCTCGTCTTTCGGGAGTTTCTCGCCGGTCCCACCCGCGGCGTCGGTCAACAGGGTGAGCGTGTCCTCGGCGAACGGCGGTATCCGCCGCTCTTCATCCATACATATGCTTCCAACCGCCAGTATATGAATCTGTATCAGCCAATCAAGCGTCAGAGCTCGTCGAGATGCTCGGTACCCTCTTTGGAGACGTTCGCTTCGGTGATCGTCTCGGGCATCCAGTTGGGTTTGTCCTCGGGGGCGTCGCTGCGCCACGCCCATCCTTCGTAGATGTGGAGTTTCTGCGTTCCTTTCTCTCGGAGACGGAACTGGTCGCGTGACGCCTGACCTTCGCTCTCTGCCGGGTCGAGCCGTCGAGCGACTTTCAGCGCTGCTTGACGTGGTGTGTTCCCGGAGAAGACACTTGTCTCCTCGCCGGTTTCCTCGCGCAGTGTGAAGTTTCGCTTGTCGCTTGCCATGAGTTCCTCACGCGAACATCGCACTACTATGTGATAAATGTACCCCAGTCAGGCGGTTTCTCTCGACAAATAGCCACTCTCTACGGCCGAATAATGACTAGCGATCTGTAGAAGTATCCGAGTCATCCTGCACTCGCGTGAACGCGAAGTTCTCGCGAGCGTTGGTGATCTCGACAGTCACTTCATCGTCAGGGCGCGCTCCGGGAACGAACAGCACGTATCCGCGCTCAACTTTCGCGATCCTGCTCTATTGAAAATGGACGACGGCGCAGGGATCGAAGCTAATCAGAGGTGGTCGTTGAGTATACTTTCGGTTTGATTTACGGTACAATATTGTGATTTTACCGTAATTCTGTGTAGCAAATCAGTGATTGCAGCTATACGGTAGCTGCTCCGACTGAAAAGTCGCCAACCTCACGTAGTCTTCAAACAATTTTGTCACTAGAACGGTGAGAAACGCTCATTCGATCTGATTTGAGAACTTCTATCCCGACGCCGTACCGCATTTTCAATAGAGCACGCGATCCCATCGCCTTGCTCGCCCAGCGATTCGATGGTCACCTCGCGGACGTCACCGCTCGATACCGGTGGCGTCGGCGACGATGACGATGACGCCCCTGCTGTCGCTGACGCTTCAGCCGGTTGATTCTCGCTTCTACCGGGTTGGGTCTCGTCCAAGATCACCACGCGATAGGTCTCGCCGGCTGAGACCTGCCCCGTATCCAGTTCCTCCCGTGGCACCTCGATGCTGTAGGAGCCTTCATCCTCTTCGACCGAACCAGTGAACAGACACTCCAGCCGGTCAGGGATCTCGACCATTAGACGCTCTCCGTACTAGCAGCGTTCAGTATCACTTTCGATGAGCAACCTCTCAAGGAACGAGCATCGCGAAGAGAAACTCTACTCATGGGCTGTCAGGCCTCAGCTTCAGTAGCCACGTACTGCTCTTCCCATTCCCGGCGGGCCTCGATTTCGCGGTGGCCACGCTGTGTGACCTCGTAGGAGTTCGTTCGGCGGTCGATCTGGCCCTTCTCGATCAGTCCCTTCTCGACGAGCGTGTCGAGATTTGGGTAGAGCCGCCCGTGATGAATTTCGGTCTCGTAGTACTCTTCGAGTTCGTCCTTGATCGCCAGCCCCTTCGGCTCGTCCTGTCCGGCAGCAGCGTACAGCAGATCACGCTGGAAGCCAGTCAAATCATACATGTCCAAAAGGTGGCCGTTCTATCAGCTAAAATATATCGATGTGCAAATATCGGACGAACTATTGAACCTTATTCCCCCCCCCCTTCTCTCCGAGACTATCGTGAAACTCCGTAGAGGCGGTTTTGTCGCCAATTCCCCCTCACACATCTCTCTGAGAGGACTGTTTGTACCTCAGATCACCCCAACCAGCGAACTTCACAAAGTTGTACTCTCCCAACGGTGAGTAAGTCAGTTGTGAGCACGGGGTTGAAGCTACTCCCGACAGCGATGTGAGTACCACCAGCGCGGTGTGAGAGCGGTACTCTCTCCATACACAGAACAGGATACTATGGTGGGTTCATCGTTTTAGCCAACAAACTTACTTGTTTCGAGTCCGAAGGGAGCGTAGAGGCAAACAACCATGTCCTCAGACCCTGCCGCGGTGGCGGCCGAAACTCCGTGTCCGAATTGTGGGTCGTTGCGCGCCGAACTCACGCCGGCGGAGGAACTCGAATACGAGTGCCAAGACTGTGGCGAAGGGTTCGACCTGCCGCGGATCGGGTAGAACTCGAAACCCGTGAGTTGACGACCGCAAGGAGTGTCGCTGAGGATGAGGTCAGACCAACTCCACTGACATCTGTCGTCAGAAGGTGAACTCCTTCCTCCGTTCTCTGATCTAGCTGTGAGGCTGAATGAGGCAGTTTACCCGTCAGTAATCGACCCATGCTTGCACCGCAGTCATGTACGGAACGATTATTCCTGTTTTCGAGCTATCGTTTGGCAGGCGGTTCTCTGACGGGGTTTACCTCGCGGCCGCTGACGACGGCTGACAGTCGCCGCCCCGAGCCGCCGCGGACTCGATGAGCATCTTCCCGTGGCGGTTGTGGTGGATAAACTCGATTCGGCCCTTCGAGAGTTCTTCGAGCGCTTCGGCGGCACGGTAGACCTGCCGCCATGCGAGCTTCTCGCCGGTCGCCGTCCGGACGAGGCTCTTGAGTCCGTCCTTCAGAACGCGGCCCTTCGGCGTCTTGTTGGACCACTCCCGCCAGTGGTCGAAGATTGAGACCGCGCGCTCGATGGAGGGCGTTACGTCGATGCCGGTGTCCTCGGCGTCCATCCGACTGAGGCGCTCGATGGGAGTCATCTCCGTGTCCTGTTGGGTGGTTTCGGCGGCGCCATCTCCACCTGTCGCGTCGCCAGACCCGGCCTCAACGTCGTTGAGTTGCTCCTCGACGTCAACGATGTCCTCGATGATGTGTCCGCGGCTGGCTTCGGCGCGTTCGAGTTCGCTCTGCAGCTGGTCGCGCTCGTCCTTGGTCTCCTCGACGCGCGCTTCGAGCTGCTCATGGGAACGACGAAGCTCGTGGTTTTCGCGCGCGAGAGCGTGACGGTCCTCGCGCCGCTGCTCATGAGCGGCGTCGAGTTCGGAACGGACATCTTCGAGTTCCGTGTGAAGTCGCTCGTTTTCGCCCTCAACGGCGTCGAGACGCTCCAGCGCCTGCGATAGTTGGTCTTCCAGTTCGTCGGTCGTCGGTCCGGTAGATTCAATACCGGTGGCTCTCTCTGTAGACATAGAGGCTAACTGGTTCCTCGGTTTCGGGGGATGTTGGTACCATCCCCCGGCCCGCATGGGTTGTTTCGCGAGCTACTGCAACACCGAAGCCGGCTAACTTGAATCTATGGGGTTCGCTATCGGCAATCTCGCTCCTTCGTTCAAATCAGCCTTCTTTCAATTGCCGATGTAATCGGATAGAGAACTATCCGCCTGTGCGCTTAGGCTCCGCCGATCCCGCTCCTTTGGATTCCCTCGCCGAGCCGGTCGGCAGTCTGGTCGCAAAGGTCGGTGCGCTATAGCGATTACTGGAGTAATTCATAGTTTTGCGCGAGTTCTTTCCAGCAGATGCGAGATACAGAGCGCGAATCGGTCACGCATGCGAAGCCAATTCATCCCGAACCGTGGCGGCAACCTCCTGTTGGGTCGTCTCTTCAACGCGTTTGCCGCTCCATCCCAGGTCAAGAGCATCGTCTCCATATCGAGGAATGATGTGAACGTGGGCATGGGGTACGTCTTGTTCCGCCGTGACGCCGTTCTCCTGGACGAGAGTGAAGCCATCAAGTTGGTAGGCCGATTCGAGCGCATCTGAAACGTGGCGAACGGTTTTGAATACCCTTCCGGCGAGAGATTCCGGCATGTCGGTTGTGGTTTCGTAGTGGGTCTTGGGAATAACGAGCGAATGCCCCCGAGTCGCAGGTTCGACATCAAGGAAGGCAAGCGAATGCTCGTCTTCGTACAGTCGATATGCAGGCAAATCCTCAGCGAGGATTGAGCAAAATACGCAATCTGTCATAATTGGTCAGTTCATCGCACCACCGATAATTCCACCGGCTGTCAGTACAACGCATTTCGTTCGTACAGCGTACAACCTCTGTATCGCGCACGTCTCTATTGAGAGCTATTGGGTAGTTTGGGTACCCTGTACTGCATGGAGAGCGCGAGTCGGTCAGGAGACGGCGCTCTCACTCAATACATCGGCTCGGGGACCACGGCAGGTAAACCGACCCGGCGACTGCCGACTACGACTCGGAGGACGCCCCGACCGCGTCAGAGATCGCCTGGAGGTCGGCCTTTCTGAACGTGGAGTCGTCTGCCGCCTCCGGCGACTCCGCGACGCCGACCTGCGCTCGGATGAGTCGGCGCATCTGCGTCGTCGACGATCGCCTCGACTCGTCGACGTCGACTTCGAGCGCCTCACAGATCGCCTGTAGCTCCTCCTTCGTAAACGATGCCTCGAATTCCCGTTCGAAACGACCCGCCGCCGCTCGAATCGCGTTCCGCACCTTGTGGACGGTCAAACTCATGAGTTTTCACTCTCCTGTCGCCACCCTCAAGCTTCCTACTCGATACGCTGAGCGTTTCAGAAGATGCGGATCGGATATAATCGTTGACCATTGCTGAACTCATACTCTAAGTCGGTCACGCCGATTTCAGTCGGTCAAGAATTTGCCACAGTAGAAAGTGTGAACAGATTCACAAATCACTATAGCTGTGAGTTACGAGGGTCAGACCCGATCAAAGTGTGAGTACACCTGCTCGGTGGTTTGGATCGTCGCATGGCGCAACCGCTTGGTCACATCATATAGCGTGTTTCCCTCTTCTCGGTTGAGCATCCGGTAGGCGACGCTGTGCCGGAGCGTGTGTGGTGTGACGTCGCTCGGCCCACCTTGACCGTTTACTGTAAATGGACGAGTCTCAGCGGCCTCGGCGGCGTTTCGTACGACGTTCCGGACGCTCTCGTTGGTCATTCGGTCGGCCTGTCGTGAAGGAAACAATGCGTTGCTGTCTTTCCAGCGTGAAGCGAGATACATTCGGAGCGTTCGGATGGTCTCGGGATGGAGTTCGATCTCAACGTACTGCGGCGAGCGGTCGGTCGGGTAGTCCTTCTGAATCTTTCCGGGGAGCATAGTGATCTCCTCGTCGAGGTCGAGCATTGAAACATCGAGTGCGACGAGCTCGCTGACTCGCAAGCCGGTATCGTATAGCAGCGCCAGCAGTGCGTCGTTGCGTGCGGCAAGATAGCTCGCGCTGTTTGCGACGGTCGCACTTCGCATCTCATCGACCTGTTCGGGTTTCAGCCACGCGTTCGCTCGCGGGTTGTACTCAGTCGCCGACTCCGACTGGGATTTAGACTGAGTTTGGGAGTTTGCTGGTTCGCTCATTCTGACCTGCTTTCTTTATATGTGAACGGGGTGAAAAGCGTGTTGAGTTTGGGATTTTATCGACAGAGTCCAAAACTCGCCCGGAAGAGTACCATGGCAGATTTTCGAACATCGGCTGGTATAGAGATCAGCACTGATTCTCGGAAATTTTTCTTCTGAGTCATCCAACAGCAGGCGGTAGAGTCACTCTGAACCGTCCACGGTAGCAGATGCGGATGAGAATCTATGAACTCCTCTGCTGATGCCTATAGCAAGACGTCCAGCACTACAGCGAAGTGCTATAGTAATTCGCGAAAGCGTTCGGATTTTCTAGCGTGATAGGTTCCTGTATGGCTGAAATCAGCGTGACCAACTCAGAGGGTGCAAAGGTACCATAACGAATCTACTAGCCGATTTCTGCGGGCGTTAACCACGGTTTGGGCAGCTTCTTGTTCAATTTGAAACCAATAATTGGCATAACGAAGCCCAAGAGTATACTTTGGTTGTCATTCATGTCGCAAAAACACTTATAAGCCAACAATCCCTGTATGTAAGCAAGCGCGGTGCGTCGAAGGAACAACCAATGGGAATCCTGGAATTGTAGGTTCGAATCCTGCTGAGAGCATGATGGCGGTTCGGAGAGTACCATCATAAAATTCTTTCGACAAATGAGCAAGGCAACACTCGTTTCGGCGATTATCGGCACCGTCTTTGCAACGACCGGCATGGCGCTTCCGGTTACCGTAGCGCTCATCGCGTACATCGGCATTGGGCTGAAGAACGTTGCTCTCACTCCTCCGGCCGCTGTCTGCTGAGAGCCATCTATTGCTCGTTCAAGTGGTTGCCACTTTATTGGCCAGAATACGGGTATAGGCGCGGCGGTTTAGATACAGTTTGAATTTCCCGCTACTGCATGATCTACGCTTAACGCTCTGCACATCAAGCCTCACTCACACTCTCTAACTTTTCAGGCTGAATTATGAGAACAAGGGCTAAGTTGCAGGCTTGGCATATCATAATAGACAATGGAGCTGACAGAGGCCCGAATTCAGAATTACAAATGTATCGACGATTCGGGATGGGTCGATTTCGAGAGAGTTACATGCTTTGTAGGGAAAAACGAGTCTGGCAAAACCGCTTTTCTACAAGCGCTGGAGAAGTTGAATCCGGTTGATTCCACTGGCAATTATGATCCACTTGAGGAGTATCCCAGACGATATTATACCCGATATAAAACACGCCACGAGGCTGACCCAGACATAGTAGCTAGTGCCCGTTACGACCTCTCCAGCCAAGAAATTGAGGATATTGAATCAGAGTATGGTAAGGGGGTCTTGGCTACTGATACAGTAGAAGTAACAAAGGATTATCAGAATAATCTTCATTGGAATGTCGAAATTAACGAAGAGCAGATCGTTCAGAAGCTACTGGGTGATTATGAACTCCACAACAGTACCCAACAGTCCCTTTCCTCAGCAACTACCCTAGAAGAACTTTGGACCGGTGTTGAAGACTCTGAGGCGAGTTCTAACGAGTTTTCGGATTTAATGACCGAGGTACAGGCCCTTCGGGGTGGGAGTTTAGATAATGAACTTGGAGAAAATATACTCAGATCGTATTTACCCCAGTTTTTATATTTTGACGAGTATTCAATCATGGAAGGAGATGTTTATCTCGACCACATCCGCGAAAAACAAAGACAAAGCAACCTGTCTGATTCTGATGAGACGTTTTTGTCATTGCTCTCTATCGCAAATCTGGACTTGGATGATTTCAGCCAGATTGACGATTATGAAGGGATAATAGCGGAATTAGAAGCTGCTTCTAACTATATCTCCGAGCAGGTGTTTGAGTACTGGACGCAAGGTCCGAACCTGAGAGTTGAATTTGACAAATCCAATGAAGAATCAGACGACCTTCCGGATCAAAATCCCAATCAAGCGCAAAATCAGAATCAAAACCAACCTCAGGAAAAGCAACCTGTCCTCCACGTCCGAATTTACAATGATCAGCACAAAGTCACTCTCCCGTTTGATGAGCGATCAAGGGGATTTGTCTGGTTTTTCTCGTTCTTGGCCTATTTTGGAGACATGGAAAATGACAACCGAGAGTTAGTACTTTTGTTGGATGAACCTGGTCTGAATCTCCACGCGAAGGCACAGCATGATTTCCTGCGTTTTATAAATGACCGTCTCGCGCCAAATCACCCGGTTGCATATACTACTCACTCACCATTCATGCTGGAGCCAGAGAGATTACACCGTTCGCGTCTCGTTATTGACGACCCAGAGAGTTCTCACGAAGGCACAGAGATCTCAGATGACATTTTGGGTTCTGATGAGGACACCCTCTTCCCCTTACAGGCGGTTTTGGGCTACGACCTGATTCGGACACTGCTAATTGGTCCAGAGTGTCTATTGGTGGAAGGAAAGTCAGATATGATCTATCTTCAAGTGATGTCGGATATTCTCGATAGAAAAGATCGAACACCACTGAGTCATCGCTGGACAATTGTTCCAGTTAATGGAGCGGATAATGTACCCACGTTCGTGTCGCTCTTTGGAGCGAGCAATCTCACGATAGGTGTCTTACTTGATGACGACAGTAGAATCGATCAACGGCTAAGGGAGATTGAAGAAAGAAGCGTATTAGACTTAGACCATGTAAAAACCGTCTCTGAGTTCATTGATAAAGACGAAGGTGACACGGAGGATCTGTTCTCTGAAGATTTCTACGCCTCGGTAGTATCAGAAGCTTATGGTTTCGAACTGAGAGCTGTGGAAGATGTTCCTGACACAATTAGCTTGAGTGATTTTCAAAGCCAGCACCCGCGAATCACCAACCAATTTGAATCTTACTTTGAACGGTGGCATGTTAACGAAGGGACGTTCAGACATCACGACCCTGCATCTGAACTCCAAAAGAAGAGAGACTACTTCGAGGAACGTATCGACGAGGAAACAGTGGACCGGTTTGAAGAACTGTTCAAAGATATGAATTCGATTATTGATGCCGAGTAAATCTCCCATGTCAGTAGTTAGTAGTGAGAACTCTCGTTCGGAAGGATCGCTCATCTCCCAGTTCCGCCGAGATCCCACGAATTGAGACTGTCATCTCCGACTATTCCGAGTTGTCAGCCATTCGTCTGACGTGAACTAATGTGTTCCGACCGTGAACGTGGTGTTAACGGTGTGAACAGATGGAGCACTTCGCTGTGCGCGTGCCGGAGGATACGCTGGAGGCTATCGAGGAGTACCGCGAGAAAAACGGCCTCTCAAAGAGCCAAGCTGGCCGTGAGCTGCTTGTGAACGGATTGGAACACGAGCGGGTAACACGTGAGAACGAGCGTTTACGCCGGCAACTCCAAGCGGCGAACAGCCGGCAGGACGATGTGGGCGAACTTGTCGAGTACGTGGAGGAGGAGCGAGCGATGCAGCAGCGCGAGCGCGAGCGGCGAGACGCGCCGCTGTGGACGCGGGCGAAGTGGTACGTGTTCGGTCGGTCGAACGAGGCGACGGCCGACTGACCCGGACTCTCGCAGCACGCACGGAACATGGTTTTCGTCAGCGGTTGCGTGCCACTCGGTTCCCTCGGACGCCCAGATCGATTTGGGAATAAGTTAATGTGTATACCCCATGTACGTTGTTCTCGTCCAACTCACTGGAGGAACATAGATGCTCACAAAAGCAGAGGTTGACCGGATGGCAGACATGGAGAAGGTCATTGAGGAAGACTGGGAGTGGGGTCAAAGAGGACCTAACTTAGAGGCAGAAGCAACAGTTTATTGCATCGATGAAGAATTTAACCTCTTGATGAAGGGTTGGATGCGGGAAAGTTATGGATTTACTTTGCTATACCGAGGATCAAAAATCGTTCGTAGATGGGACGATAGTATCCACACGAACCCGAATGGAGAGAGATTAGAAGGCTCACACAAACACTACTGGGACGGACAGCATGAAGACCGATTTGCATACAAAGTAGATGATATCGCGACAGATGATGTTGATGAAGCCTTTATGGACTTCCTCAACGAATGCAACATAGAACTGCGCGGCAACTACGACAGGCAAAAGAGGTTATGAAATGTCAACCAAATGTGACACCCTCATCCGGCCAGCACTCAATTCGGTGTTCGACGAGCAGATGCAGATTGAGGGATCAAATGGCGACTGCCGTGTCGTAGTACCGTTTGATCGCGCTGACTTCGACGCTATCACACTCTGGATATCGAGCCAAGCCGATCAGTACGTTATATCTGACCGCGGAGAGACATATGGAATGCTGTATTTATCTAACGTGGATCTGCGCCAAGAGAGGCGACAGAAGCGCCTGGAGAGCACTAAGCAGCGCTTCGACTTGGAAGAGGCTGAGTATGAGATACGTCTCAGCGCAGATAGCGAAACACTAGGAGAACGAATTCTTGACGCAATTCAAGCTGTACAGTCAATCTCCTATCTCGTCTATACTCGGCGATCATACTCCCAATCATCATTCCGCGAAGATGTTGGCAATTACTTGTCGGAGCATGACATCCACTATAGCCGAAACGCCGAAGTAGAGGGCGTCACCGAGATGCATCGGGTCGACTTCGATGTCACTGCTGCCCGTCCGACCTACATCGAAGCAGTCCACGCACAGAACGTTTCAACAGCACATAGTATGGCGCAACGGACAGCACACAAATGGACAGACATCGGTCGAACCACTTCAGAGGTCCATCGTGTCTCGGTACTTAATGATGAATCGGGAGAATATGATGACCGAACAGTCCGTATTTTGTCGGAGTATTCCGACTCGTATATCGCGTGGTCGGCACGGGGAGGGCTGATTGACGCCCTTGATTCAAACGCAGGCGTTGCCTAAGCGCGCGACCCTACCAAGTCTGGTGTTGGTGGCGACGGCGCGGGTGAGTGCCGTGAGAGAGCAAGCGCCAATACTCAAAGAAGACCGAATCAGGCAGCGTCCGCGGGGGATGCAGAAGGGCACCCAGACCGATTTCAGTTCGGTTGCGGCAATGGCTGTCATCTCGATTTCCGTAATGTCGGCTTGCTCTCCTCTATAACACGCGCGGAGCGAAGGGTTACGGGCGTCCTCTCGTCGACTTTTGCCAAAGCCGTTAGAGACGACGTAGGAGGTTTATTTGTAAGGCTATCGTACCAATAAAGGGAAAACCGCAAGACATCGAAGCGATGAACGTGAATTTATTGGTAATTCCCAGAGATGGGGAGGGGGGCCGATGAAGGATTAAGAATTAAGTATAATTATAATCGACCCCTCCCCCCACCTCCCGCGCACGGGCGATAAAAGATTGAGTCAGCCACCGTCGAACCCGCTCTCATGAACCACAGTTCAGAGTATGATGAGACTGTCTTCAATTAGCCGCCACAACTGAACCACAGTCACAACTGTTATAGGAGTATGTCCTATATGTGTATACATCTCGCCGGTGCCCCGCTGATGACGAACCACATCTCAATCAAGGTCGAAGATGATGACCAGTACGAACATCTACAGGAGATTCGCGATAGGTACGGCGTCACGTGGAAGGGGCTGCTCGTGCAGGGCACCTTCCATCTCGAAGGTCAAGACCGGACTATCGAAGAGGACGATGAAGCCTAACCGACACGGAGGACGGCAGTGATGCATCGACGCGGCCACGTCGGTGTCGCGATGCTCGCGTACGCTCCCGTAGGCTTCGCTCTCCTCACCGAGCGCCAGTTAGGTCTCGCAGTGGCGGGTCTGTTCGGCGTGCTCGCCATCGAGCCGCTCCCGGACAACGACTTTTGGATTCCTGGACTGAGCCACCGCGGAACCAGCCACTCGCTGTTTGCCGCCATACTGGTCGGTGGCGGACTCGGTACGCTCGGCTGGGTCATTGGCGACCAACTGGGCGCGTTCCTCGCCGGTCTCGGCCCATCGGCGGTCGGACCCTTCGCTGGCGTCTTCGAGATCGTCGGCGGGCAGCTGCGCGGCCTCGACGAGCGTGCGCTCTCGCGCGGAGGTTTCGCACTCGGCGTCTTCGGTATTCTTACCCACCTCATCGCCGACGCTATCACCGTCTCGGGCATCCGGCCGCTCCTCCCGCTCTCGGACTGGCGGTTCTCGCTCAGCAGCCTCCGCGCGGACAATTCCCTCGCGAACAACGCGCTGTTTGCCCTCGGCGTGGGGGCGCTCGTGCTCATCGCGTTCATGACCGCACCGGTCGGTCTCGTCGGCGTGCCCGGCGACCTTTCGCCGGTCGGCACTGCTGCCGGTCAGAGCGCCAACGCGACGAACACGACGAACGCCACGGTCGCGTTTGCGAATCAGACGACGAACGGGACGAACGTCACTATCGAGAGCGCGACGCTCCCCGAAGGCGGGTTCATCGCCATTCACAGCAGCGGCTATACCACGGGCGGCGCGTCCGCCGAGTCCTCGGTCATCGCGACGTCGAAGTATCTCAAATCAGGAAAGCACACGAACGTTACTGTCGAGGTCTCGAACGCGCCGCCGGGCAACTATCCCGGCCTGAATCGCTCGCAATTGAACAGTTCGGGCCCGCTCACGGCGATGGCCCACCGGGATACGAACGGCAACAAGCGGATGGATTTCGTCGCGTCTCTCGGGGCGAACGACACCGCATACAGCAGCAGCGCGGGGTCGCCAGTCGCTGATTCGGCGGGCATCACCGTGCCGATCGAGCCGAAACAACAGGCGTCGGTGATCGTTCGCAACCAGACGATTCAGGGCGATTCGGTGACGGTCGAGAGCGCGCGGCTTCCCGATGGCGGTTTCCTCGTCATCCACAACGAGAGCTATCGCCAGAGCGGCGGCGCGCTCGAAAGCGCCGTCGGTGTCACTTCGCATCTCGAAGCCGGCCAGCACAACGGCGTGAGCGTTCCGCTGCTTCAGGGAGCGGTCGAGAGCGACCAGCAGCTAATCGCGGTGCCGTACCGTGATACGAACAACAACCAGCGCTACGACTACATCACCAGCGACGGGTTCCGGGACGTCGCCTACGAGAACCGAACGGGCAACCAGTCGGTCATCGTCAACGACACGGCCCGTGCCGTGGTTTCGGGCAGCGAGAGCACCCCCGGCGAGTCCGAAGGTACAACCTCTCCGGCAAACACCTCGACGCCGTTCCGCATCACGAACCTCTCGGTGAGTAACCGGACGGCGCGCATCGACGACGAAATCGTCGTCACAGCACAGATTGAGAACCCCACGAACAGCCGTCTCGAAGACGACCTCGCGCTCGCGACGGCCGGCGAAATCGCCGAGACCCAAGACGTCGCGCTGTTCCCCCGCGAGAGCCGCGCCGTCACGTTCGAGCAGTCCTACGACGCGGCCGGTGAGTACATCGTGAAGGTCGGCAATCGAACCGAGCGCATCCGCATTGTCGAGGAGGGCGCACCGCTGACCACGACAACGGCAGTTCCGAATGCGACTGCCAACGGGTCGGTCGAATCGAGTGAGGCGATGGGCCTCTTCAGTTGGCCGATGTTCGTCGCTCTCGCCGTGCTCATCGGCGCGGCCGTGTGGGGCTACCGAAAGATGCAGGGACGCGACCGTCGCCCACGCTGATGTCGTCCTCGACCTCTCCCCGCCCGACGCGGCGGCAGGTTCTCGCTGGCTGCGCCGGGTGTGCAGCGGCGATAGCGACGCCGTCGGTGGCCGGCGCTCAGTCGTTCGGTGAAGAGGACAACACAGCACTCGCGAGCACGGGCGCGGGCGACATCTCGCTCGAAGGTCGGATGGCGATGGCCGACGTCGAGCGTCGCTTCCAACAGCAGCGCCCGCAGATGGGCCGAACGGTGCGTGCGGTCGAAGACCTCGGTCTCGACCCAACGGGCAGCGAACCAGTCAATGGGAAACTCGGCTCAGCGCTGTCGGGAATGTCGAACACGCGCATCGTCTTTCCGAAGGGTGGCACGTTCGCGCTCTCAGGGCATATCACAGCAATACCGGAGGGGCCTATCGAGATCGTCGGCAACGGCAGTTCGTTCGTGATTCCGGCGGGGATGGAGACGAAGAGCCTCACCTTTGTGCTGGAGAGTGGAAGTCTCATCCGCGACATCGTTATCGACCAGAGTGCGAAGGGCGCTCTCCAAGAACTGAGCATCCAAGCCGGCAACGGTGTCGTTCGTGCGGATAACGTGGCTATCAAAGGCTACGCGCCGGCGAAGCCCAGCTCCTCGGACGGCGGAGGCGTGGATGCGATGTTCTCGCCCATCGCCCGAACCAGCGGAGGAGTCGTCCAAGCGACGAACTTTCAGGCCGTCGGCGGAACCGCTGCCGGCACGCACAACGAGGGTGATTTGCCCGAATCTTCGCCGGAGAACACGCTCGGCTCACCGATGGGCATCTGGGTCGGACAGGCCAATCAAGGGACGGTACAGTTCGTCAACCCGAAGCTCCGAGGCTGGTCGAACGGCATCTACGGCGGCCGAACGACCGGAATCGTCGAAATCCGTGGCGGCACGTTCGTCAACAACTTCAATGGCAATGTGCGTCTCGGCGGCGGGGCAGTCGTCGATGGCGCGTCGATACTCCTCGACGACCGCCAGTGGTCCGATAAAGGGCCGTTCAAAATCGGCCATCAGGGCGTTTACGTCGCCCGCGTGGACGCGAAGCACGGCAATCAGACCGACCCGATCCGGTTTGTGAACCTCAAGGTTGTCGCAAACTCGATGCGCGAGGGCGCGGCGCTGTTCGAGTGGGAGAGCGAATCCGGTCCTGGAATCGTTCGCAACTGCCGTATTACGAACCACCTCGACCGCCCGGTCTTCCGCGCGCTATCGCCGAGCGCTCCAGCAGCGACGAACATCATGGTCGACCAGTGCCTCATCGGCGGGAGCTCGCCGACGGCGGTGATGGAGATGCAGGGCCGCCCGCAGTCGATGATACAGCGGACGTGCATCACGACCCCCGACGCGGGACCGAGTGACATCAACGGCGCACGAATCGGGTCGGGGGTGAGCTTCGGGCAGTGTACGAGCACGAGCGGGCTGGCCGCGCCGAAAAGGGTCGGCTCCGGTGGGAATCTCAGTGCGCTCCCTGCGCCGAGTTACAACGGCACCGGAGCGGCCGGGGCGAGTGGGATGAGAGTCGGCAAGATAGCTCTCGCTGGTGGGGCGCTGGTCGTGTTGGTCGCGCTGTTGGCGATTGTCGGCATTCCGGCGCTCGCTATCGGTGCTGGGTCGGTGCTCTCGCTGACGCTCGCGTACATCTTGAACGATGACTGAGAAAGCCCGTTTCGCTCGCTTAGGCCCACGGCTGGGCGATGAACAGCGCGATGACGAGCCACAGAAGATAGAGGAAAAACGAGATCGCGTCATGCAGCCACCGCCCGACGCGCAGCCGGCCGAGCGTCACAATCCCGCGGGTGGGCGGGAAGGCGATGGTCCCCGCGATAACCGCCGCGATGGACGCCCCGAAAGCATCGGTCAAAAACAGCGTCCAGAGACCGCCCGCGATGGTGATGAGACCGAGGATGGTCGACGACGTGGCTTCGAGCGCGCCACGTAGTGAGGGCTGTTGTGCGGCCATGCGAACACCCACAAGACACAACCATTTTACTGTTCCGCACGTTCTGCACAGTCGTATCATTCGAGATAAGCAGTGATTATATCGCATCAGCAGTAAGCTTTATATTCAATGAATGTGAAGGTGATATTGAGGCGAGTTTCGATGTTGAAAGAACTAGCGCGAAAAGCAGTCGGTAGAATCGCACCTGAAACGCAAGAGGACTGGCTGGGGATGCGTCTCGGGATTCAGACGACGGCTGCCGGGCTGTTCCTGCTGCTGGCCGTGGGGACGGCGAGCGCGCAGGACACCGTCTGCTCGACGGCTATCGGGACGTTCACCAGTGACCTCATCACCGCGATCTTCGGGGTGGCGCTCGCGCTCGTCGTGATTGGTCTCCTCGTGTCGTTCGGGGGCCGAGGGGTTGCCATCTCCGGTCGGGCGATGGGGATGCTCTCCTCGATGTCGTCGAACTCGTTGATTGGGCTGCTCGGGATCGTGTTCACCGTCGTCATCGTGACGTGGGTGCTGGGCTATGCGCCAATCGACATCCCACAGGGCTGCGTGCCCTTCGGCGGATAGTGACCCGACCGACTCTCCGCCGACTCTCCGCGATGGTTGTCGGGCTTTTGCTTGTTGCGAGCCTCGCTGTGACGGGAATCTCCGGCGGCGGAGTAGTCGCGGGCCAACCAGCGAACGGAACGAACGCCTCGACAACCACGGCCGGGCAACTCGGCCAGCTCGCCGGGCCGAATCAGACGAATGGGAGCGGTGAGAACGGAACTGGACAGCAGGCGGTCGTCGAGTTTGCACGGTCGCTCAAGCAGACCAACAAAAGCAACGCACAGCGACTGGTCCGTGAGAACCCATCGAAGTCGGCGCAGGTCATCGAACGCGTCGGTGGCGAGTATCCCGGCAACACGACCCAGCAGTTACGCGAGACGCCGAAACAAGTCGCTGGCCTGTACCTCGGACTCGTCGGGTCGGGCAGGCCCAACCGTGGCGACAACGGGCCAAGCGGGACGAGTGGCGGCGGTGACGGTGGCGGTGGGATGTTCGGGTTCTCGATGCGCAGCGACGTCATCCAGCCGACGCTGAACGCGAGCAAAAAGGGGCTGAAAGAGGGGATGATGTGGACGTTGAACCACTCGATGGAGGTGACGGCCGGCACGCCGGTCCCGGAAGACGAGGACAACAACGGCATCGTATTCATTCCGACAAACGACGGCTGGTCGAATATGTATCACCAGTATTACATCCCCTACATCTTCCCGCTCGCGCTCGTGTTGGCGCTGGCAAGTATGATAGCGAAGTGTGGGTTGATGCCGTGGCGAGCGCTGCGGAATCCGACCTACTCGCAGTCACAAGCGTTCGTGGGGTTCGTGCTCACGCTCTTCGCGATTGCGTTCACGGTGCCGATTATCGGCCTGATGCACACCTTTATCGACGTGCTGGCGACGAACGTCGCGCCGAGTCCTAAAGAGCTGACCCAGAGTACGAAGGGGATAATGAACCTCGGTTCGGGAGCGATATTCGCGGTCCTCGGCGCAGTAGTCATCGGCTATACCGAGGCGCTCGGCCTCGCGTTCATCTACGCGCTCCGCTACGGGGCGCTGTTCGTCGTTCCGTGGTTCCTGCCGCTGCTCGTGGCGCTCGCCTACAACGCGCCGCACAAACGTCTCTCGGGATTCGCCAGCGAGATGATTTGGCAATACATCGGGCTGTTGATTCAGGCGGTTCCGGTGGCGCTGCTCCTACGGGCCGCCTACGTCCTGCAATGGGACTTCGGCTACGGCGGGTTCATCGGAATGCTCGCCTCCGGGTCAATCTTCTTGGCGGCCATCGGCCTGCCCATCCTGACCTCTATCGGGATGTTCAAAGCCGCACCGTCGGTGCAGTCGGTCGCATCGGGAGCCGCCGGGTATATGGTCGGCTCACAGGCGAGCAATTACGCGCGTCAAGCGCCCGGACAGGCCGCACGCGGTGGCTACTCGATGATGGGCTCGGCGAGAGACACGGCGAGCGAGAAGTTCACCCAACTGAAGGAAGCTGTTCGCGAGTACCGCGAGAGCGGTGGCGAGAGCGACCCGAGCCGCGAGGGGATACCCGACTCTGGGCAGCTGTGATTGAACGAGGAAGTAGCATATGCCATCAACAACACGCGACACGACGGACGAATCGGCCGATGACCGCATTCTGTCGGATTTCTCTACCGAGCCGGAGACCGCCGGGTATGCTCACTCGACATGGGCAGCGACCATCCTCATCGTCGGGGCGCTGTTCGGCGGGCTGCCGATATTACTGCCGTGGTATATCGGGCTGCCGCTTGCCGCGGTGTCCGTGGCGCTGCTCGGAATCGCCTTCTCGGCAGCACCGCCGCACCTCTCTCCGCTTTCGTTCATCCGCTATCGCTTCGGCTACTGGACGGGTCAGCAGGTGTTCGTCCCGTCAAAACGTACGCGGACCCTTCGGAGAGAATCGACGACTGAGCAAGCAGACGCGGATTCGGAGACTGATACATGAGTGACGATACGTACGCACGAGAGACCGACCGGTCGTGGAATGGAGCTGTCGAACAGCCGCCGAACCAGTCGCCTATCGGCCGGCTGGCAAACCTACCAGTCGTCCGGTCGATGCCGTTAGTCGGGGCTGGGACATCGAAGACCGCCGAAGAGCACATCCCGCTACAGGATGCCGTTCGTGGCGAGTACGCCGTTCGACGCGATGATGGGTCGTACATCGGTGTCATCGAGATCGAACCCGCGAATCTGGCGACCTCCGACGACGACCAGTGGCGCTCGCAGATTGAGCGTCTATCGAGCGTCCTGATGTCGAACGCGAACGGCGAAATACAGATTTACTCGCCCATGCGCTCGGTCGATTACGGTGACCGGCAGGAGGTCTATCGAGAGCAGTCCCAGAAACGGGCAATGGATGATGGCGACGGCTACGGCGACGTTCGCGCCGACGTGACGGCTGAGCGCTCCGACAACGTGGCTGTTCGCGAACAGACCACTCTCTCGCGCACCCACTACGTCATCGTCTCGGTATCGGAGTTGGACACGACCGCGCAGTTCACCGAGGACCGTGGTGGGCTAGCGACCGTGCCCGTCGTCGGCGGGTGGCTCCAGCAGCGCGAAGCGGATACTCAGAAGGAGGAGAACGCACACGCGCGGGCGATGTGCGATAAGCTCACCTCGCGGGTCGAGAGGTTAGAGTCGGCTATCCGCGGGATGGACGGCGTCGGGGCGCGGGCACTCTCCTCGACGAAAGCCACGCAGGTCATCGATGACCACTACGGCCATGACGATGCGTTCGCCTACGACGATTACGCGAGTCTCGTCCGACAGGCTCCGCTCGTCTATGGCGATGAGGACGAAGCGGGCGACCCCGAGTATCCTATCACCCACGACCACCCGACGCACGAGTCGATACGCGAGCGAGAGCGGGGGCGCGAACCGGCCGCAGCCGATGGCGGCACGCAGGCCATCCGACAGGCCCAATCCCGCACACAGACCGCTCCGAGCGCCGCACAGCCGGAGCGGACGCTGGCCGACGTCGTTCATAACGAGCCGGATGCGCTTTCGGACCACTACAAGTCGCTGCTCGCCGCGCAGTTCGATACGAGCGACCCCGGCCACGTTTCCATCGACGACCGGACGCTCGCGAGCACCATCGCCGTTCGGAACTGGCCGCGTGTGCCCACCTACGGCATGTTCAGCCACATTCTGGCATCCTCGAAAGCCGGCGTCGAGATTATCCTCTCGGTGCAGGCCGAACGCGACGAGACCGACGACATGGACCAGAAGGTGCTCTCGCTCGAACAGAAGTGGAAGAAGGCCGAGGAAAACGAGTCGTTCACACGCGACCGGGACAAGCAGAAATACGAGACCGCGAAGGACATCAACGAGACGCGGAAGGCCCCGAACAAGGCGCTGTTCGAGGTCGCGGCCTACATCACCGTCAAATCCCGCGTGAGCGCCGCGCCCGACGGCATGGACGCCGTGGAGTGGCACAACGATACGGTGGCGAGCGTCAAGCGCAAACTCCAGGAACGGCCGGCCGACGCGGGAGGCATCCGCCTCGACTATAACCAGATGGACGGGCTGCATTCGTCCGCGCCGATAGCGAAGGACGTCATCGGCGAGACGGCGCTCATGAAGGACATGGGCCTCGCATCGGTCTATCCGTGGCACGCGAAGAACCTCACGGAGAGCGGTGGCGTGGTCGTCGGGAAACATCGCGAGCGCGATGAACCCACGGTGCTCGACATCTTCGCCCGCGAGACGGGCTATAACATCGCCGTCTTCGGCAAAATCGGGTCGGGGAAGACGACGACCGTCAAGCAGCTCCTGACGCGGCACAAGTTCCGCAACCCCGATACCACGATTGCCGTTATCGACCCGCTACGGGACTTCCACGGCCTGACCAAGTTCTTCGACGGCGAGCGCATCGTCATCGGCGGCGACACGCCCATCAACCCCTTCAGAATCGAGTCAACGCCCGAGGACGTGCTGGAGGACATGGGCCGCGAAATCCCGTTCAAGTCGGCGCTCCGGCAGGCCAAATCGTTCATCGAGACCTACTACCAACTGGAGGGCTTCGAGAACTACGACGAGCGGAAGGGGACATGGGAGAAAGCCATCAAACTCGCCTACGAGTGGGCCGGTATCACCGAGGACCCCGCGACCCACGACCGGCCGAGTCCCACGGTCACAACCGCGCTGTGGTTCATCCGCGACATGGCGAACAACCCCGGCAACTACGTCGACGACGCGCTCGAAGACACCGAGAAGGCGAAAAAGGACCGCCAGAACACGGCCATCGAAATCATCAACAACGAAATCGAGCCGTTCCGAGAGAACGGTGAGTATCACAACCTCACCAAACAGACCGACCTCGGCATCGAGGACGGCGGCTTCGTCTATCTCGACCTCCAAGAGTACGAGAACGATGAGCAAACGGGCGGGCTGATGATGCAACTGCTCATCTCGCAAATCTACGAGCAGACGAAATCCTCGCCGAATCCCTCGATAGTGAGCTTCGACGAGGCCCGCTACATGTTCCAAACCTCGTCGAACCTCGGCTTCCTGCGGCAGATCGTCCGCCACAGCAGGCACTACGACCTGTCGATGCTCTTCAGCACGCAGCAAATGGCCGACTTCTTCGAGGAGAAGGAAAACGAGCAGGAGGACACCATCAAAGAGTCGGCGAAGGACATCCTCGACAACACCTCGATGATGCTCTTTCACTACCTGAAAGAGATGAACGAGGACTGGGCCGAGGAGTTCGGCCTCACCGACGCCGAGCACGAGTTCGTCAAAGACGCCGAACCCGGCGAGCGTGACGTCGGGTATGCCGAAGCCCTACTGCGTGTCGACCGCGAGGGCGGCTTCCCGCTCCGTATCGAGATGGACGAGGCCGTGAACCCGCGTGAGTTCGCTCTCTATCGCTACGACCCGCAGAAGCATGGTGAGGACCTCCGCAAGTACCTGCGGAAGCATGACGACGTGTGCGACTGGCGCTGGACCGGTAGCGACCGCTTCGGTTCGCGTGAACGACGGCGACGGCGGCAGGAATGGGCGGACAAGATGCCCGACGACACGCCGAAGCCGCGCGATGTCGAACCCGCAGAACCAGAGTCGGACCAGCAGCCAGAGCCAGAGTCAGAGCCGAACGCGGAGGCGTCGGCGGACGACGGGTCCGACAACACTCCGCCGTTGCCAGTAACCGACGTCTCGGTGGTCGATGAGCGGCTGAGCGCGTCGCTGGAGCGGGCGGGCTATGAGACGGCTGAGAGCGTCTTTCAGACACCGAACGACGAGCTGGCCGGCGTCGATGGGATGGACCTGACGAAAGCCGCATTCACTCGCCGGAAGGCCGGTGAGGCGCTCGGGAAACCAATCGGCCACATCCCAACGCCGACCGACGAGGAGATCGCCACGGCGGACGACCCCCCGCTCACCGCAATCGATGGCGTCCAGGAGTCGCGCGCATCGCTGCTCTCAGCCGCCGATTTCGAGAGCGTGCGGAGTGTGGCGACCGCAGACGTGAACGAGCTAACCGACGTACGTGGCTTTGGCGAGAAACGCGCTGCACAGGTACAATCCGCTGCACAAGACATATTGGGTGGTGCCGTGCAGGAAGCGGACGGAGGCCAACAAGATGAGCAACAATGGCGATAGTTCAGGGTCCAGCCGTAGTTCGATTTCCGTCTCAGAGAGCACGAAGGCGCGGTTCAACACTCTCCGACGGCAATATGCAGCCCATGCTAACGAGGACATGACCGGCGACGATACGCTCGAACTACTGCTCGATTCGTTCGAAGAGGAGCACGACTGGGCGAACACGGAGGGAGCACCGTAAGCTATCTATGGATCTGTTCGGCAGCAACAAAACGCTCCCCGAGGCGACGGAACTCGACGGCGAGTTCGTCGATGACATCCGCTCGTCGGTCGCGGAGCATGGCGAGGTGTTGAACGTCCGCCCCTACCGCGATGACGGCGACCTCCGGGCAGCCAAGCAGCTGCTCTCGTCGATTCACGAGGTCGAAGAGTCGGGCGGTCTGCGGTCAAAGAACGACACGCCGCCCACGGCATTCGAGCCGTACTTCGCCGATGATGCGGTGGGCTATCGGTTCGCCCCCACCGACGAGCACGTCCTCGAAGAACTGGAGCGGCTCATTCCGAACTTCTACCGCGATGCCGACGTGACGCGCGGCCCGGCAGAGTTCGTCCCCATGCGCGAGGGACAGCACATGGCCGCTGCCCGGCTCTCGCTCGCGGATAGCGACTACTTCAAGCCAATCAAACATTTCGAGATTTCGCCAGAGGAGTTCGAGACCGACCCCTACGGTGCAATCATCCCCGAAATGATTGGCAATACCGCAGCAGGCGGCGGGGACGTAGCGACGGTCGTGCAGGTACTCATTCGCCCCGCGTGGTCGAACCATCCGCGAAGCAACCGGAAGAACTGGTATCACGGGGTGGACAAGACCGCGAAGCAACTGCGGAAGGGGGAAATCGGCTGGCGGCCCAGCGCCGTCCTCGAAGGGTTCGGGTCCGCTCTCGTCGGCGGCGACGGCGAGGACATCGACCACACGAAAACCCGAGAGACGACGAGCGCGCAGAAGCAGGCCGCCGACATCGTGGCCGACCAACGCGGCGAGAAGGGCTACCACTTCAACGTGCGCGTGGCGGCCGTCGCTGACTCGGCGGACGAAGCCATCGAGCGCGTCGAGGACACCGCCGGGATGTACCGCCGCTTCTATACCTCGGTGTACGAGCAGGGCTTCGAACCGATTTGGTACGACGAGCAGGAAGCCCGCGACATCGTGCGTCTGATGGCGAAACGCGAGTGGATTGACCGGGACATGATACTCTCGGCGGGTGCTCTCGCAGGCGTTTGCCACATCCCGACGACGCTCGCGACGCCCGAAATCGACTACTCGCGCACGAGTGGGTCGGGGAGCACGCCCAGCGAAGCGCCCGCGTTCGAATCGTTCGAGGAAGAGACCGGCGGGAGCGAGGAGCGGCCGTCATGAGACCGAGACCGCACCTCGTACTTCTGTTCGCCAGCGTAGCGGTGTACGTCGGCCGCGGCGGGCTGCTGGGAGAGTGGGCAGTCCATCCCGGCTTTCTCGTGGCGTTCGTCGTCCTCTCTGTCGGCGTGTACGCACTCCGAGACGACTACTACCCAATCCATGAGTGAAACAGCCGATACCGAAGCCGAAGCGGAGAGGGAAGAGTGGCCCTACGCCGTGACGCCGGCGAGCGAAGAGGAGCAGCGCCAGTTCACGCGCCAAGAGATGAAGATGAAAGCCGAGAACGGCAACATCTACGCCGGTTCGCGGGCGCGAGCGATGGTCGAATACGCTCAGGAGGTGCCCGACCAGCCGCGATGGATAGGCGAGACCGAACGGGATGCGAAAGACGTCTCGCTCCCGTACGAACTCCTGTTTCGCCACGTATTCATCGGCGGGCTGACCGGGATGGGCAAATCGACGCTGGAGAAAAACATTGCCCAGCAGCACATCTACGCTGACAAGGGTGTCTGTTATATCGACCCGAAGGGCGACGACGTGCTCGACCTGCTCATGTCAGTTCCGAAGGAGCGCTGGGACGATGTGATTTTCATCTCGCCCGGCAGCGATGCGTTCAAGAAACAGGTCGGATTCAACCTGCTGGAGACCCATACTGACCCCGGAGACCCCGGGTTTGACGCCGAAGTAGAGGGCATCGTCAACGACCTCAAAGCGTTGCTCGCCGCTGACGACTATTGGGGTCCGCGCATGGACGGTATCGCGTCGAACATGCTGCGCGGGATGATTCGCCACGAGTTCGACTTCACGCTCGCCGATATGTTCGGCGCGCTGCTCGATGAAGAGTCCCGCGCCGAGTACGCGAACTTGATTCGGGCGAGCGACGAAGACCTCTCGTTCATCCAAGGCTACACCGACAAGATAGCCGAACTGGAGGACATCGACCTCGATGCGATTCGCCGGCGGCTCAAAGACTGGGTAGAGGAGCCGACCATGCGCCAGATCGTCGCCCAGCGCGACGCGAAGACGTCCATCCCGCAGGCCGTCGAGGACGAGAAAATCATCCTCGTGAACAACAACCTCCCCGACGAGCCGAAGGAGGCGGTCGCCACGGCCATCCTTCGGCAGATTTGGACCGCTGTGGACTCACGGCCCTCCCAGCGCGACCAGCTGATGCAGGACATGGCCGACGCCGACGACGGCGGTGTAGGCGAGTTCGACGAGGAGGCCGTCGACGAGGCTGTGCGAGAGCACGAGGAAGCCGGCGGGTCACTCGACGCGGACTACATTCCCTACTTCCTCGTGATCGACGAGGCCCACGACGTGCTCACCGAAGGGAGCAAGATCGAGAAGATGCTCGCAAAGGCACGGTCGAAGCGGTTGGGATTGACTATCGCCACCCAGCAGCTACGGCAGTTGGACGAAGGCGCCCAAGATGCGATTCTCGGTAACTGCAATTCGCTCATCGCCTACGACCCCGGTCACCCGGACGAGGCGCGGCTGCTCTCGCGACGGTTCGGCGAGAAAGACGACCAAGACCTGCTCGAAACCGATCAGTTCCATGCGTGGATGCGGACGGCTACGGGACCGGGTAAGCGCTCGCGGCCGTTCCTCGCCGAAGCGTTCCCGCCGTACCCGCCGCTCCATAGCATCAAGGACGCCTACCGGCTCATCGTGAAGAGCCTCGACGACTACGGGACAGTCCCGCCAACGAGTGAGGAAGTACAGGACAAGATGCACTTCTCGACGGCAGCGGGCACGGTCGAGGAGACTGTCGAGGAGAGTCAGGAAATCGACGACCGGCAGGCCGCGCAGGTTGCGAAGGCCGCCTACGACGAGTGGCTTCGCCGGGAGAACAAGGAGAACAGGGAGAACCAGAACAACCAGCAAAACCAGAACAACGAGGAGAACGAGGAAAGCCAGCAGAGCGAGGAGAACAGTGGCGATGGAGAGCGGTGGGTCCCGGTCGAGAAGCCGACGACTCGCAAGCGCGTGGACCGCTACCTACCGACCGTCGACGTCAGCCACGTCAGCCTACTCTGGCACGTCATCGACCACGTGCCCGACGACCTACTCGAAGTTCGCGAGCGCGATGGCGAGATGTTCATGCGCTGTACCGAACGCGGCAAGAACAAGATATTCGAGACGGGTTCGGCGGGCAGCGCTGGCGGCGGGAAGCATCGGACGCTACTGAAGGATGGCTACGCGCCGCTACTCCGAACGGGTATGGTTGTTTCACTCCCCACGCAGGGCGACGGCGATATGCCCGACGGCGTGGCCGACCTCTCGGATGTAGCGATGCTCGACTTCGAGATCGGCGAAAGCACTCACCGCGACGTCTGGAACGTCAGCCGGCAGTTCGAGCGCCAGTACCCGCTGCTGGACCGCTTCGCCGTGCCGGAGAGCGCAAACCCGGTCATCATGCAGCGCACGGAAGGCCCGGCGGTCGCCATCGAGGCCGAGAGCAGTACCGGCGACTCGAAACCGGCACAGTCGCTGTTCAACCTCGCGCAGGCGTACAACAAGGGCCAGCGCTGTCTCTACACCGCCCGCGAGAAGGTCGCCGAGACACTCTGGCAGACGCTCACCGAGAACGGCTACTACTCCCACAGTTGGGACGGCGAGTATGAGCGCTGCTACAACGGCGGCGAACTCGCGGTCAACGACCAGATGATGCTTCGGCCGAAGGGCGCTCGCCAGACCGTCTGGCTGTACGACGACGAGAGCGGCGAGTATATCCTGCGCGATAGCGACGGCGAAGAGCATGCCCGCTTCGAGAGCGCCGCCGAGGTGTTTGAGAATCCGCAGAAATACCCGGCAACGAGCGAGGTCGTGCCCGATGACCAGCGCGACAAGTACGTGCCCGTGTACCGCCCGTTCATCCCGGAATATCACTTCGAACACGGGGTCTCGGAGAGCGCATGGGACATCGTAGTGGTTCCCGAGGACGGGGACCAGCGCGAGGACCTCCGACTCTACCGCGGCCCCGACGCCGAGCAGGTACCCATCACCGAGGCCGTTGACGCGGACCAGTCGGCGAGCGTGAGCGTCCAAGAGAGCGATACCAGCAGCGACGACAGCACCGACCGGGCCGATACCGGCGCTCCGAGCGAGGAGACACCAGCCGAGGACGGAGAGCTATCCGACGAGCAGCAAGAGCAGCTAGAAGAGGAGTTCACCGACGACGGCGACGGGTCTCTACCGGGACCAGTCAACCTCTAAGCGCCATCAAGGCTCTTCACGTATTCTCGCAGGTCGTTGAAAGCGTCGGCCAGTTTCTCGTTCTGCTGGGCGAGTTCTTCATTCTGCTGCTCCAGTTCCTCGACCCGCTGCTGGAGATCGCGGACGTCATCGGCCTGCACACCAACGTCATCTACCACTTTCTCGAAGGATTTCTCACCGGTCTCAGTCAGCGTGAACAGACGGGCCGGAGAGGGTGCGCCGATATTGACGTGACCCGCCACCTCGATGAGTCCCTCGTCGCCCAGCCAGCCGTCCTCAGTCCGCAGGTGCTCCGGCGGGTTCAGGAGCGTGTCGATGTGGTGGTCGAAGCTCCCGCGAGAGAGTCCAGTGTATTCTCTGACTTCTGAGGTGTTGGCCTCTCCGCCGTGGAAGCGAATAGCCTGAAGGATGCCCCGGCGGCGGCCAGTGACCCATGCAGCGAGGTCCGTTTCCGTGTCTTGCTCATCGCTCGTGGCAGCCATGCACCATGCAATGACCTCCAAGGGTAAAAAGGAAGGCTATCCCCCTACGGTGCTCGCCAGCGGCGAAGGCAGTAGCTGTGAAAACAGGGGGGAAGGGGGAGCTAAAACCGGGCCGAACTGGGAGAAATAGGAGTGCCGAGGATGCACGGGAAAACTGACCGAGCCAGTTGTGAGAGCAGTGCTGATTGTGACCGGAGAGCCGAGGCGTGCGAGCAGAACGAGAAAGGAACGAACCCGCCAGTCGAGGCGTATCAGGAAGGTGGTAGAACAGGGGTCACGGATCGAACTCAGCGAGGCGCTCTTCTAACTCATCGTCATCCATATTCTCGATAGCCTCTATGCCAAGGGCAACGACCAGCGGCTCGAAATGGCGTATCTTCTCGACGTGTTTCCCGGTGCGACGGCGGCGGGCTGTATCCATCTCATCAGCGACGAGGTCGAACTCCTGACGGAGGTCCTCAGGCAGGTAGATGTACGTACCCTGATACTGGTCCTTGATGCTCTGAGACTCCTTCTGTTGTTCCTGTTGTTCTGGTTCTGCTGGCTCTTCTGGTTCTGCTGGTTGTTCCGGTTTTTCTTCTTTTTCTGTTTCTGCTGGCTGGTCCGAGGACCGGCCCTTCCGACGACTACTGAGTCTGTCTGCGCGGTCAGTCATCAGCGGGCCTCCCGAGCGGGTTCCGTTTCTGCCGGGGGCAGTCCAAACTGCTCATCGAGAGCGCTGGCGATGTCCAGGAAGACGTCGCACATATCGACCTCCGGGTCATGCTCGAAAAGCGAACTGCCGGCGCTGTGAGCGCGCTGGAGAGCGACCCGTTTCCGCACCTCGAAGCGAGGCGTGTCATCGAACGCGCGGGCGAACCAGTCCATCATTTCCGATGCTTCATTGGTCTGCTCGACTCTGTTGGCGACCACAGCCCGTTCCTGAATCGAGATACCGAAGTCACGTTCAATCGAGGTTACGTGGTCGAACAGCAGTTCCACAGCGCGCTTACTGGTGCTCTCTGCGAGAGCGGGTATCAAGAGGTTCTGGGCAGCGTAGAGCGCGTTGTCCGTCAGATGGCCAAGCGACGGTGGGCAGTCAATCAGCACGTAGTCATAGTGCTGGCCGATGCCGCGAAGCGCGAGCGCCAGCTGTTCCGTGGGCCGGCGGACGTGGGTCATCTCACGTTCCGTGTGATGATGGTCGACGTTGCTGGGAACGACGTCCATCTCTGCGTGCTCCTCGACGAGGCGCTTGATCTCTCCGCGCTGCTCCGAGTCCGTCAGTACGTCGAAGATGCTGGGCGGCTCCGCATCGTAGGCGTCAGCGAATCCGAGGCCCTCTGTGGCGTTGCCCTGCGGGTCGAGATCGACCAGTAGGACGTCACGGCCACGCTGGCTCAGTGCTCCAGCCACGTTTACGGCGACGGTGGTCTTCCCGACGCCACCTTTCTGATTGGAAACGGCGATTGTGACCGGCTGTTTCACGTCGTCCAGTTCTTCCGGTTCTTCTCGTTTTTCCAGTTGTGCCATACGAGCCAGTTTTCATGGGCAAACCACTTAGTTCTATGGCATACGACACACCGGGTTTCGACTGTGACCTGCCGAGAGAGCCAGCGAGAGCGTCGAGAATGGATAGCTTGAAGGAAACGGGCACGGGAAGGCGTCTGTGACGGATTTCATCGTCAAATCGGCTGTGAAGGACGAACTGGGCGACATGAACGTGTCCGGCGATTTCTACGACGCGCTCAACGAGGACGTGAGCGAGCTGCTCGAGGATGCCGCACGGCGAGCCGAGAGCAACGACCGGAAGACGGTGCAGGCGCGCGACCTGTAGGCAGCGCCACAGCCTCTACCCGACTTCTACGACAGACCACCACGCGCGAGCGAAGATCAGCGTGACTGCCGGCCGGACTGCCAACGAGCGGTAGCCAACTGGACTGCCAGCCAGCAATAGCCAGCAGGAGCCAGGTGGATGACGGCCGAGTGCAGCAAGCGAGAGCCGACGGGACCTTGGCAAAGACCTCATGGTGAAATCGAGAAGTGGAGCGAGCGAGTGGTGGATGCGAGAGGCGAGCTGAGGACAACGACCGGAAGACCGTGCGACTATGCAGGCACGGGCCTGTAGGCGGTCAGCTGTTCTTCTCTGGTGCGTAGTACTGCTCGCGGCCTGTATCATCGTGGCGCACGAGCGTCCCCGACGGAAGCGAAAGCATCAACAGTACTGTCCGAACGTCGAGCACTGCACCAGCTGCATTCACGGCGAGCAGCACACCGGCAGCGATGACGAGACCTTCACCGCCGACGGCGAGTGCCACGATTCCGAATGGCGTGAACAGCGCTAGCGGCGCGAGCGCGATTACAGCAGTCTCCAGCCGTGTCTGAAAGTCTCCGAACGTGACGACCGAGACCATCCAGTCGAGCCGCGTGTTGATGTGAACCTGTAGGGCAACATCGTACCCGAGCAGGGCAGCGGCGAGTATATGTAGCGATTCATGGATGACGACGAGAAGGATGACCAGCGAGAGAATCCAGCCGGTGTAGAGAGCGAATGCAGCGGGGTTGTGTGGGACGAAGGTGATGAACAGTTCGAGAGCGTCAGCGGCACCATGGACAGCGAAAATGAGGGCTGAAACGGCGAGCACCGAGAGCGGGACCCAGAGGGCGATTAGAAGACGAGCGGTGAGAGGAGGAGCAGAGGGCGAATCACGGTACCTGAATCCGTCCGGTGGGGCGGGCGGCCAGTCCGACGCTCCACTGGAGGCGGTCATCGATCAGCATCAGCCGGAGGATTATCGTCGTCATCCCGCTCCACCACGTGCCGATCACCATTCTCATAGACCACCTCATCGCCGACGGTGATTGGCTCATCAAGGTCAGTGCTCAGCTTCCGAAGGGTCGCCTCGTAGTCCGCGGAGTGGTCTTCATCGGTCTCAGTTGCCCCGCTCTCCGCAGCCCCTTCTGCGGCCGCCTCATCGGCCATGTCTTCCAGCGATACATTCTCACTCTCGTTCTGTTGGAACGCAAGTTCCTCTTCGAGGTAGTGGAAGTCCGAGAGCCGAGGCACGTCAACGTCGGTCTCCATCGACGCATGCTCATCCGACAGATGCGACCAGTGATACTGGAATCTCTCGATTCTCTCATCTCTATCACTAATCGAGGAAAGCTGTTCTGCGAGCAACGGGGAGAGGGCGTGTTCGATGAAACTATTTGAGCGGGCATGGCGCGAGAGCCGCTGAACCTCTTCAGAGTCACGAAT
This sequence comes from Halococcus sp. AFM35, assembly GCF_051195015.1. Taxonomy (NCBI): domain Archaea; kingdom Methanobacteriati; phylum Methanobacteriota; class Halobacteria; order Halobacteriales; family Halococcaceae; genus Halococcus; species Halococcus sp. AFM35. The sequence goes on from NZ_JBNTJU010000016.1 coordinate 42,312, forward strand.
CGTGCCGGTGACGAGCAACGTGCCGATTTCCATTGGACTGAGCGGCACCCCGCGTTGGAACTTTTCGTACGTCTCCTCGGCGCGGAGTTTCTCTTCAACCTCGACGTCGAAATCGACATCAACGAGCAACGAACCATCGTTTTTCTCGTGTTCCGCGTCGTGGACGCCCGATGCAAGCACCGTCTCGAAATCCACGAGGCTAGACTCGTCAAGCGCGGTATAGAAGAACTGAATCGCGCTCTTGAGACCGATTTGTAGTTCCCAGTTATCCCAGTCGTCGTTGCTCTCGCGGAAGATGAGATCGCGGTCCCGCTCGCTCAGGTACTCCGTCAGCAGCCAGAAATCGACGATGCTCTCGCGCACGCGACTCCGAATCCGATGACGGATGTTGACGTGCGCGTTCTCACTCTTTGCTATTGTCTCGCCGCCCGAGGCGAGGTACTCCCGGTCGGCCCGCGAAAGTCCGCGCTCGCGGCCCTGTTCAAGCAGGCGGTCAGGGTATTTGCGGTCGAACGGTTCATCCTCTGCGTCGGAATTGTTGTCTGTCATGGCATTCTGACCAGCGAAAATCGCTGGTGAAGTCGCTCCCTTCCAGGTACTATTGACCACAATTACTAATAGGTAGCGACCTCAAGCGGGAAGTGTAATGCCAACGGAAACCAGTATCCCCTGCTCGAAGGAGGTGAGGGACCTCGTGAAATCCCACAAGGAACACGAGTACCAGCCCTATGACGACCTCCTACGAGAGGTCTTCGAGGAGCGGGACAAGCCAGAGGATACGAGGAGCTAAGCGGTCTATGGCTCCAAAGGCAGGGTTGAGTCCGCGTGCGATGTCTCAGGTCGCACGCGAACCAGCGCTACCGAGCGTGACCTCGGTAGACGGACGCGCACAGGCGGGCGCGGGGGTGGGTACCTGTGATTAGCGTTTATGCCGCATCTTACATAGGTCTTGTCACCCTCCGCGCTGACCAACGGTTTTCGGCAATCGCTGACACGCCTCGCCTGTCGCTGTCCGTCGGTCCTCGACCCACGACTGCTAAACTGGGTCCTGAACCGACACGTGTCTCATCAACGGCAAGCTAATCACCGACAGCGAAGCGACCTGCGAGCGCTTGACCACCACGAGTCCTGGAGAGACGTCTATACTCTGCTGGAGGTCGAGCCAAGTATCGAGCCGACGAATACGACGAGCGGTCAGAGCAACAAGCTAGATGACCCTGACAGCGCCGAGAAGCGTGCGCTCAGCGACGGAAGACTCGCCAGTGCGACCGGTTCGGACAGTCAGGGCGATGAATCACAAATCGGACGGGAGAACGAATGAGCGCCGATAGCGACTCCGGCGACGATCCTGTGCCTGTCGAAGCCGACGGCGAGGTACTGGGCTACGAATGCTCCGAGTGCGGGACGATGAAGAACACGAGGGAGCAGGCCGTTGCTCACTGCGCAGAGACCGAATCCGATGACGAACCCGAACACATAGAGACCGCGAGCGCGCTTTCGCAGACGGATGTCCGCGAGCACCACCGACGCATCAAGAGCAGCGTCGCGCCGCTCGGCGACCTTGATGCAAACCCGACGCTCGCAGTCACTGACAAGAAGGGGTGGTATATCACCCGCGACAACACCGACCCCGCCGAGGACGAGATCGGTCAGTTCCCGAAGAAGCGCCGGGCGCGGAACTTCACCACCGACTACGGCGACGTCGTCGATGGGTCGCTCGAACGCACGCTCTACGCGCTCACCTCCTACAAGCGCCCGGAGGCGTTCGAGCGCTGGGAGCCGGCGCGGTTCGACGAGGACGAAGGTGCATATGAGTACCTGAATCAGAAGCCCACGCCGGCCATCGAGGACAGCGCCGCTATCAGCGCGTGGGGCGACATCGACCTCGCAGACGACCTCAAGCCTCAGCGCCCGGACCTTGATACGGACACCTACGCGACTACCGAGGCGGCGCTGGAGTCGTACATCGACGCCTTCGCGGACCTTTACGGCGGGCGGGACGCCGTCTACGCGCTCGACAGCGTGGGCGGAGCGTACGTCTTCGGTGCTCCCGAGGCGACCTTGCCAATCACCCGCTACTACGAGGACGACGAGGACGCCCGAGGGCGCGTTCTGAGCGCGTTTATCGAGCGGACAAACGAGTATCTTCAGGACGCCGAGGCGCGCGTCAACGAGCGTGTGGAGGGTGCCAGCGAGGTTATCAAGCCCGATTGGGCGAACAACCTGAATCGGCAGTACAAGATTCCGCTCACCATCCACGGTGACCACGACGCCGTCGTGACCCCCCTCGACGTCGAGGACATTCGCTACCGCGAGCCGGTCGCAGTCGAGGACGCCAGCGACGAACTCCTCGACGACGTTCGGGAGTGGTGCGAAGCGTTCACTGCCGTCGAACACACCGAGCGTGTCGACGACCTCGTGGCGACGCTCTGGCCTGACGAATACGACGAGCATGGCGGCTGGAAAGCGGCGCTCGATGCGTGGGTCGCAGCCGAGCGCGAACGCGAAGAGCGCGAAGCACAGCGCCGTCAGGCGGCCCGAGAGCGCCGCGAGGAGCGCATGGAGGAACTCGGCGACGGTCTCGAAGGCCATCCGGTTACGCCGTTCATGCAAGACGTCTACGACGCGCTCGACGCTATCGACACAGCCGATGTCGTTCGGAAGTTCGCGAGCGACGGCTGGGACACCGGTACCGATGCGAGCGGGAAAACGGAGTTCGACCCCTCGTGGCGCGACAGCGACAGCGGGGCTTCCTGCTACGTCGACCACGACGCAAACCGTTTCGGTGATGCCGGTGCGAGCGGCGGGGGCTACGCCGCGAAGGCAATGGCACTCGGCGAGGGCATCATCCATGACGCCGATGACGATCTCGGCGGCCAGCAGTGGGGCGAGGCGGTCGAAGCGCTGCGCGAGGCTGGCTACAACATCCCTATCTGGGTGCCCGAGGCCGGGTCGCAGCGAAAGGGCGGCGGCGAGTACGACCAGATGCCGTTTTGGGCGGTTCGGAAGGCCGCCGTCGCACTCGGTGACTTCCCTGAGGATGGCTTCATCGAGAAGACCAGCGACGACGAGAGCACGTATCCCGGTTTCCCCGGCCCAAAGTCGTACAACAACGCTCTCGACGCCATCGAGGAGGCGGGGCTGGAGCACGGCCGCGAACGCGCGGACGAAGGCCCGACCCATCCCATCTACGAGCTGCTCGAAGACGAGGAGGACGCGCCAGACGCGAAGCTACACATCATGCCCGTAACCGGGAAGAAGGTGAAGCTCACCGTCGAAACCGATGGGAAGCGGACATACGAGGAAAACCTAGACCGGGGTTTCTGGACCAGCGGGACGAAACGCGGACGGGTAGCTGGCCGCGTGAAGGGGTCCGTTCCCGGTGCGGACGTGAAGGCGCTGAAAGAGTCGGTGAAAAGCGCACTCACGCAGGCCAGCATCGACGCCGACGAAGACTGGTTCACGGAGTGTATGCGCTCACCACGCGAGCAGGGTCTCCGAGACCGGACGGTCAGCGTCGTCGCTTACCCCGGGTCCGGCGAAGCGGAGTGGGTCGTAACGATGCTTCCACCCGCCGGCGGGCACGAGAGTGAAGAACAGAAGCTGACGTTCGACGAGGGACAGATGCACAACGCCGATCCCGGTGGGTTTCAGATGGCGCACCTCGCGCACTTCCTCGAAGAAATCGACCTCGACGCCGAGGAGTGGGCGAATCTGAAAAGCTACTGGCTCGACATCCAAGAGCGCCGCGAGCGCGAAGAAGATCCGCGCGAGCAGGCTGCCGTCGAGACGTTCGTTGATAAGGTCGAGATGATGACCGTCTGGGCCGACGAGGAGGGTTTCAGTTGGGACTCCCGGAACGGCTACTACTTCGAGCAGTACGAGGACGGAGAGGACGCGGTTCTGGTTCCGGGCCGATGGGTCATGAATTGGCTCAAAGACTCCGATTACGGTGACATGAATTTCTCGCGCATCCTTCAGGAGCGCGGCATCATGGTGGCTGAGACAGAACGGAAGCAAATCGCCGGGCGGCAGAACAGCGTTTGGCCGGTCGCAGCGAGTGCAACAGGACACACCCATGAGAAGAGCCATCGAGTGAAAGACGAAGACGACGAAGACGCGCCGGAGGGGCTGAGATGACGAGCGCAGACGTTACTAAGTTGGTCGGGTCACCGGGCAGCGGGAAAACGACGAAGCTACTGGAGTTCGTCGAGCGAGAAGCCGAAACTCACGGTACCGACTACTCGGACTTGATGTTCCTCACCTTCTCACGGAGCGCACGCCAAGAGGCAGCCACCCGAATCATCGACATCTATCCCGACGAGGACGAAGAGGACGTGATGGGTCGCGTGAAAACGGTTCACGGTGCGGCACTCATCTCCTGTCTCATCGACGGTGCGATGGAAATGCGGAGTGAGGATGACCCCAACGACACAGGGCAGCTCGTCATCACCGAGGACCGCGACAACGGCCTCGAATACTTCAGTTGGTTTTTCGAGACCAACTTTCCCACGATTCGGTACGACGAGAGCGAGAACGACCCCATCGCGCAGTTGAACGAAGGCGATGCGAGCGGCATCGCGACTGGAAACAAGGCTATCGCCGTCTATGACTACCTGAAAAGCAAGAATTGGCCGCTCTCGAAGCACCATCGCGCGCCGTTCGACCTCGAACTCGACCCAGAGACGACGATGGAGGTGCTCGAAAGCTGGGATTCGTACAAGCAGCGCAACGACCTCATGCAGCACGATGACTACGTCGAGCTTGCGCTCGAGCGAAACTGTATTCCGCCGGTAAGCGTGCTCATCATCGACGAGTTCCAGGACCTTTCGCCGCTCCAGACTGCGCTCTACGAGCAGTGGCGTGACAGTGGCCATATCGACCGCATCTACATCGCCGGCGACAGCAATCAAGCGGTGTACGGATTCCGTGGCGCGGAGCCGACGTATTTCCAGCGAACGAGTGTTGACGAAGTGGTTCACCACGAGGAGAGTAAGCGCTGTCCCGAGGCAGTCATCGACGCGGCGGTCCCCATCGCCGAACCGATACCCGAACACGACATCAGCCGCGTCACGGCGTGGCGCGACGGCGGCCGCGTCCGACATGTCGACGCCGACGGGCCGCACGAACTCAGTGCGCTCGTCGAGGAGGGGCTTCGGAACCTTCCCGATTCAGACAGCGACGAACTCTACCTGCTCGCCCGCACCAACCGACAAGCCGGGAAGATCGCGTACGGCCTCCGCGAGGGAGGTGTGCCGTATCTCGATCTCAAACCGAACGGTCCGCTTCGGCGGTGGCGACAGCCACTTCCCATGATTCTATCGGGGATGCAGGCGGTCGGTGATGGCCGCCATCTCCCTCTACCAGTAGCGCGGGCGCTGTTGAAGAACACATCGCGCTCGCCGGTTCGGGAGGCAGCACAGAAGCGAGCGGCGGACGGGGGACTCTCGGCGACCCAGCGCATCCGAGGGGCCGTCATTACACAGGAAGAGTACCGCGAGTGGTTCCCCGACGTTGAGCAGGCACGAGACCTCGTGCCGGAGCTGTCGGTCGACAGCTGGCAGCGCGAACTCATCAAGGGAGCGCTCCGTAGTGGCGCGACCCACCGCCCCGGACAGGTTCGCGTCGGGACGATTCACGCGGCGAAAGGGCTGGAGTCGCCGCATGTCTTCGTCTTCCCGGCGTATACCCACAAGCAGATGGAGCGCTTCGAGAACGGCGACGAGGCCGAGGAGCGCCGACTGTTCTACGTCGCCATGACACGGGCCTCCGAGCGGGTCGAGGTCGTCCACGATTACTTCGGTGGGGACAAAGAGTTCCCCCCGCTCGCCCGATTATAGCGAAACTTGTTCTAGGATTGGCAGTAGCCGCAGTACCCGGTAGCACCCCGATAACACCCCCGGGGGGTACTACTGAATATAGACTTACGAGACCTTAAGAGAGCCAAAATCGGCAAAATAGTTAGGAACGCGTGCGCGCGACCCCCTCGGGGGGTGAGCCAGACCGACCATGTTAACACAAACCATTCATCTGGCTCTCTACACCGGGGAGGGGGTAGGGGGAAGGGTGTTACTACAACTGAGAGTGGCGAAAAACAGGATTACAAGCGCTGTACCTGTAGTATCCCAGGGGGTACTACTAGGGTTCTACGGGGTACTACAACCATTACCTCTCTCCGGCGACCCGGCGCTCTCTGCGGCTGGCCCCGTCCCCTCCTTACCTCATCACAACGGAACGGTAGCCGTAGGCGTTGTGCGTGCGCGTTCCAATAGGCAGAGTCGCCGGAGCTACCGCGCTATAGTAATTCGCGGAAATGTTCGGACTTCTAACGTGAGAGGTTCCTGTATCGCCGAAATCAGCGTGAGCGACTCAGAGGCTGTATCTCGCACTTGGCCTCTGTCGCTATCTCTTGTCCTCTACCTACCGAGGTGCCACTGTCAGCAACCAAGTGGCTGCTAACAGGGTTAGCGGAGGCACGGCCACTTAACTACGAGATGATCAGATACGTCAGAGCGCCAATACCGAACAGTCCACCTGCGATAACGGCCATAGGTACTGGTCGAAATTCATGTTCGGTGGGACCATCATCGAACCACTCCGGGTTACGCAGTCGGAGAACTCCGAGGTAAAACAACGAAGAAGCCCCAAGAAGCATCAAAATACTGTAAGTCCGGTCAAATACTGATACCGCTGGCTCAATGATCACTGGCACGAGAATTGGGAGTTGAGCGAGAGCGAGTACCAGCGCAATAATGGCTGTTCCAATACCCTGTTGACGGGTGGGGTGCATATCGGTTTGTTTTCAGCACGTCCTCAAAAGCTCTGTGTCGGTTCCTTCGACGGTCGGGCCGTCGCGCGCTCTCACGGCCCTAGGGGCAGGGTATTGGCGAGATAAGTATGAGCATGGGATGTGCAAGATACGCGCCCTGTATCTCGCATGCTGTATCTCCCAACTGCTGGGGAGGACTCGCGCAAAACTATGGATTGCTCCGAGAATCGCTATAGCCAGTCTAGTGTGTGAACTCGAATCGCTCGCGGCCGCTCTCGTCGAGGATTTCGCCGTCGTCGCCCGCAACCCGAGTCCGTGAGCTATCGCTGCTCATAGTGCGGTTTCGTTCACCGGGGAACGCCCGCGCTGCTGGCACTCGGCGCACTGGTCGTCATCGCCGTAGGCGTAGTCGCTGCACGTTGAGCAGCCGTGGACGTCGACGGTCCCACGCTCTTTGCCGCCGCTCTCCTGCTCGTCGTCAGCCGCGAGTTCGTCGGCCGTTTTCCGGTCGCGGCGCTGGTGTCCGCGACGGATGGTGTCGCAGGCTCCACAGAGATGCCGGCCGTCGGTCGTGAGTGCCGTGTATCCGGCCGGCTGTTCGTGAGCTTCGGCGAGCGACAGGCCGCAGTCGTCGCACGTTCCATCGGTCAGTGCTCCGCCGTCATCCGCAGTCGTTTCAGGTGCCATGGGTCGAAACGGGAGTGGTGCCCCCCGTACACCTACATTGTAGGCATAGGATAATAAAACCACTGGTTCCCAGCGCATTCTGGCGGTTTGGACGTCTCTCGGCGGTTGGGAGTAGTGAAAGAGGCCCCGTCTCGACCCATGGCAGGGAAGAGAAAGCGGGCCTCTCGTAGGGCAAAGCCCTACGGACGTATCTACTCACAGTCGTTCAGAAAAACGTTCGGAAGCGCGGTCGGTATGGTTTCTCGCAGTCCGCGCGCGTTGTGGCCTCAGCGCTCGACGATGCCCGAGGTCCGCACTTCGCCGCCCGGAACGCCATGCTCGTTCACGTAGGTACCTGTGCCACCGCAGTCAGCGCACTCGTAGCGTTCGAAGGCCGTTTCCGGGCCGGCGGAGACGTCCACGACCTCAATGGACCCACCACAGTCGCCGCAGTGCATCGCTAGGCGTCCTCCGGGCCGTCTTCGGGGCTCTCGTCTTCGCCGGGCTGCATCTCTCGGGTCTCCTCGACGGTCTCCCGGACCATCTCCAGCATCGCCGGGCGCTTCTCCTCGACCGCTTCGAGGCTGTTACGCCCGAGCGTGGCGGTGACGCGGTCCTCGTCACGGGTGCCGTCGCCGCGCTTGGTCCGCACCTGAAGGGTGCAGAATCCGTCGTCGTTTTCGCGCAGTTCCGTCCGTACGTCGTCGGTGTGGTTCTCGTTTGCCATGGGTCGAAACAGGGCATCTCCCTGTACACCTATGTTGTAGGTGTATCCACTTAATCCCACCGATTCGGCAGACTGCGCGGGGGAATCGGTAGCTTTATTATCCTACACCTACAATGTAGGTGTACGGGGGAACACCACTCCCGTTTCGACCCATGGCAATGGAATCAGCGACCCTCGACGGAAGCGACGAATCGGAAGAAATCGACATGGACGCGCTCGATAGCGACGAGCGCCGCGCTGTTCGCGCTCGCCGCGAAAGCATGGTCGTCGTCCCGCAGACCGACGCGGACGGCGAGTGCATCGGCATGTACGACGTTCACAGCCAGTCGGGCAAGCGCTACACGGTCATTCTCGACCACGAGCGCGGCTGTGACTGCCCGGACACGGAGTACAACCACGCAGAAAACTGCAAACACCGCCGCCGGGTCGCCATGACCATCACCGAGACCGACTGTCCCGCGCCCGGCCAGAAAATCGGCGAGTACGGCGATACGCTGGAAGAGGTTCGCCAGCAGTTGGAGCGCGAACGCGAGGACCTGCTCGGCAAAATCGAGAGCCTGAACGCGATGATGGACGGCTTCGAGGACTGAACAGCCGGCCGCTCTTTTTCGCGCGCTTTCGCTCGGCAGATTCGCTCGCTCACTTTCGCCGCGAGCGGGTAGTTTTGCGACAGCAAAGTGTCGCTGTCTGTCGGAATCGGTAGCTTTATGGAGGTACACCTACAATGTAGGTGTGCGGGGGAACACTACTCCCGTTTCGACCCATGGCACCCGGAAAGACAGCGGACGAGAGCGGAATAGACGCGCAGGCGCTCGCCGGTACGCCGGTCGGCGGCCTCGGCGGCAGCGCCGCGTGCGACACCTGCAATCGACGGCTCACCGACGGCAAGCGGTCCGGTGACGCGCCCGACGCCGAAGCGGATACCGTGTGCGTCTACGCCACGCGGCCTCAGCGGTCGGACACGTGGGCGCTTCGCTGGGTCAGTTGCGAATCCTGTGGCCCGCCCGGTGATGGCGGCGCGCTCGAAGACGGCGAGGTAATCGCCAAGGCCACGCTCGGCTACGAGGTGACATTCGGCGCGTTCGTGCTCGAAGACGTGCGCGAGGTCGAGGTGAGCGCCTGATGCCCCGGATTCGGTGTGCGAACTGCGGCCATTCGCTGCGAGTGGACAAGAACGGGACCGTGCGGTGCCCGAACTGCGGGACGAGAAACAGCGGGTAGCGGTCCCTCGCTGCCCGCTGAAAACGACAATGCGGGTTGGGGCGCACCGTCGAGATGGCCGCGTGCGAGCGCTGGCAGCTGGAGCATGTCGCCGGCGAGGTTGCCGCGCCCGGCTGGTACGATGCGCTGACGATGTGGGCGCTCTCAGACGTCGCAGATGCCACATGAGTGCGTTCGGTTCAGTCGAGTCACACACCGGTCCGAGGTCAAGGCGGCCCGCTACCGTGTACAGGAGGGGCTTCTCGCCCCGTGGGCGTTGGTGGCTCCGGAGTCCTCGCACCGCGCCCTAGTCGACGCGGACGGCGAGTACGCGCTCGCGGTGTACGACCCCGCCCCGGAGCTGGCGACGGTGTGCTCGCGCTCGCGCTTCGGCCCGTGTGGTGGGTCGGCACTCGTGTCACGGCGTGGTCGCCGTACGGTCCCGGCCATCGAGCCGACCGCGCCGCGTGCGTCCCATGGAGTCGGGCGTTCAACCCAGCGGACGTTCGGTAACGCGAGCGCTTTTCTCCGATGCCTGTCGCCACCCAACACGCGCGAGCCTGTCGGAATATTCGCTCGACGACGGCTAATCGATACTTTTATTATACTATACCTACAACGTAGGTGTAGGGAGAACACTACTCTCACTTCGACCCATGGCAAACGACACTATGCAAAACGACGACGAAACGGTCGGCCTCCGGTACTTCAAGGCGGGCCAGCGAGCGCACGACCGCGAGAGCGAGGATGGCAGTCAGGTGCTCGTTCTCGGCGCAAAGGGCACGACCGCCGAAGAGTGCTACGTCGCGGCCATTGAGCAGACGGTCGCCGAGGCGAATCCCGAATATCCCGCGAGCGACGCGGTGGCGGACGTCGCGTTCGTCGAGGGCATTGAGGACGCGCTCGGACTTGGCTGGAGCGCCGACGACGTGCTCGAACTGTACGCTAACGACGAGCTGGACCGCGCGCGCATCCGGCGCTACGCCTACCCGGAGAACCGTCTCGCGCCGGTCGAGAGCGGGGAGGAAGCATGAGCGAGAGCCAGTCCGACCTCCTCACCTACGCAGAGGAAATACCCGAGAACGCTTGCGCTCGCTACGAAATCTGCGGGAACACGGTGCTTGGACGGGGACAGATGTGCGGGGAGTGTCTCGACATAGTTCGCGCTGGCGATCGTGAGCAGCGGAGGGAACTGTGACGAAACTCGATGAGCCACAATCACGCAAACAGCGGGTTCGGAGCGCAGTCATCCGTCTCTTAGATACCGACAAGTATGGCAATAGCCGTCGGTATTTCCAAGCAGGGGACATTGCGAACAGCGACTCAGAACTCACGTCGAAGATGGTCGGGTCGTATCTCCCGAAATTAGAGGCTGAATCGCCCTTTGAATCGGGAGTTAGTGTGGCACGGTATACGGTGCGGAATAGTTCGACGGTGTGGATCGTCGAACGGGAAGGAGAAGGTGAGGGAGGGAGCGAATGAGCGATTCCAAGCTCACCGTCGTCCGACCCGTCAAGGACGAAATCGAGAGCGTCGAGATCAGCGGCGATGCATTCGTCGATGGGGGCCACGTCTCCTGCGACGACTGTGGCGAGCAGCACGCAACGCGGGCTGTACAGTGTCCTATCGACGAGGACCGCCAGCTGGACCTCTGCGCGGACTGCTACGACGAGCGCGGGCCGGGCATCGAGATCTGCCACGTTCGTCGCGACGAGGACTGGGACGTCAACGGCGGGCGAGCATCGCCGAAGGTCGAGGGCGGCGAGAAGAGCCACATGGATAACACGGCGTTTCCAGCGCCGGGCTGGATAGGCAACCCACATCCGATGGAAGAAAACAGCGACGTCGAACGCTGGCGGGTGCTCAAAGCATTTCGCCGGGACCTGCTGGAGAAGGTTCGTGATGGCGAGTTTTTCGCCTACCACCTCGGCAAGCTCCGCGGCAAGCGCGTGGCCTGTTGGTGCCGCTCAGAGAGCGAAGGCTGGCCCGATGGCGACGGCGACCCGTGCCACCTCGACGTCGTCCACGCGGCACTCATGGGCCTGTATCGTGCGGAGTAGACGGTTGCTCGCACCGTGGTCGGGTGGGTGCGCCCGTCGCCGTTCGATTCGGCGTGCGAGAGTCAGGGACCAGACCCTCGAAATCTGGATAACAGGAGAACTCGACCCATGGCACTGAAATCACAATCCATGTCCGCGAACGAGAGCACCGACGTTCGAGAGGTACAGACAGCGCGGCTGCGGCGCGACAAAGCGAGCGAGAACACGGTCATCGTCTCGGCTACGAAGGCGATTCGTGCGGCCGGTCTCGAAGACGGTGGGTCGTTTCGCTTCGCCCCCGGTTCGGTCGACGACATCGGAATGCTCGCAGCTATCGGCAGCGAGGAAACCGGCGACGGCCGCAGCGACCGCTTCACGAGGAACATTCGCCACGAGGGCCAAGATGGGGGAACGCTGCGGCTGGTCATCCCCCACGAGGCGCTTGCGGAGCTGACCGACCCTGAGAGCATCGACTGGGAGGACCCACCGGAGGTGAACGTCTGGGCGGGCGACCGCCTGCTCGCGTTCGAGATGGCAGACCCTGAGAAGCGGACGGTGGCGATTGACATCGACTCGCAGGAGGACGACACCGAGGACGAATCATGACCGACGGTGGCCTTGACGTCGACGTGAACGCGCTCGACGCGCGGGAGGTCCCGGTACCCCATCATCCGTGGTCGGTCGCGAAGCGGGTCATCCAGGAGGCGTGCGCTGCCGACGAACACGACTGGATAGAGCTCACCGGTGCCGAAGACCCGCCGGGGTACTGGCGGGAGTGTAGAACCTGCGGAATCGCCGACGTTACCGCCGCTGCTCTCGGCCAGAACGTCGCGACACCGAACGCCGATAGCGTGGGCGATGTGGAGGGTGACAATGCCGACTGACGGTTCTGAAGATGCTCTGTACCGAGTCGTTGATGCTGACGGAGAGCCGCTATGGTATTCAATCTACGAAGACGAGAAAGAGGCGCTCTCACGCCGCGCACGCGAGATGTCCGAGCATCCTGATGGTGACGAAGTGACTATCAAGAAGTACGTGCTGGTGGACCATCCATGACCGATCAAGAGCGGAGAGGAATATCTCGGCGTCCCCGCGCTGACGATCAACTAGCCCGCCGATTGGCTGCTTGGGTGTAACACTGCATACTACCGAAACCTTATTCGTGCACCTGACATACACGTCGTACGATGAGCGAGTCCCTGCAACCTACGAAATTCGAGGTCGTCCGCGAGGACACCGTCTGGGTCGCCACCCATACTGAGACAGGGATCGCAAGCCATGGCGATGATCCGACCGAGGCTGTCGCGATGGCAACGGAAGCGGTCGAACTCGTCGAAGAGGACCCCGAACCCGCGTCGGCTGCCGAGCAAGAAGAAATCCGTCGCGAACTCGGTATCGAGGTATCCGAGGACGAGCGCGGAATCGAGTCGCCGAGCGGGATGCCCTAGTCCTGCTGTATGCCGCGGCGTCAGTTTTCGAGCCGGGAAGTGCTCAAAGTGTTCGACAAGGCGAACTGGGAGTATGCAGGCGCTGGCTCTGGCAGCAGCCACGTCGTCATGACGAAGCGAGACCACAGCGGCCACAAATACACGATTACGATTCCGATGGGGAAAGACCCGATTCCCATAGGAACGCTCAAAAGCATCATGAAGCGGGCCGGCGGCGATGATTGGGACAAGTTTTGTCGTTGGCTGGACAACAATTGTTAGAGTCGCTCAGCGCACGCTCACGCCAGTCGAAACCTCATACTCGACATCGACGACCCGCGTGCTCAATATCTCAGCCAGCTCTGGCGTCATATCTTCGTGCTCGACAGCTTCGGCGAGAGCTGGCAGCATCGCTTGCGTGAATTCGCATGAGTTCTCGACAGCGCCGACACGCGTGTTCTCGCCGAGCAGGTCGGCGACGTCGTCGACGAGACCTTCCCGGTACGCGAATTTTCCATCGGTTCGGATTCGCATGCCCACTCGTACACACGACCTTTCAAAGTCGTGCTGATTGGGTGAGAGACTGCCGTGTTGTCATGCGTCTGGCGTACGAGAGTCCGACGTCTATCGGCGTGTGGACACGAACGGGAGGGGTTCGGTGGCGAATGTACACACGAGTTCGCGGATTTCGTGTGTCAATCGAGGATTGGCGTCTTCGATACGTGCAAGCGGGGGAGTCGCAGCAAAATCGGGTTCACTACCTCCCTAAGGTTGCTCCCTAACTACAACAGATTTCATTCGGAACGTGGGGTGTTCGCCCTCAATCACGCTGGAGTGCCACCCTGTAATCACCGATATCAAAATCGACCGATGCTAATCACGACACCGGTGCCAAAACATGCTGATACTCCAATATTAGAATTCATACCAGATCATCTAATGATTCACCCCCTGTAGCGATCCCAACGCCCATCTGAAATGTACTACGTGCAGTATCTAACAGTAACTCCGACATTTGACCTAGCACAACACCAGAGCGAGCCGGGATCTCCTCGGGCCGAAACTTCACAGTTATATTACCATCGTCTGTACCTGCCTCGTAATCCACCCCGATTTGATCGAATATGTGTTGTATCTGAGCACCTTGCCGGGGGTCAGACGTCTCAAAGGTGCTAAAAAATCCACTATCCCCGGTTGCCCGGTCGTATAGACTAAATGCTTCATTCAGAAGATGGGAACGCGTTCCCCAAGCTTCTTCGAGGTTATCGAACGCACCAGCACTTGCAGCCACCACGCCGACGACATCTTTAGATTCTTTTGAAACGACCGGGCCACCGCTGTGACTTGGGTTGAACAGTCCATCCACTTCGAAAAATTCCGCAGTACTTTCTCCATATTCAGCGGATGCAACACGTCCCCAACCAAATCGCTGTCTATCGATCTTCGGTTCTCCAAACAGGCGAGCATAACCGGACCAGACAACTTCTGCTCCAAGTGAAGGCACTTCTTGAGTAATCGACAGCGTTTCATGATCATCCGGTTCGACTTCAGATTGCAATAACGCTAAATCTGTCCCGGGGTCTGCTTCAGTATTAGTGTCATAGTGTACTACCTTACATGAGACGGATTCATCATTGACTGTTTGAATACTCACCCCGTCCCCTGCATAATGTTCTACTACGTGAGCCGCGGTTATTAGCTGATTATCGGTCACCCAGAATGCAGAACCGAGTTGATCACCACCTTTGTCCACGCGACAAGTCGCTTCTCTAATCGTACTTTCAATTGTCATTCTACCTCATTTGAGGTAGAGAGCCACATGATTCTGTTGACGATATATGCGGGATTGTTTGGTGCTAGGCGGGACAATGAACGGCAAAAACTCAGCACGCGCGTTCCTCGCGCGCAGTTGGGACAGCGACCGCGACAGCACCGCCGAAAAATCCCGGCCCGAAGGGCCGGCCAAAGCCCGACCGCGTACCCACCCTCCGCACCCGGCGGCGCTCCGCGCCGCCATTCCCACCTCCACGGTCCTGCTCGCGCGCACAGCGCGCTGTGCGGGCTTTCGCAGGCGGATGGTCGAAGAGGCATCCGTACTCGCCAAACTATTCTCAGCGCTCTCACACCGCTCAGAACAGCAGAGTAATCTACTTGGTATGGTTGGGACGAAGCTCGTCCGGTAGGTCCGAGAAGTCACCGCTGTCAATCATCTCTCCCAATTTGCCCGACTCTCGTAGCTCATCCATGATTTCTAACCGCTCAATTGCTTCATCGGATAGCTTCTCTTCGAGGTCCGCCCGGAACTCAGCGCGTTCGCGTCGCTGTTTCTCCTCGATGTCGTCCGAGTCAGGTTGTTCTACTCGTTCCGCCATGTCATGTACCTCTCTATGAGCCGTTCGTTCTCTCGCTCCATATATGTGAGGGCATATTCGACCGCGATATCCGCGACGACCGGGCCGGGATGGGCGTCGAAGCCGGCATCCGCGACAGTCGATTCATCGACCTTCTCACCATCGCGGAACACATCCATATGGACGCCCTCGCGCTCGACATCGTGACCTGAGCCTTCCTCCGACGTATGATCAAACTGTGCGACGAGTTCAGTGCCTACGTCAATTCCCGATTCGAGTATATAAAACGCCCCTCTCATCCGCTTGCTGACCGTTCGTGCTGATGATATGGAACCCTCACCTGATCGCGTCGTCGATCGGTTCACCGAGCTGCTTGACGAAGTCGGCAGCGAGGAAATCGCTGCCGACCATCGCATCGGTCTTCATTCTGACCGCCACGATTTCGAAGAACACGCCAAGATAGGCGCGTTCTTGGGAATTCATGATCCGAAGACTCTCGACGATCTCGATCAACAAACCGACGTTCGTGCTGGCCTCGAATCAATCAGCCAAGGTCACTTTTCTCGGCTCACCAACCGAAGATCGTGGAAAGCGTTCGCCGATCTGGCGAACGCTATCCTCCAACTTCCGGAGTTCTATCACGCCTCCGGCGATGTCCGCCTCCAACTGGAGGATGTCTCCGATCGTTGGATCGTTGGCTTCGACAAGACCAACCTTCCGCTTCGGACCTCCATGCTCGTGGAGATCGACGGTGATCTCCACGAGCTACAACCTGAACACGGCGGTCTCAGACTCCATTCCGCCGCTCGGTTGAGTCCCGCGAGTTCACATCCCATCGGAACTGTCGTTACTGACCCGAACACGCACGAAACCAACTGCTTCGAAGATCTGCTTGATCAAGTCGAGGTCCACGAGGACCTCGACGACCTGATCGCCGTCTTCGACATGGGATACGTCGACTACGACCGATTTTGCAGCCTGAATCGGTGGAACATTGATTTCGTGACGCCGCTGAGGACGAATGCTCAGTTCACCGCCGAAGAAACGCTCTGCGAGAGAGACTTCGAGAAGACCGAAGACAGAGACATCACTCACATCACCGACGAACTGGGTGAGTTGGCCTCGACTGGAGTGGAGTTCCGTCGCGTCACCGTCAGAATCGCTGACGGTGACGCGGATGGCGGCGAGCGGGTCAACACGTATCTCACGACACTACCGCCAGAATCCTACGATTCACTCGACGTGGCGGTGATTTACGCGGTGAGGTGGCTGCTTGAAATTATGTTTCGCAAGCTCAAACAGTATTTTAATGTCCAAGAGTTCCATAGCAAAACTCTGGACGGAGCGCTGGTTGAGCTGTTTTGCGCGTTGATCGCGTACGTGTTGGCTGATTACTACCATCGGACGTACCGCATCCGCGGTACGGTCGTGGACACGATCAAGATCATCCGCAACTTCTGGGATAAGCCGCGGGGTGAGATCGGCTAACCGCGAATTCTTCCCGACCGAGCGCCGCCGCTGCCAGCGGCGGCACTCTTCTTCGTCTCGAAATCAGCGTGTGTTCGGTCACATCCAGCGAATGTGACCGAATACTGGAGATCGAACTGCTGGTGACGTCCCTGTTTTGGCAGCTGATCGTTATAAACAAACTCGCTCACAATCGACTCTCACAGGGCGATTTAAATAGCCGAATCGGGAATTCCTACGTCAACCCAACAACGCAACTGGACGACGAACGCCGTAACCTCCCCGCCGTCAGTCGTGACACCATACTGAATTTCTCCGCGCGGGTCCGAAACCGAGCGAGGATACAGGTCCATGGTTACTCTGGCTCTCCAGTCAACCACCACCACGCTCGTGTCCACGCTGGTTTCTTGCGCCGCTCACGAGCGTTCTGCTCCTGTTCACGCTGGTCTTCGACGTACCGGACAAGCTCACCACGCTCTTCACGCTGTTCGAGCAGCTGCCGGCGTTCACGATTCAGCCGTTCAACCTCCTGTTCCAACTCAGCCACCCGTTCACCGGTCTGTATGAAATCACGCACCGCAGCTGACTTCGATTCATACTGGCCGCCGTCACCGGATAATTCCTCTAGCAGCGCAGCCTGTTTATCCGTCACCGTGATCGTGAGTCGGGGCATGTATGAGCGTATTCACCGCTGTATGTGGTCGTTCACCGCCCCGAGATTATAGGGCTATGTCAGACATACAACTAGCAGTCGACACGAAAACTACGTTGTGGGATTACTTGTTCGTCTCAATAGCAGTGTACTGAACCAACTGTCTTCTCTGCCCATAGGATAAAAGTGTCAATCTCAATTTCTGCTGAGCTGTATATAGCGCTTTGTAGTTTATCAGTGGTGTTTCAGGCATTACTGTGACTGAAATGGCTGAAATCGGCGAAATTGGCGGATTTGCTGTTTACTCGTGCTTAGTCCAATAAGCACACGTAGATTTATCCGAAGCCCCGCCCTCTGGCACAGCACACCAGATGCAACGACCCAGAACCACGGCTACTCGTCCCGAGAACATCGACCAGCTACCTGAGCAACGTGGAGGTATGTAGCGTGGTAGAGATTGGATCAGTCATCGAGGATTTCCTGACGGACAAACAGGGTATCATAGAATGGTTGGCATACCCGTCTTCTGATCTCCCGAATCGCTCAATGCAGAGAGCCTACCTATTGTTCAGTGGAATCATCGAGTCCAACAAGGGGTGTGATTAGAGATCAAACTGCTTGGGTGATACCTCTGGTTCAGCAACCTCAGACAACACATAGCCCACATGATTTGCATATTCCCTTGCTTGACAACTATCTTCTTGATACTGCATTGAATCAACAAGAATATTAAGCAATTTCATCGATATTTCATCCCCATCTTTGATGGAGTTGAGCTCTCTTTGCAATTCCTTAGCTTCATCTCTCTTGTCGGTGACCGTAGACTTGAATGGTTCTTCAAAGGGAACCTCTATATGGAGAACTCCCTCAATATTTCGTTCAGCTATACGTATCATCGTTTCTCTAGCATCAAGTTCGTTGACCTTCCTATCGTATATTTCACCATAAGAGATGAGCCATTCTCGGAAATCTTCAGCCTCACCTCGTATAGTTTGAATCGGATCTATAGGTGGCCAATTTTCGTAGTCATGAAATGTGGCGTTCCGAATCTCATGAAGCTCACCAATAGCTTTCTCATAATCACCTTCTGAGGAAAAGGAAGATAGTTGGATTAGGCGGTTGCGCGATCGAGTCCACTGTTGTTGCAAGTTTTTATCTTTCAAATCCTTCGATAGGCCAAGGTATGTGGTTGCAACCTCACAGATTACTTCGGAATAATAGTCCCAGAGAGCCAAAACCTGCAATCGGCGTTCCTCTTTCGCATTGATATCAAGTTGTTTATATAACTCTAATCGAGGTTCTGCAACGGATGAGTCTACCATACAAGATAGTCCGATTGTGGGTACATATCTTCTATGGTGAAACAACACGACGCTCTCTCAACAACTGGTGGACGAACTGGGGAGAGGAGAAAAATCATCGGGTCCGAATTTGCTTTTAATCGTTGGCCAAGGCACAGGTTGCTATCAAAAACACAGATACACGCCACCAGTAACTGCGGCCATCCCGATCATCACTACCGTCGCCCACAGCGATCGCCGGAGATACGCATATTTGGTTTCTGCCACACCAGCCAACACATAGTTCTGCTCAAGCACCGTCTCACGCGGCTTGTCACCGTCCAAATCCGTCACGTCATCCGTATACGTTTCAGCATCATCCCGGCGACGGATATCACCCCAATATATCACGCTATCACCCGGACTCGGTGTGCGTGGATAAATCGCCACGATACACAGAACTGCCGCGACGATGCCCGCAACCGCGGTCATCACACCGAACTGCGTGACGAACGAGTTCAACGGATTCGACGGCGTTGAAATGTTTGCTGCAGTCGTTGCAGCGAGCCCGAGAAACGCAAACTGCCCCGTCAGTAGGATTGAGGCTTTCCGGTCAGCGAGCCTGATATACAGGTTCAGATGGTCGTGTGTGCGTTCAGCCAACGAATCAGTATTGATATCAGCCATCAGTTCGACTCACAATCAGATCAGAGGTTACTCCAGTCGGTGCTTGTCCACCCACCGCTAAGATTATAGTAGTGATCTGGGTCACCGCCCCAAGTATATCCTCCAATCCGGCCGCGGCGCTCAAGTAACTTATCCCACTCATCATCGCTTTCAACGGCATATTGCCGGATGCCGCTGTTCACGAGGTACTCGTTCGAGCCGGCCATCGACTCGAGTTTCGCTGCTACATTCGGAGTGTATCCGACCGCCGTCCGCCGATTCAGTGCGTTCACCCCGATTCGTGAGATGTGCACGGTGCCGATCGATGCTCCGGCGGTGATGTGAATAGGTTCGATATCGTTGTCCTCAAGCTCCGGATTTACACAGTTTGCCAGGGCGTATTTGACCGTGGCGATGTACTCCAATGCCGTGTTCGCTGTTTCAATATTGCTGTCACCGACACCGAAGTACGCGAGAATACCGTCACCGGTGTTTTTCTCGAAATTTCCGTCAAAATCTCGGACGATTTCCATGACCTCCGGGATGAACAGGTTCAGCATGAACAGTACGTCCTCAACATCGTTGTTCTCAGCGTAATCAGAGAATCCCACGATATCGAGGAAGACAACGGCGATACGGAATCTTTTCGCACTGCCGATCTTCATGGATTCGAGATCCGGCATTTTCCGGCCACGTGGAATGTTTTCAAGACGTTCGGCTGCATCTTCGGAGCGGTCATCAACGCGGTCTTGGATTTCGTCTTTATCAAGAGACATAGTGGAGAGGGTGTTGTACTGGCTATTCCTGAGGTCGGAGCCGGTAAAAAATTACGGCACACCAATATAATAGAGCACTCCACACTACGGAGGCGCTCCAGAAAACGAGAGGAACTATGAGAATACCAGCGAAGAGAGCCGGATGTGGTGTGTCATGAGCGCTCAGATTCATAATCCGGCTGTTTCTCTTGGTCTTCTCCGTTCGGGTTTGTCGTCTCTGGGGATTCGGATTGGTCGGGTTGCTCTACACGATCTGCAGTAGCAGCAACATCTAAGGAGGACTGTGGTATGAACTCACTGAGTTGCCGGTTCTTAGCAGCCCGCTCTTCAACCGAGGATTCTTCGTTTTTTCCTCCCTTTGAAACATCTCGTTGGGAATTTTCTTTACCAGTGAAATAGTCTCTAGTTGCAGCTATCAACGCCATATATATCCCGCCAACCGCCAGCACAGTATTGGATGCAAGAGATACTCCGAATACGGTCGGAAAGCTGAATAGGAGTAGGATTGTAATACCAGCGACCATTTCAAAAATATAGAGTAAACGACGGCGATTCGAGAAGAACTTCTCATAATAATCCATTATCGGCCTCTCCAGCTCCGTAAGTAAACGCAGCTATCAGCAATGCGATGACAAAG
The DNA here is from genome assembly GCF_051195015.1 of Halococcus sp. AFM35. Taxonomy (NCBI): domain Archaea; kingdom Methanobacteriati; phylum Methanobacteriota; class Halobacteria; order Halobacteriales; family Halococcaceae; genus Halococcus; species Halococcus sp. AFM35. Next base: position 62,969 of record NZ_JBNTJU010000016.1, read on the forward strand.
AGCAGTATAGCAACAGTGAGTGCGCCTGGAATCGGATTAGCAAAGGCCAGGATAGCTGCAAGGATGTAGAGAAGAATCCGCATATGCGCTAATCCGTTCCAATTCGCCTCCTCCATAGAGTTTCTGTACGGTGGCACTGATATAGTGTTTTCTCCAGAGAAGGGACTCATCTCAACACCGAGGGCGTCATAGAAAGCGTCACACACGAGGACGCAGGGAGTGGAAACTGTGTCTACGAGTTCCCAAACCCTGCGAGAGGCAGATTCTATCCACGAGTTCTTCAGTCTCGTGGCTACAGAGACACTCGCACTGTTCGAGCATCTTGAGTTTGGGTTTCTCAACGAATACGATGTGTTCGCCCCCCCCCCCCGCTCGCCGGGGCGAACACGAGACCACGAGCCACCCGAACTCTTCCGTGGCTTCTTGCACTGCTACTACAAGGACATCTACGGGGTTCGCCCAGTCGCCCGAGAACTCCAGAATACGCTGGTCTGGCTCGGATGTGGCTTCGATCGACCGCCCTCACGAGACGCGGTCGATCGGTTCCTCACCGACCTCGAACACGTCGTTGACGATGTGTTCGACCGCCTCGTCGAGCAAGCCGCCGTCCGCGGCCTGCTCGACATGGCCTACCGAATAGACTCCACGGACGTACGCGATGCCGTCCGATCCAGATGCGTCGAAATGCTACGAATCGACCGCTAAGAAGTACTATTACGGCTACGGCTGTACGATCGTTTCGACCGGATCGAAGATTCCGATTGCCGCAGAGTTCACCGAGAGCAAG
>NZ_JBNTJU010000017.1:0-55830 GCF_051195015.1 Halococcus sp. AFM35
ACCTTAAACTCCCAAACCAACGCGTTGCGGTGCGGGCGTGGGATTCCACGTCGTTCACGGCGTGTGAGGATGTCAAGGACTGGATGGCGTCGGCGACGGATCGTCTCCACCATTCAGGATACGGTTGATTACGTGAAAGACAGGCGCAAAGCCTCGCCCTTTAGGGCGGGGATACGCGCCGTCCGCTTTGTCTCGGATTGTCGCAACCGCCAGCAACGCGGCGGTGGCCGTCTGGATATTCCACCATCGGAACGCTTAGGTTTGTTCAGTGTCATAGGTTACGTATGGCGAAATCGATGGTCACGCGCACTTATCGAGCGAGGGTTCGGAACCACTCGCAAGTGCGCGACGACCTCGATTCGCTTGGTTTCGCCGCCAGCAAGCTCTGGAACGTCGCTCGGTGGACAGTCGGGCGCGTTTGGGATGCTTGCGGCCAGATTCCCTCAGCCTTCGACCTGCAAAAGTACCTCAAGAGCCACGAACGCTACGCGGACCTCCATTCTCAGTCCAGTCAGCGAGTTCTCGCCGAACTCGGTGAAGCGTTCACGGCGTGGTACGGGCATCGAGGCAACGGGAACCAGAACGCGAACCCGCCCGGCTACCGCAAACACCATGACGAGCATCCGCGCTCAACGGTCACGTTCAAGCAAGCGGGCTTCAAGCACGACGCCGCGAACAGCCGGATTCGGCTCTCAAAAGGGAAGAACCTCAAAGACGGTTGGGGCGACTTCATCCTTTGCGAGTACGACGTTATCGGTCCCCGAGATACGACCGTCGAGAACGTCCAACAGGTTCGGGCCGTGTACGAACACGGCGTCTGGCGACTTCACATCGTGTGCAAGGTCTCGGTCGAAGTGGCCGAGTCACCCGGCGACCGAACGGCGGGCGTGGACCTCGGGATCTGCAACGTCGCCGCCGTCAGCTTTGGCGACGAATCGTTGCTCTATCCCGGTGGGTCGCTCAAAGAGGACGACTACTACCTCGGCAAAAAGCGCGCCGAAACGGACGATTCGTTCTCCCGTGAAGCTCGACGATTGGACCAGAAGCGCACCGACCGCCGCACGCACTTCTTCCATGCGCTCTCGAAAGAGATTGTGGCGAAGTGCGCCGAACGTGGCGTTGGAACGGTGTTCGTTGGCGACCTCGGTGGTATCCGCGACGACGAAAACGGCGACCCGATGAATTGGGGCAAACACGGCAACCTCGATTTGCACGGGTGGGCGTTCGACCGCTTCACGACGATGCTCGAATACAAGGCGGAGATGCAGGGTATCGCCGTCGAAACGGTGTCCGAACGGGATACGTCGAAGACTTGCTCGGTCTGTGGTCACACCGACGACAACCAGCGCGTTGAGCGTGGGTTGTACGATTGCGACGAATGCGGGACCGTGGCGAACGCCGACACGAACGGCGCGGAGAACATTAGACAGAAAAGTACCTCCGAGTCCTCGTCAGAGGATAGGAGTAACGGCTGGTTGGCACAGCCAGCGGCTCGTCTGTTCGACAAAACGCGAGGAGTTTTTCTCCCGCCAGAACAGGCGACCCGCGAACCCTAATATCCCAACTGCGGTCGGGAATCCTCGCTGTTCACGGCGGGGAGGATGTCAACAATCGGCCTTGCAGTTGATCACCGGGTGGAGACGATCAACAATCTCACCGGTTTCGTCGATACGCGACTCGACGATACCGGGATCTTTGTACGACATCGGTGACTCGTCGAGAGTGTTCTCCGAAATCGATGTTGAGTACACGCCCTCCATTGCAGTTTCGAACTCGTCGAGAGTAAATCTCTCTTTAGCCCATGTCCGGCTCCCGTTGCGACCTGCGCCGTGTGGCGCGCTGCGATTCCATGCTTTGTTGCCTTTCCCTCTGAGGACGACGGATCCCTCGCCCATGTTGTAGGGGACAACCAATCGCTCACTCTCATGGGCACGAGTGGCTCCCTTTCGAATAACGAGATCTTCGAAGTCGATGAGGTTGTGCGGCGAGTGGATACTGTCGGCGATACCGACACCGAGCGCGTCGGCGGTGAGTTCGCCCATGTATCGACGATTCTCCCACGCATAGGTCTGGCAAAATGCCATATCGATGAGATAGCCATGGGCTGTCTCGCCCTCCAAGTAATCGAGCTGTGTGTTTCGATCGGCTTCGAGGTCTTGCTTGCGGTCGTGCTGCACCTGCCTAATGCGGTTGAGATTCGCCTCGATGTCGTGGTCGTCGAACTGTGCGCGACAGAATTCCGCCGCGGCGTCCATATCGATCCGGCGACCATCCTGGTCGGTGATGTCGCTTACCGTTCCGCCAGCCTCCCGTACTTCGTCAGGGACATCCTCCTCGGCGAGCGCTGGGACGGCCGCCTCGTTACGGAGTTCGGTTGCTCTGTCCTGCCAGTATTCAGCAACGGAATTGCCGAGCGCCCGGCTCCCGCTGTGGAACACGACCCACCACTCGTCAGTTCGTTCGGATTCGGCGACCTCGACGAAGTGGTTGCCACCGCCAAGGGTGCCCATTTGGTTGATCGTCTTGTTCAGGCTGACGCCAGCTTTCTCACAGAGCGTCTTGAAATAGTCGAGATCGTACTCCTCGAACGCAAATTTCTCGTCCAGACGTTCCTGTAGGCGTTCGATCTTCGCCGTGGTTCCTTCCCACGGGAAGTCGTTGCCGATGTGGTATTGCTGGTCGTCGTGAGAGTGCCAGCCCATCGGGATGGTATCGCGGATGCGCTGGTCGATCTCCATCTTCGAGAGATCCGGCTTCCGGTCGAGTTTGATGGCGAGCATGCCGCAGCCGATATCGACACCAACGACGTTCGGGACCACCCTGTCGTCAAGCGGCATCGTGAAGCCGATTACACAGCCCGCTCCGGGGTGACAGTCGGGCATGATTCGGACGGGTTCGGTGAACGCCTCGTGGTTCACCATCTCCTGAATCTGCTCTCTGGTGAGGTCTTCGAGATCGCTCTCGTCAAGGAATACCTCTGCCATCGTGTGGTCGCCCGTGATTGTGGTCGTCATCGTGTTGTTATGTTTTTAGTTTCTATCTATCTCCCAGTTGTCTCAGTCAGGAAGATGGCTCCTAATTCACATCCCGGTTGCACCATTCGTCAAAATCCCTTTCAAACTGATTGAAGAGGTTGCGATGAAAGTTTCCGATGTATGGAAGAGGGTACTCCTGTTTGCTATCAGGCGAGTGCGCAAGATAATCGCCAGCAGAGTCAAGATCGCCCTTAGGAGTTGCATTGAAGAACTGTTTTTGGAAGCGTAGGTGGTAATAATCATACCCATCCTTGGCTGCTTCGTGCTCAACTCTGAGACACCAGTAGTCGCTATGCTGGAAGTCATTGCGCAGCCCCCAGAGGAACGTTAAAAGACGGGCGTACTCTGGTGCACCGGCATTATCTCCGGCCGGAAGGAAGTATCCCTTGTGGATATCCTTGTTGAGGTGCTTGGTGAGGGTGTCTCGCACTTGTTCGTTGTACGAATAAAGAGAAGTGAGGTAGTTGTGAACGCGTCGATGGATTTCATTGGAGACATCAGTTTCATCTGTTCCGCCTTCGACTTGAACAAGACCATCTGTCGTGATGCTGTCACACATCTGGACGAGGCGGTCATAGTTCCCGTGTACAATATATGCAGAGGACCGTGCGCGCGTTACTTCGCGATTTTGTACTGGGCTGTCAGGTCCTCTTGTATGGCCGAGTAGTTGATCAACAGTGTTTGTTGATCCAACATTCGCCCGACTCATAAAAGAGCCTACTCGTCAGAGTAGTCTTTGGCTAGTTCAGTGGCTGCTTCGCGGTCCTTCTCTAACTGATCTCGCGATTGTCCCGTCGTTTCGGCGAGATCATCGACCGTGGGGATGTTGTCTAACGCCATCTGGTTCACCTCTCATTTCTATCTAAGTGCCTCAGCACACAAAACAATATGGGTTTTGATGGGTGTCACTACTCTCGCTTGTGAGTTGTACAACCAGATCAGATAGAAGCGAATAGGAGGGATAAGGATCGGTCTTCAGAGTTCTCGTATCGCAGGTTGTCGGCTTGTTGAAATCGACGTGCGAGATACAGGGCGCGTATTCAGCAACCCGTCTCGTTGAATGCCTCTCAGTGTGTGAAGTTTTTACAGATAGGCTGAAGACGGCGATTGTTCGCCCCGAACGTACTGGAATGGCAGGGACCGATTCATTTTTCGAGCCATCGACAGAAGTCACCGTCATGTCTGACCGGCCACCGACGAGTGTCCTCCTGCCGACGATTAGGTGGACCGACTCATGCACGGAGCTGGCCGCCCAACTCGGGGACAGCGACGAGCTGTTGGTCATCCACGATGGAGAGGACAACCCCGTTACCGGGCGAGAAGATTATCCCGAAGGTGTTCGGCTCGTCGCCGCCGGTGAGCCGGAGAGCTGTTCGGGGAAGGCCAACGCCATCGCCGCCGGGATGGAGGCCGCGCGCCACGACCGCCTCGTCTGGACGGACGACGACTTCCATCATCCTCCGGACTGGCTGGCGACCTTCAGCGCGGACTATGCGGACCATGGGCCGGTGGGGGAGGTGCCGTATTTCGTCGGGCGGGACCCCTTGTCGGTGGTGCTCGAACCGCTGTACGCCTCTGGCGCTTCGTTAGGCATCCATCTCCGCAACCAAATCTGGGGCGGCGCGGTCATGTTCGACCGTGGCGACATCGACGAGGCCGCGTTTCTCGATGACCTTCAGCGGACCGTCAGCGACGACGGCCTCCTCATGGAGTACCTCGAAGTGACGACGGTCGGCCGGACGCGCACCGTTCCCATCGGGGGGACCATTCGTGAAACGATTGAGCGCCAGGTCCGATGGTCGAAGATTTTCCGGTGGCATTTCCCCGGTGCAATCGCCGGGTTATATCTCGTTATGCTGCTTGTCCTCGTCGGTTCGATCCTGTCCCCACTCTATACGGCGGCAGTCCTGACAGTGCTGCACCTCGTCGTCAACGAGGTTTTGGGTGTCCGCCGGTGGACAGCCGTGCTCGCCTACCCGGCGATGTTTGTGTTCGTGCTCCTCATTCCGTACACGCTCGCCCGTCGGACGTTCGTCTGGGGTGGCCGGCGATACCGCTGGCACGGGAAGTTCGACGTGACGGTTGTCGAGTAGCGACCCATCCAAGGACAACCCATTTCTCGTCGGTGCGCGCCGTCGGCCCTCTGGTCAGGACATTATACTCCTGCCGGTGACCGATACCACACCCTCTTAACACGTCGTTCCTATCGCAATCCGAAGTTTCGACAAAGCTGGTGTCGATGTTGGGCAGAGACTATCGATCACGGCACGTGGAGGGCCGCTTGATCAGCGCGTCACGGTCGATTTCCTGAACCGTCGAATAGCCGCTAGAGCCCATCACGCTCTCCAATTCCGCAAGACAGTTAAGCACGGTCTCGTAGACTCCCCGTTCACCCGCGACAGCGAGCGCGAAGAGGTACGGGCGGCCGACGAGGACACCATCAGCACCCAGCGCGAGCGCCTTGAACACGTCAGCGCCACTACGAATCCCACTATCCATGAAGACCGTCAGATCGTCTCCGACCGCTTCAACGATGGCGGGGAGTTGGGCGAGCGCAGCCACCTCGCCGTTGATCTCCCGACCACCGTGATTCGAGACCACGAGGCCGTCGATCCCTCGCTTGGCGGCCAATCGAGCGTCATCGGCAGCGAGGATACCCTTCAGGACGATTGGAAGATCCGTCCACTTCTGGAGTTTATCGAGAGCGTCCCAGGTGAGGCCTGTATCAACCTCCAAGCTCTGGATAAACGACGGAACTGATTCGTCGGTCGCTTCGGCTCGGGCACGGACAACTGGGTCCGTTTCGAGGACGCCTCTCGTGGGTTCGTGGGTCTCTTCGGCGTCGTTTGGGATGACTTGTCGCCGTAACGTGGGGTACTGGGAGTCGACTGTGAGGACGATGGCATCGTATCTGGCTGACTCGGCCCGCTCGACCAGGCTCTTGGCCACCTTCCAATCAGTTGGCCAGTAAAGTTGGAAAAACTGTGATCCGGCGTCAGAGACGTCCGCGACAGCCTCAATGGAATGCGAGGCCGAGGTGCTCAAGGCCATCGGTACGCCGAGTGTCCCTGCTGCCCGGGCCGTTGCGAGTTCACCCTCGTCGTGATACCGGCTCTGGCCGCCAATCGGTGCAAGCACGATGGGCGCAGCCGCCGTCTGATCGAACAGCTCGACATCGATAGTCGGATCGGTTACGCCACGGAGGACCCGCGTGACGATACGGTACCGGCGGAAGGCGGTGCGGTTGGCCCGAGCGGTGTCTCCAGATCCAGCAGCGGCGACGGCGTAGTCGTACGATATCTGCTGGAGCGCGTCACGGGCCCGCTCGCGGAGGTCGTCGTAGGCGAGTGGGACGGATTGGTCGCCCGCTGACAGCTCAGAGAGACGCCGTTCGAGGAATGAATCGTTCATACCTCTGGTACTTCGGCTGGAGTTAATACCGTACCGCCTGTGTTGCGCACGATATGATTCTTGCGCACGATATGATTCACGGATCTGAAAAACGATAGGAATCGAGTGTTTCGACGTACATGACCCTCACCAAGTCGTTATTGATTGTACTTCGCCACCTCAATAATTTCGACGATAGCTACTATAATATATGCTTGCTCTGGATCTGTCGTTGCGACTCTCCTTCTTCGTGAGAATCTTTAGTGCTGACTACATGCTCTATGTCTTGTGACATTTCTGACAGTTGCCAGAGAACATACAAAACAGAGTACGGATTCGGTTGCTAATTCGTAGAGCTGTTCGTCCCGCCGAGAGACACCTGTTCGCCACTCCGAGCCGCCGGCCCGCAGCCGATCTCGACCGAGGAAGGAGCGTCGGGACCGTCCTCGATGGTGTCGTCATTGGGAGTCAACGCCGGATGCTCGACATCGGCGAGTCCGTAGTGAGTCTTGACGAACCCACGCCACCGTTCGAGTCTCGGCAGCGCAGCGAACACCTCATCGGCATCTACTGGCCAAGCAAACAGCTCGTAGTCGGGATCGAGACCGAGATCGAGAGCGATCTCGTACAGCACATCATCCCACCGAGATGGACGGACGAGCGCGCTTTTGTCGCCGTCGGCCGTTCGCGGACCGTCGATGTCGGTGAGCGGCGACCACCACGGGACGATCCACGCCTGCCACTGCTTGTGACCGCCGTTGCCGGTGGCCTCCACGAGTCCGATTGCCGCCAGTTCGTCGATGTTGCGGTCATAGGAAGCTTCGGAGATGCCAGCGCGCTCGACAATCGCTGAACGACCGAGCGGCCCGTTGGCGACGAGCAGCGCCTTCACCGCCTTCTGCATCGTCGGCGGCAGCGACGGAACGAGCCGCTCGGCCGGGAGTTGGGCGAGTCCGTAGGCCACATCGCCAGTCGTGAGTGTCTCGGTCGGCGAGTGAGGACTGGCAACAGTAAGCAGCGCCTCAGCCAGCACATACGGCGAACAGCGTCCCGACTCTCCGCCGAGCGTCGCGGTCGCCAGTCGGACGTTCCGGCGGCGGTCGTCGGGACCGAGTGCCGCGAAGCCCTTCCGGTCGGCATGGCGGTCGACGACGCGACGCAGTGCGCCGTATGCGTTGCCGTCGACGACCGGAATTTCGAGGCTGACGCCGCGCTCGATGCCGTCCTGAATGGTCTCACGAACGTCGGTCGCTTTCGATGCGATTGCTCGTTCGATGTCCTCGCGGAAGGTCGCAGCGGTCGGTCCCGAGACCACCCACGACGCCGTGAGATCGGCCGTCGGGGCGTCGTCGAACTCGTAGCCCATGCGATGTTTGAGCTTGTCGACGCGCTCCTCATACAGGAGGCGATGACATCCTCCTCGCCGTAAACGGCGAGGTTTCCTGACCACAGTTGGGAATATTAGGGTTCGCAGCGCACCCGTTCTTGTGGAAGGAACCGTCCTTCCGTAGCGTCGAACGAATACGTCGCTGGCTGTGCCATACAGCCGTTATCCCTATCCAGACGGTCAAATGCGTCTGGATTCGGGAGTAGCGTTTGTCTGATGTTCTCCGCACCGTTCGCGTCGGCGTTCGCCGCCCGACCACAGTTCTTGCAGTGGTACAGGCCGCGCTCGACGCGCTGGCCACCGTTCTTGTGGCCGCACACGGCGCATGTTTTCGAGGTGTCTCGCTCGGAGTCCACAACCACCTCGATACCGGCGGCTTCGCCCTTGTATTCGAGCATCGTCGTGAGTAGTCCGAACGCCCATCCGTGGAGCATCTTGTTCCCGTGACGGCCCCAGTTCCGCCCGGAACCGTCGTCTTCCGAACGGATACCACCGAGGTCGCCGACCATGAGGCGACCGACGTTGCGCTCGACGCACTCGGTGATGATGCGTTTCGAGAGTGTGTGGTGGAAGTGCTGGCGGCGGTCTTTGAGAGTCCGCTTCGCGTTCCGAGCACGGCGCGAAAGACCGTTTTCGCCTTCGCACTCGTACTCGACGCGCTTGTAGTAGTGTTTGGACTCTTTGAGCCATCCACCGGGGAACAGCAGGGTCTCGTCGCCAAACGACACAGCAGCGATGTTGCAGATGCCGAGGTCCACGCCCGCCGTTCGATCGCCGGGCGATTCGACCTCGATGCCGTGACGACAGACGATGTGGAGCCGCCACTCGCCATGTACAAAGACAGCGCGAACGACTTGGACGTTCTCGATTTCCACGTCCGGATCAGCGTCGTAGGCACACAGGATGAAGTCGGACCAGTGGTCCTTCGTGTTCTGCCCTTCGACAGCCGGATGTAGCCGTTCTTTTCGTCGTGTTTGAAGCCGTCTTCTTTGAACGTGACCGTCGAGCGCGGATGCTCGTCACCGTTCTTGCGGTAGCCTGGCGGGTTCGCTCTCTCGTTCCCGTTGTTGCGGTGGCCGTACCATCCACGGAACGCCTCATCAAGTTCTTCGAGAACTCGCTGACTGGACTGAGCGTTGAGGTCCGCGTAGCGTTCGTGACTCTTGAGATACGACTTGAGTGCCGAGCCGTCGGGAATCTGGCCGCAAGCATCCCAAACGCGCCCTACCGTCCATCGGGCGACGTTCCAGAGCTTGCTGGCGGCGAAACCAAGCGTATCAAGCCCGTCGCGCACCTGCCGCTGGTTCCGTATGGAAGCGCGGTGAGTGCGGGTGACGGACTGAATCGCCATACATAGCCTATGTCACTGAACACACCTAAACGCTCCGATTGTGGAATATCCGATCAGCCATCGCCGTGCAGTCAGTGGTTGCGCAGTACTGAGACACAGCTTACGCGATTCACGCCCGCCCCTCGGCCTACGGCCTCCCCCCGTTCCACGGCGGGCGTGAATCGCGTAAGCTTTCCAGTGGCCTTTCGCAGCCGGCGACGGTGGCCGCTGTGGCCGGCCGGAACCCCACCGAAACACCCAATACGCCCGCGAACGTGTGTTTCGGTAGGGTACAGCCGGAAGCGTGGCATCGGACGCAATCCGCCACGCCGACGGGACGACCTGAAACCAACCGTCTGGATGTTCCGAACGGAAGGTTCCCACGGCCCCTTTGGGGTGCGGGATTGTCGTCGGCCGTGACCCCGGTAAAAAGGTGCGACCGGCCCGAACTTGGCCGTGAAGCCGACGCCTTGGGTGAGAGCCGACGGTTGAAAGCCGTCGGCGATGACACGCTTGGCGATGGGAGCACTCGTGACGGTGCCACGCGACGCTCCCCGACGAGGCGTGAACCCCACGCCACCGACTCGGGGAGAGAGGGTCGCGGAACCGAACCGGCCCCACTTCGGGGCCGGGTTCCCTGTTGCGGGGGAAGCCCCGGCGTTTACGCCGGGCGAGGAGGTCACTTCACTGATTTCACGGGTCACACCGCTAACGTTCTTACTGCTGGAAATCTTTTGTGCAGCTAACGATGTCGATTGATCGGGAAACCTTTGAGAACACGAGCGAGGAAGAACTCGCGGAGCTGTCTGTTCCGGACCAGATACTTGGGTTCTTAGCCTCTCACGAAAACCACGCATTCAAAGCGAGAGAGATCGCCTCTCAGACGGATCTTGAAGAGGGGTCAGTCAGCACTGCACTTTCTCGGTTGAAAAAGCGTAGTCTAGTTGAGCACAAGGCAGCGTACTGGGCGGTAACTGACGATGAAGACAGACTTACGGGGTACAGTGGCTATGAACGGGCGACTACGCTGTTCAACAACCAGCTCGGCGAAGAGACCAAGGATGCATGGCGCGAGCATGCACCCGACGAGCCCCATCCAAGCGTCGAGGACGAACAGTGAGTGATGCCGAGACAGATCCGATCTTCGAACGAGGCGATATCGTCTATGGTGACGACCCGTTCAAGGGCGAGGAGAATGCACGGCCTTGGTTGATCCTCTCCAATCACGAGGACCGTCCGTTTCATGGCGAGCAGTACATCGCGCTGACGCTCACGACGAGATCTTGGTTGGACGGCTTGATCGATATCCCACTACCTCATCGAGGCGTTTGATATCGCTTTCTCCCGCCGTCACACTCGCCGACTCATGCACAAGGCCGGGGTCTCACGGCAGGGTTTCCTCGCTGTCTTAAGATGACTGACCTCCTGCCGCCGCGGCGAGACTCGCTTGGTCTGGTTCGACGCCGACCGTCGCGGTCACGTTCTCCGGCGGTGGACCACCCGGCGCATCGAGAAGTGTCTGAATCACCCGTATCCACGGATCTAACCACTCCCACGCCTCTCGGAGCGCTGGTATTCTCTCTCCCGGTGGACCGAACAGCGCACCGCCCACCGGGTCGTCCGGGTCCGCATAGCGGTCGGCGTCGAGCAATTCATAGACTACATCGTCAAGCACGTCTCGGACGAGTGTGTCTTGCTCTTGGACGTCATCCGAAGTCACCACAAACCACGGGAGAATGGTATCACCGCGCTCCTCATCAGTGTGGAATGGCAGCGTGAACCGCCATCCTTCGTCGGTTTCGCGGATGAAATCGAACGCCGCCAACCGCTCGGTATGGTTGCGAATCGACCGCGCCGAGACATCGGCTCTCTCCGCGAGTCCACTCTGAGTGAGCGGTGCGTTGATAGCAAGGAGTGCGTGGACGATCTTCGACAAGGCTGGCTTCGACATAGCAGGGAGAATGCGGTCAGCATCCAGCGCCGAGAGTGCGTATCGTACTTCATCAAGGCGGATTGTTCGCCCCGGCGCTTTCGTCTCACTACCGAGGTTGTGCAGCGCTTTCGCCGCGTCGTAGGGCGTTCCGGTGAGCGCTGCGAGCATCGAGATCGCTGCACGGGTCGAGCGGATGAATTTCTGCTCACACATGAGTTGCACAGTATGGGCGGTGTGAGGACGTTCATCGGCGATTTCGACCGAGACTTGAACAGCAAACTCCGGAGCGTCGTCGTGGATGTCCCGATTCGCCAGCCGGCGACGAAGCCGGTCGGCGAGGCCCTCGACGCCGTTTCCCGTAATGACGAACGATCCGATGAGTTGCCCGAACGGGTCGTCGGCATCCACCGTCGGTGGGAACGTACGCTTGTCCTCGCGGTCTTCGAGCAACTGGCGATACGCGGCGAATTCCCGATAGCGACTCTGGATAGTTGCTCCAATAGCGATTGTTTCGGCGAGATCGTGGCGGTCAGACGCATCGTAGTCCCGTGCAAAGTTCGGGAGGCGAAGCTCTCGAACGAGATCAACGTCGGCGAGGTCCAGCAGATGAACCATCGTCCCAGCGAGACCGTGAGCTTCGCGGAGAATCGTCGCACGAAACTGGGTGGGATTCTCGAAGTTCCCGTGATACCAGTCCTTGGTAAGCTCGCGGAGGGCGTCGGCTGCGTTCAGGAGGGCATCTGTGTAGCCTTCGGCGGTGGCGTTGGCATCCTTGAGGTAGCCGAGACACCGCGAGTTCCGAAGGAGGTCAGTATGGTTGGCGAGCATATCACCGAGCTTGCCCGCCTCGAAGCGCTCCGGGGTGAGAACATGGCGGAACGTTCGCGGGTTGGCTAACGCCAACGCAATGCACACCCACCCTTTCATGGGGTTATCGTATTCAGCACCGACGAGCAGGCGGTCGTTCTCGTGGTCGTAGTACCAATGCGGTTCTCCTCGGTCGTCCTTCTCCGGGATGGGATGGTCAACGAGCGTGATTCCGCCGTCAGTAGCGCTTCCGGCCGCCGCTGCGTAGCGATGGCGTGCTGCCGGCCGCACCTGATGATGATGCGGCAAACGATGGCGGTCGGCGTCGCGGTCATCGGCTACTCCCGCACCGCTATGGCCGCCGCAATCGTCACCGCCCTGCTCCGCGACGCCCTCCGTCTCCGCTGCCGGGCTGGGGCGGCCCTCGTGTGCGGGCGGGGTTACACGGCTATCGTCTGAACGATTTCCGGTCTCGCTAACGACTGCGCCAAGCCGCTGCTGTCTGCCGATCTCGCTGTCGAGTGTATCGAGAAATTCACGGCCAGCGACGAGCAGTTCGACCGCATTGCCTCTCCCTGTGGTCCGCGAGAACGTTTCGACGAGTCCGAGGTCCGCAAGCGATGGGTCGCCGGTCGTGAGGCACTGGCGGACGGCTCCCTTCGAGATGTTGTGAACCGCGTAGAGCGCGTTGTACGAAAGCGTCTCCGCGGTCTCTTCGGCAAGTTGGCGGAGAATGCGGACTTTCCGGCTACCGGCGTCGAGAGTCTCACGAGCGGTCTCGACGCGCTGAGTAATAGTGCTCTCTGAGGGGCCTGCATTGTACTGTTCGCTAACGCCGGGGAGTTGTTCGCGGTACTCTTGGGCGAGCTTGCGTTGCCAGCGGCCGGTCGCCACAACGCGGAGGTCAACGGCGCTGGCGAGGTCGGCGAGAAGGCCGATGACGTCGGTGCGTTGGTCGGCATTCAACTCGGCGAATGCATCATCAACTTGTACGGCAACGGTCGGTGACGTCTTGCTGGCCTGCAACATGGCGAGTGGGCCATCCGCAATCCCTGCGACCGGCGCGTGTATCCAGAAGGCGGTTCGCTCGGCCGCACCGAACTCCTCGGTGAGCCGAAGCGCTTGCTCGCGGCGCTGTTCGCGGATTGGGTCTGCATCGGCGAGGGCTGCGACGACGCTCGCGTATAGTCCATCGAGTGCGGTCACGCCGTGCTGTTCGAGCGCGAGCGCGCGTTGGCCTGCGTGGAGGTGCCCAACGAGTTCAGTCACTCCCGTATCGAGCGCCTGCTGAAAGCCATCGGTCGCGGCGATGCGTTGCCAGACCTCGCCAACGGGCGCATCGAGTGTGACGGTCGCGGCAGGCGAGAGCGGCGGCTGCTGGGTAAGGGTGAGTCCTGTGTCCGACATGGATGCTCATCCCAACCCGCCGATCAGACTGTGCCGACTCCGGGTACTGTCCTCCTGCGCCTCGGCGGACACGTCGGTGTGCTCGCGTGTGGCGAGATAGACGGCGAGGTCGCGGTCGCCGAACACGGGGCCGATCTGCGTATGCTCGCCGCTGTCGTGTTCGACGATCGTGCCGGCGGCCGGACAGTCGTCAGTCCGACACTGGTAGTTGTGGTAGGCGATGCCCTCGCCCTGCCACGCGCTCGATAGGCACTCGGCCGTCCCGCGACAGATTGCACACTGGATCGTCTCGGGGGCGTCGGCGTCGATCACCTGCCCGAAAGCGTCGATCTGCATCAGGCCACCTCCCCCTGTCGGTCGCCGCTCCCAGGGCCGGCGCGGTCGTCGTCATCGCTCGCGAGAACCGCGTGCTCGCGATGGCGGTACCGCGTGGCTTCTTTCGCGCGGTACAGTCGCGCCCGAGCTTGCCGAGCCGGATCGCGGTCGCTGTGGTCGGCTGGCTGTCTGTGGTGGGTGGCTGGCTGCCTGTGGTGGTTAGATGACTGTGCTTCGTCGTGTCGGTGGGTATGTGTGCTGTGACGTGCGGCCATATCTATCCATGGCCCGTAATTGGAGTGCTGACGGCCGGGAGAGCCGTCGTACCCACGGCTATCGCTGCGCGTCGACGAGGCGTCTGCCCCGCGTGAGACAGCAACGCCTCTGCGCGTGGGGCGAAAGCTATATCTGCCATGGGCCGCGAAGGAAGAGTGTTCAGGCCTTCCTCGTCGGCACTGATTCGGTAGCCCTTGCTTTGGGCAGACGGTGCAGCGGTTGGTATGTAAGGTTTTGTATGCCACTCTGACGGACCGTCGCGAGCCCCTATTGGGGTGGGCGCGGCAGCTGGTGGGCTTCATTCACGTAGCCCGTCAGTCTTCCTCCGCCGGGGTTTCGACGCGCACGCGGACGATCTCGCTCACGTAGCCGACTTTGGAAAGATAGTACGGTTGGGGGAACTCCGGTCGCCCCTCGACCTGATACTCACCTCCCTCGGGACCGCGAAGGCCGACCGTTCCATCCGGCTCGCTCGCGGTGTCGGTGACGCACAATGGGTGTTGCCAGTTCTGCAGGAGGACCCGCTGGCCCTCCCGGAGGTCCGCCAGCGAGCTAATCGGTCCGAGCCGCTCGATAGCGTCTTGTGAGGGGTGCGTGCCGTTCGCGGTGGTTTCGGGACCACCGGTTTCGTCGTTCGGCTCATCGTCTCGCGGCCGGTGATAGACCGTGGGAGCACGACAGCTCCTCACGACCATCTCGATTTCGCTCTCGTCGGGAGCGCCATCGGGGTAACACGCAGGCCAGTCGCACGGCTCGTAGAACGTGCGCATACGGGCGTTGTAGGGCATTTCGCGCCACTCGCGGCGGTCGACGCCGCGCCCGACGTCCCGCGTGCGACAGGCGGGTTCTACTGATTCGTCGTCGGTAGATTCCGACTGATTGGTGTGTTGTTCGTCCTGCGAACGTGCGGTGCCTTTAGGTGATTTGACACCGTATGACGAGTTGCTTTGGCTCATTGGGTTGAGTGAGTTTGAAGGGTGAAGCGATCCGATGATGCCAGAGCCAGTCAGTGCGGGTTCGACCGATTCCGAGTGATCTCCAGTCACTCAGGCCGCGAAGTCGAGTTCCGCACTGACGACAAACGCCCGTGAGCCGAGCGTCCGTCCTGCACCCGCTGCTCGACGCCTGCTGACATCGCTTGCGCCGATTGGGTGCGGTTTTGTGCATCCGATTGCCTCTGACAACAGCCGGTTTGGGGCCACTCCATATAAAAGTGTGGCTACCATCACACTCATATAGTTGTGATTGTAGCTGCTTCCGCATGCTTCACCGGCGTTAAACTGTCGCCTCAATGTATTCAGATCAATGTCGCCTCCCCTAGTTCCGTGGATGACGAGGATTGACCGTCTCATTCTTGAAGTGCTTGATGACGCGGAAATTGCTGCGATTCCGCCGCAAGCTATTGTTTTTGAATTGCGCACGAGACATGGTATTGACGCCCCCTCTGAGTCGCATGTCAACCGACGCTTGCGAAATCAACTCACTGAGCACGGACTTGTTTATCAACCGTTTGAGGAGGAGGCACGCGGATACTATGCAATCACGGAGCTCGGCCGTCGCTACTTCCATGACTCGGATGCCAAACCTGAGGAGTTCGTTGCTGATATCGACAACAATGGGCAATAAGTCCGACACCGGTCTCCGCGGCGGCGATTGTAAGGTGGTGCGTGGCATCACTTTTCTTTCCTCTTTGATCTTCAATTGGCCGGACAGCCATTGTGCTCATCGGTTGCAACTACTTTCAGGACATGACTGTCGGCTCTAAGACGGATTCTTGTTGAATCCCGGAGACATGGCGTTCTGCATCGTGCAAAGTAAGAATCCAGAGGTCCTATAACATTGAAATGGCCGATCAACGCACGGCATATGTTGTTTGCCGAGATGTGTTATTCGCTCACTGGCCAATCGATGTAGAACAGCTTCGACCATATATTCCCAAACAACTGACTATCGAGACGTTTGATGGCAGCGCGTGGCTCGGAATTCTTGTGGTTGATGTAGCGGAAGCTGGTCTCCACCGACTTCCGTTTCGGTCATCGTTTCCATCGCTCAACCTACGCACGTACGTGAACGTGGATAGCGAGCCAGGTGTCTATTTCCTTGATCTTGACACTACTGAACAATTAGGGGCATTGATCGGCCGAAATGCCTTTGGACTACCTTATCATCAAGCAAGAATGAATTTCTCGCGGCACAACGGGAAAATTACATTTGAGAGTCGACGTACCGATTCAGACCTACCAGCACGATTTGAAGTCACGTATCAACCATCGCCTGAAAGCAATCCTTTCGAGGCTGAACCTAAGTCAATTGAGGACTTTCTCATCGAGCGGTCCCGATTCTATGTTTCTGGTGGGCGTAGCGGCGTTGCAGCGGTCCGCCCGACTACACAGGATGCGATCTTAGAGGCAACCATTGACAAGGATCCATGGTCACTGCAACAAGCAGTAGCCACTATCCATACCAATACGTTGTTTGACGCTATTGATCTCTCACCTACGAAAGATGAACCTCTTTGTCACTATAGTCGTCAACAATACATGTTTTCAGAATCACTTCGTGATATCGACGAAGCGCCAGTTCCCGACCGGTGACTATCCGGACCCTGTGATGGGTTTCGGCAGGATATCGATGTAGGATAATACTTCGTTCACCCCAGCGTTCCGAAGACGCGTATAAAGATACGTTAACGGCGGCTTTGATTCATTGTGGTATGATTCAAGTAGATTAAGCGCCCATGTGACCAATTCGTCGTTCTCTGATCTGAGCATTGCTTGAACCTGCTGTTCCTCTCCGGGTTGATCCGTAGTGATTAACATCACCTCATTGGCGTCAAAAACTACCATGTTGATTGGGAGTTCGTTGGGGTAAATCCGCCAGTCTATCGCATTGCGGTTGATGCCCCGTCTCATATATTTTAGTTCCGTTGAATCAGTCGGTAGAACATCGTGGGAGGGCAGAGGACTCATAACAGTAAGTTTCGCGCCATCATCGATAGCTCGGTGAACAGCTGCTACGTCGGCTTCAGTATAGCGTGACGAGAGCACCCAGCAGTGATCGAAGCCCCTCTCTACTCGCTCACGGAACCTATCTGCTATTCTCACAGGATGACTGTATGAGTTATAGACCACCTCTGCTTCACTGAGGGTTTCAGCCGGCAGTCCAGCACATCTGACACCGATATTGCGAAGAAATGAATTTTTGTCCTCTACCTGTTCGATGGTTCTTAATAAAGAGTCGTATACATTCAGCGCATGTTCGCCCGAAACAGTCAATCTGCAATCGCTTCCGTACCAATTGATGAATCCACGTTCCGAGAGTCCATCTTTGTGCCGTTGAACCGTCGACTTCGATAAGTCGTCCTTTAGCTCGGCTTCTTCGGTTGGGCCATCTTGTAGAGCTCGTAAGAATCGCACTCTGTTTTCGCTCCCAGCAAGATAATCAAGATCGTTATGACCATTGCGACCGACGGTTTCAACCGCGTTGTCGTATGTACGCAGTACAATTGCGCCAGCTCCAGTCAATTTGTATTGATCAGCGTGGATTTGCACCCAGCCACGCTCCTCTAAATCATCGCACCGGCGTGAGACTGTCGGCAATGACATAGAACAGCAATCGCTTAGGTCGCTTTGCGACGCTGGTCCCTCGCGCAATATGCGCAAGAGATGCACTCGATTCTCCGAGGTGACGAAATGTTCGACGACATCCCGCGCGTCCATTTCGTTGTCCAATGCGCTCCTATCGGAACAACGCTGCTGTCTCCGAATATTGTCAAAGGGTAATGATACCCCCATTTGCCAGAACTACCCGGGATGTAATGAAGAATTTCCGAGTCAAGTCTAGCTATTCCCTGTCCTAATACCCGAACCGCCGACTGGTAGCGGCATATCGCCCACGCCCACCTCTCCAGACGCTCTCACGCTGCTCATCGCCTTCCGAGACCCCTCTCGTCGGAAGCATTAGCTTTCGGGTTATCCCGATTCCTTCAAGAACGTATTCGCTCATCGGAGGTCGGTGTTCACCGCTTCGGAATTCGAAGCAAGCTCGCTGGAACAGTCCCAGCACTGGTATTGGAGGCCACGCACGGCAATCTGGACAGTGTTCAGTGACTCATGGGTCGATCTGGAACAGCGTATACGTCGGCGTATGCTTCCGATTCGTCGCCCGTGCTGGATTTTCTGGCTCCTGCAGCATATTGTGAATGTACTTGCTGAACACAACCAATGAACACAACTACTGAACAGCTCCAATCCCCTGCTGATTGCCGATTCTTACGATTGCTGTTGGTATTGATGCTCCTGGCTACCCGAGCCGACAGTTGGTGGTGCCATGTCGATTGCACCTTCGCTGGGGACGAACACGAGCTGATGCGACTGCCGCGCGACATCACTTCGCAGCCCGAGAGTCCCACGTACCAGCCACTCGGTGCCACCGAGCGTCGGATGGACGATGGTATCGGGCGCACAATCGCTACAGTTGATCCGCGCGACCGTGATATCGTGCTCGTCGGACATCGAGTACGCATAGACACTCACCGGCGACCCTTCGCCAATCGACCGCCTACAGCGTCCACAGAGCGCGTGCTCACCATCGCTGATCGTGGCTCCGGTGACAGCGCGTTCGATAGGCACGGTGATCAAGCGGTGTGTCTCGACGCTCATCGGCTGCCTCCGCGTCCACAGTGAGGACAGTACTTGCCGTGATGCCGGGCAAAGTAGCCGTAGAATCCTGATCCGCAACTCGGGCAGCACTCGTCGCTCATCGCTGCTCACCACCGCTCTCGTCCGTGGTTGCTTTCGCTATCGGTGCGACACCGTTTTGACCGCTTAGGCTTGTAGTGCGCATGGCTGTCGGTCCTACAAGACAGCCAGCCCGCGCGCTGCAACGCGCGGGCATTCTCTCCGTCGAGAACGCCCCAAGGGGCCGGCTTGTCTCTACCTATCGCCACGAGGGGATGGGTAATAAACGTTTTCCTATCCGCTCGTAGGGATAGACTTACGGCAGTCGAATGCGTAGGCCGGAGTATGTCAGACCGGGAGCGTACGGAAACGGGTGAGTACGTCGAGACGGTCACCCCCGAGCGGGTGCTCGATGCCGTGGCGACTCATCCAGATCCCACGGTATCAGCGCGCGAGGTCGGTGAGGTGCTGGGATGCTCGACGGACGCCGCTCGTAAGAAACTCAATGAGTTGCACAAGCAAGGAAGCGTCGAGCGAAAGAAGGTCGGCGGACGGTCAGTCGTCTGGTGGCTCAGCGACGAGGAGCGCACCCGCGGTGGATCCGCTGACCCACTCTACGAGCTTGTCGGGATGCTCAGCAATAGGGAGGCTGACCGCCTCCGTGAGCGCTCACGCAAGTTTCGTGAGGAGTTCGACGAACGCACCGAGCAGACCCGCCGCGAATTCGCTGCTGGGAGCACATCCGAAGACGGCAGTAAGGAGAACTGACCGAAATCGATGCTGCTTGACACGACGTTTCTCATCGACATCATCAACCGGCACTCGGACGCCAGAGCGAAACTCGAGGAACTGTCCGACGCTGCGACGCCGGTCGCGTTCTCGGTGCTCACCGACTACGAACTCGGTGTCGGGTTCCGTAGCAGCACCAAGCAAGAGCGATACGAACGGGTCGCCGATTCGATGGTGATAGAGCCACTCGACCGCGACACGGCACGGCGTGCGGTCGACATCCAGCGGCGGCTTCGATCCCGTGGTGAAGAAATCGGTAGCATCGACGCTCTCATCGCCGGCACCGCCCTTGGAAGCTCCGACCCGCGTGTACTCACCCGGAACGTCGATGGGTTCGGGCGGATCGAGGGTCTCGATGTCGAGAGCTACTGACTCGATGGTTCGGCGCAGCTCATACAAGGCCTGCTACGCGAACACCACCCGGAACTACTCGAAGAACTGCGCGAGGTCGTTTGCAGTGAATGATGCTGTGGCCGACCGTTGGTTCGGCTGTGTTGGATCGCTGCAAGGTAGTGAGCGTCATTGCTTCATGAAACATCAGACGTTGTAGACGGCCGATCTATTCAGTCATTCAGCGAACCGCTTTCTGGTAGGTTCTCTCTGCTTTGGTAGCGACCGAATCCCAGTCGTACGTTGCCGCACGCTTTTGCGGATCCTTTGCCGGACGCTCGCCAGCGAGCGCCTGCCTGAGTGTCTCAACAAGCGCTGCCCGCTCAGGCTGGACCAGCATTCCTGCACCGCCGAGGACTTCGCTTGCGGCGGATTCGGGGTGGTCAGCGGCGATCACGGTACAGTCGGCGGCCATCGCCTCAGCGCAGGTGATGCCGAACCCCTCGCGGGTCGACGGCGAGGCGAACACGCGCGCCGCGCGCATGTGTCCGAGGACGTGATCGTATTCATCCAAGAACCCGAGAAAGTCGATCCGATCCGTATGATCCAGTCGCTGGGCCTGCTGCTGGAGTCGAGTGGCTTCGGGCCCATCGCCGATGATCCCAAGCGTCGCGTCGGTCCGGTCGGCGACCGCATCGAACGCATCGAGTAGCAGCGCGACGTTTTTATCTTCGATCAGTCGGCCGGCAAACAGGACATCGTAGGAATCGCGACCGTGAGTTTCAGGCAGCGGTGCCGACCGGATCTGATCGACGTCGATCCCGTTTGGTACCACGTCGATAGACTCTCGCGCGGGACCAATGGCCGCGAGGCGGTCGGCAGTGATCCCCGAGACTGCGATCGCCTGCTGAGGAAGGCGAGCGGTGACGTGCTCGATTGTCTTGCCGAAGGGCGCTGCGCCGCCGAGATACGACTCCCAGTAGTCACGCCAAACTTCGTGCCACGTCGTCACTAATGGCGTGTCGGTACCAAGTGCCGCGAGTTTCGAAGCGAGCACCGGGAAGTATGGGAAGACGGAGGCGACGACGAGATCGTGGTCGTTCTCCGTAAGTCGACGGTGGAGCGGGCGGGCGAGTCGGGCGGCGAAATCGACCGCCTCGGTGATCGAGCGTCGGTCATCGGTGTAGAGGTCGGCTGCGGGTGCGACCGCGCGAAGGGTGAGACCCTCGTGGTCGAGTTCGTCGGGACCGTTCCAGAACTGGCGTCCATAGATAGTAATTTCGTGGCCGTCGGCGGCGAGTCGAGTGCCGATCTCGTGGATGCGCTTTTGAGCACCTCCTTTGACGAAGGGATGAACGACATTTGAGATGAACGCAATTCTCACGTCACGGTATCCTCTGCACGCAAGCAACCGTCTTTCGGTCGGCTCCGGACGCATGTCGCAGTGATGACCGACCGACGCCGTTCTCCTGCTGATCGTCGCCGTTGCGGTCCTCGATGATTTCGTCGGTGCGTTGCGGGTGGTGTCTGGAGAGATGGTGGATGACATATTCTCAGTAAATTTATTGATGTAGGAAATCCACTGATGGCTTGGGCTCACCAAGACTGAGAGTGAGGAATAGCTCTCCACCAATCGCTGACGCACCACCTGCGTTGCGTCCGGTCGCTTCCATGCACATGCTCTCGTAGAGTCATCGCCAGCCGTGTACTCGTCGGCCGTGAAACAAAGACACTAAGACGCCCTCCGGAGTTCGTTCGGTAATGAGTGAGTGGGAGCACGTGGTGGTGCTGTCGGCCGACGCGTTGCGTGCGGGCCATCTCTCCTGTTATGGCTATCACCGGGAAACGTCGCCCGTGCTTGACGATCTCGCGGCGGAGTCGCTCCGGTTTACCGACGCCTATAGTGCGAGTTCGCACACGCGGGAGGCGGTGCCGGCGCTGCTCACCGGGAAATATCCGGACATCGCCGTCGATGCTCACGCTGGTACTCGAACTCGGAACAAGAAGAGCACACACAGCGGAAGCGAAGCTGGATGGAATCTCGATGGCCTAAGGTACGCGAAGTAATGCATCTCCTCGTCCTTTCGGAAGCGTTCTACCCCGAGACTAGCGGCGGCGCACACGTTCGCTGGCGATTCTGCCAGCTGGCGGTCGAGCGCGGTCACGACGTCACCGTCTTCACGCCACACGAAAAGGGACTCGCCAAATCGGCGACCGTCGATGGCGTCGAAATCAGGCGACCGTTTCCCGTGAAACCCGACTCGGTTCCGGTTTACTCTCCGCTCGCGGTCGTGACTCGCATCGCCGCATCCGTGCTGTTCTTTGTCTATCTGTCTTGGTGGCTCCGCGACCGGGACGTCGACGGGCTGCACTCGGCCTCGCATCTGACTCACTGGGTCGGCAAGGCGCTGTCGATGCTCTACGACATGCCACTCGTCTCGTTCATCGGGTACACGCCGTCGGTCGATGCCGATCCGTCGCTCAGCCCGCAACTGCTGCTTGAACGGATCAACTTCCGCTTTTTCATGGGCCAGACTGTGTTCTGTCAGACACCGAGCGTAAAGGAAACCATCAAACGATACACCGACGGGACTGTCGCGGTGCTCCACGGGATACTCAATCAGAAGCGAATCTCAGATGCCGTGTCGTCGGCGGACCGGGACCAGCGACGCGCCGACTTCAGTGTCGACGAGAGCGAGAAACTGCTCGTCTACGTGGGCCGTCTCGCACCGCTCAAAAATCCCGTCGGCGCAATCGAGGTGCTTTCGGAGCTTCCACTGGAATACACGCTTGCCATCGTTGGCGATGGCGACGAGCGAGAGACTATCAAACAAGCGGTACGAGAGTATGGTGTCGAGGACCGCGTACGGATTTGTGGGCTACTCCCACATGAGGAGGCACTCGAAACTATTGCGGCTGCAGACGCACTCGTGTTTCCCTCTCACGCGGAATCGTACGGGGCTGTCGTCTTCGAGGCACTGGCACTCAATACGACGGTGTTCGCAAGACCTGTCGGAGCAGTACCAGCAGTCGACCATCCACAGCTACACGTCGGTTCGCTCGACGAGTTCCCGCGACTCATCTCCGAAACGACCATCGAGTCATCCGATGGTCTCGATACCGAGACGCTGGAGCGCTTTTCGATGGAACGGTATACGAACGGACTCCTCGGTGCGTTCGAGGAACACACTACTCGTGATACCATGATTGGAGGTGTGTGACATGCGAATCGGCGTCTATCTGGGTACCGCCGACAATCCAACTGACAACGTCACCGAAGTCCTCGGCGGCGTGGGCCGCTGTCTCTCCGATCACAAACTCGATGTCTTCGGTACTGCATCGCTTCCCGAGTCGGTACGGGACTACTATACCCGGATATCGACCACATCGCGTTCACCACGAACGCCCTACACGCGGATTCTGGCGACGTACCGCGACTCTCGTGAGTACATCCGTCGGCGGTCCCCGGATGTCCTCTTTCAGGTTTGGAAGTACCAGACACACGCACCGGGAGTGGCGCTGGCGGGACATCGTGCAGGTGTTCCGACCATCACCCGACTCGCCGGTGACGTGTTTCAGGAATATCAGGGCCACTCCGGGGTGAAGAAGACGGGAATCTTCCTCCTCGACAACGTTCTCGGTCGGATTCCGCTGCAGCTTTCGGATGCGATGATCGTCTTTGGTCCCTACGGGGCCGCGCAAGCGTCCTCCCGTGGGATGGACACCGAGGACATCGTGACCATTCCACCACCCGGCGAACTGGACGAACAGTTCTCCCCACCCGAGGACAAAGCGGCCTGTCGGCGAGAACTCGACCTCCCAACGGACAAGGACATCGCCCTGTTCGTCGGGCGACTCTCTCGATTGAAAGGGATGGACTTTCTCGCGGCAGTCATCGAGCGCGTTGTGAGCGAACGCGATGTCCTGTTCGTGCTCGCGGGGAGTGGTCCGTACCGCGAGAAGCTTGCCGAGAGATTTTCTGAGGAGGTGGTTCGGCCGCCGGGCTACGTCCCGCATGCGGAGATTCATCGCTATTACAAAGCGGCGGACGTGTACGTGCATCCGTCACCGTACGAGGGAATACCGCTCGTACTTCTCGAAGCGATGAACTGCGGCGTGCCGGTGGTTTCGCGTCCTGCGGGCGACATCGCGTTTCTGACGCCGAACATCGTCGAGACGCCGGCCGAGATGGCTGCCACGATTCTCGCGCGAGATTGGTCCGACGAGTGGCTGAACGGGAAGTATTTCACGACCCAGTATCAATCGGATATATTGAACGGCCTCGTAGAATCACTGGCTGAGTATGAACACTCTTGAACACACCACGATACGGTAGCATACTCACGGCTATGCGACGACTCAAAGCGGCAGCGATTATCGCCCTCCTATCGATCTCGACGGGTGTTTTCGGAAGCCACATCGCCGAATCGCTCTGGCCGTGGATTCCAGTTTCAGTCGGTGTCGCGGTACTCGTAGTGCTCAGTGGTGTTCTCTGGCAACCGGACCAAGAATCACCACCAGACGGACCTGCTCTCGTGTTCGTAATCGGGATTGCGGTGTTTTATCGGACCTATACGTTCGTCTTTCCCGCCAGTATGATTGGGCTAGACCCCGACCAGTATGCGGTCTGGATCAACCAGTTGGTCGCAGCCGGCTCAATCGAAGCAATGGACGTTGGGTTCTATCAGAACGCTCCATTCTTCCCGCTTTTGAATGGATTGTTTTCGATTATCTCTGGCCTCCCAGTACGAACGGCGATGATTATCACTCCACTGCTAACAGGCATACTGATTCCGCTGTCGATCTATGCTATAGTTGTTTATTTTACAGAAGAACAGGTAGTTCGGGTAGGAATTACTGCGAGTCTCATCGGAGCCGTGGCAACTCAAGGCGTCAAACTCAGCTACTGGCCGATTCCTCAGATGCTTGCAACGCTGTTTCTGTGTCTGCTCGTTGTTGTGACCATTCGCTCTATCTCTGCACCCCGCCGTGGCTATCGCTTTTCGGTGCTGTTCGTGGCGTTTCTGCTCTCGCTGTCGCTCACACACAAACTTCCGATGCTGGTCGTCGTTCTGTTCGTCGGCACGTTCGCCATCCTGTTCCTCTTCCCGAAACCGATAGCCCGACGACTGGGATTGGATGAACGTGGTGAGTACCGACTTTGGATACTGTTCGGAATTGCCTCGATGATGTTGTTCGTTCAATGGACGTATATTGCCGACTTCTTCGACTCTGTAGTGATAAAATTGGGAGCGCTGCTTGGGAGCGGACCGCCGAAGATATCTCCGGCACTGATGAATCCTACTGCGGCTGTCAGTCCATATCCACAGGTCGTCGGTATCCTGCTCCAGAACCTCCACGCTCTTGCCCTGCTGGTTATAGGTGCAGTTGCATGGTTGATTCTCGCATACACGAACCGCAGTAAGCGTTCCGTGCAAACGTTGCTCGCCGTCACCGCGATACTGTTCTTGTTGTTTCCGATTACGATAATAGTTCCCAGCGAATTCATATACACTCGTGTGACGCTGTTCATCGAGCCGTTTCTCGCTGCAATCATCGCCGCTGCGTTCGTCCGGCAGTCGAATCGGTCCCAGCAACTTCTCTCTCGTGCGCTGTCGGTGGCGACCGTGGGAATCCTCGTGTTTGTCATCGTTACACAGGTCGTCGCAGTCGGGGCCGCACCAGATTTCCCCGGTGCGCCGCGGATGTATCTCACCTCGGAAGAGGTCACCGCGAAGGAGTTCGGATACCAGCACTTAGATGATTCCGTGGCAGGACCGTACTACGCCCACGAGAGGCCGTTTCCAGATCAACAAGTGGCCGCCACCGGAGCACTTTCTGGACGTGCGAATACGTACGCACCACTAACTGAGTCCCTCTACAACGCAACGCTGATCAGCGATTGCCATCCGAACGTACTCTACCGCCAGATCGCTGTCTATCGATTTCAGGGACCGTGGCAGCTCACATGGAACCCCCAGCCGGCCCTTGACGGGCACTACAATCGCATCTATGCAAATGGCGGAGCGCAACACTATTCACGGACTAAGTGCCGCGGGACGAATAGCACAGTAGGCGTATAGCTGCCCCTCAGCCGGGACCGTCTTGTAGTTCCCATATCGGTATTGATCGACACTCTGATAACACAAGCATCCGCTGACCCATTATGCCAAGACCAAATATCGTGTTACTCACCGTTGACTGCCTCCGATACGACCACTGCGGATTCAACGGGTACACGAGACCGACCACGCCCACACTCACCGAACTGGCTCGGTCGTCGCTCGTCTTCGACACTGCGGTTGCGACCGGTCCGTACACGCCCGAATCGGTCCCTGGATTTCTCGCGGGCCTGCACGGCTACAACAGCGCCTACTACTCCGATGTCGACTGGACAGCGATTCCGAACGATGCCGAAACGCTCGCGTCGCACTTCCGGGATGCCGGCTGGGAAACCATTGCAACGATATCGAACCCACAGCTGACGACTGAGCGGAACTTCGACACGGGCTTCGACAGCTTTCGAAACCTCCGCACCGAGGACACCGAGACCGAAATCGGCAATCCGCCGGGATCGGCGGGACCGCTCCGCGAGCGGGCGAGTTCTGTCCTTCGCTCGGTGCGTGACCGAACGCGGTCGATGGAGAACACTGCTCTCTCCTCGGCGCTGTACGCCCTCTATCGTTACCAGCAGTTTCGGACCGACTGGCCCACGACGCGCGGCGAGGTAGTCGTTGACATCCTGCTCGACGAACTCGACGTATGGGACCGGGACCAACCGTTCTTCGCGTGGACGCATCTGATGGACCTCCACGCACCGCTGCATCCCGTTTCGATACGTGAGGGCGGGTTGGCGTGGAGCGACGCGACCGCGCGGCATCTGCTCGCCGACGCGGGCCGCATGACGAACCAACATACGCCGGCCTACGAGACGATGTACGACAGCGCGCTGCGCTATGTCGACGCACAGATCGCTCGCGTCGTCGACTATCTGCAAGAGGAGGGCGTCTGGGACGAAACGATTCTCGTCGTTACTGCAGACCACGGCGAAGCCCTGTTCGAGCGCGGCGTCTACGCCCACCAGTACCACAACCTGTTCGACGAACTGCTCCACGTCCCGTTTCTCGTCCGAACGCCCGACGAGACCGCCGGGCGGTTCGACGCACCGTTCTCGCTGGCGTGGTTGCACGAACTGCTCGCCGACCTCACAGACATCGAGCGCGGTCCACTCCCGGCGACGAGCGGGCGCTCCTCGCACCTCGACGACGAGGACCGCGCCATCGCGCTCTCCGATTCGGTTAGCCATCGCGGCCACACGGTCACAGCACGGACCGCTCGCCACAAGTTCATCCGGCACTTTGGAGAGCCGCTATACCGTGACCATCAGCTTGCGAGCGCCGTCGAACCGTTCAACGGCGAGGGTGTCACCTACGACCTTCGCGCGGACCCCACAGAGCACCTGCCGCTCGACGCGACCGAAAGCCCAGCCAAACTTCGAGAACTCGCGGTGAACGTGCAAGTTAAACCATCAGAAATTCCGCCACTCGCCGGAGAACTCGATACCGAGGCCAAAGCACGGCTAGAAGACCTCGGATACGTCGAATGAAACCATACCGATTCGAACAACCTCGTGATTTTTCACGAGATATACCATCGCTCAAAACCGGTCTCACAAAGTAATTCGCTTTTCAAGGGGTCTGTCTCGGCTTCAGCTATGTGCTGTCCGGTAAAGATTTCGTCGATCATCCATCGACAGTCACCTCGGTTGCGAGCAAGTCGCCACCGCCCTCCGCTGGCGATGGCACCAACCGCTTGAATGCCTCGGCTGGCGTTTCCAGCCTGTCCCAGTCGAGGCTCATGTGCGGTCGCTCCTCGTTGTAGAAGGTGAGGAACTCGGAGAGAGTTCCGAACCGCTGGCGGTGTTTTTCATAGGTCTGGAAGAACCGCTCGATCTTCCCGTTCGACTGCGGTCGCCCGACTTTGCAGAGCGTGTGCTCGATGTCATTGTTGTGAAGAAAGCGTTCGAACTCGTGATCGAGACATGGCCGATCATCCTGGCGGGGGTTGACGAATTCCGAACCGTGGTCGGTGATGACCTCCAAGATCGGGACCGGACTGTCGAACTCCTCGTCAACGCTTTCGAGGAGTTCGACGGCTTGGCTCGCCGAACTGCTGTCAGTCTCGATCATGTCGAAGACGCGCCGCGAGGCGTCGTCTTCGACTGCCAGCACCTGCTGTCCGCGGTCGTTGTGGTACCAATCCATATGGACCGTCACTGCCGCATTCTCGCGCTCGAAACGAACCCACGGCCGCTTGCGGCCCTGCTTGTTTGGATTCTCGGTCACGTGGTCGTGCTCCTGGAGAATTTCATGGACGTGGTTATTGGCGATCGAGAGGCCGTCTCTGACGCGGAGTACATGGGCGATGACGACTGCGCCAGCGCGGAGGCGCTGGCGTAGGTCGAGTATCCGGTCTTCGAGGTCGTCGGGATGCTCTGCGTAGGGTCTGCGTCCGGGTGTTTCCAGATGTGGAATCTCACCGCTCTCGCGGTATTCTTTGGCGAGTTGCTGGACTCGTCGCCGACTGATCTCGAATTGCTCAGCAACCAACCCTGTATCCATGCCGTGGTCAACAACTCGCTGACAGATTCGGGTGGCGTCATCCTGAGCAAGTTTCATCTCACCTGGTTGATCGTCAGGCAGATAGCGCCGACGAAATCTTTGGCGGACACTACAGTCTCGGCTTCAGCTACCAGAAGAATAATTCGTGCAACGAGCACAGGACATGATAATGGCGCCCTCGTCGATTCTCTATACTTGCCGGATTGGTCTTCAAGGACCGATTTCGACGATACACCGAGAAGTGACAAACGAATTACTGGAATACCATGTTACAGCATTCGGCGATCAGGTAGCAGAGGGGGTTGACAAAACAGTTGTCGTTCCAGACCAAATTGGTGCGCGGGATATTGCCGACGTAATACAGACGTACGGGAAGAAATATGATATTGTTCACACCGGTCCTCGAAACCGTGACTATCTCGCGTGGCTAACTACAGTCCGAGGGGCAAAACACGTCCATACTCTCCATGCTGCTCCGAACAAGCCAAAGATCGTCAAACGTGAGCGCCGCCTCGCTACTCACGCCGACCACGTGACGGCCGTTAGCAAATACGTGAAACAGTGGGCGCTAGATACACTTGACATCGATGAACCGATAACAGTCATTCCCAACGGCGTCGATATGGATGCCTTCGAACCGGTAGCGTCACCCGCCGAACAGAGGTTCGTATTTGTCGGACGTCTCGTAGAAAGAAAACATCCGGAGCAGGTGCTTCAACTGGCCCGAAAACGCCCCGAGGCAACCTTCAAGATACGTGGCTCCGGACCACTTGAAAGCGAAATCGTCGATACGGCCCAGTCGCTCGACAATGTCGAACTCGTTCCGAAACTCGATTACGAAGAACTTGCCGATCTCTACGCGAATGCGACCGCGACGCTGTGTCCGTACGAGCACGAAGGATTTGGCATGGTCGTGATCGAGTCGATGGCCAGTGGTACGCCTGTCGTCGGACTCGATAGCGGTAATCTTCCCTCACTCATCGAGACAGGTCGGAACGGAATTCTGTGCGGTTCACTCGATCTCGACGAGTGGCTGGATGCTTTGGAGGGTATCCAGACCGAACGAGGGCGTTTCGAACCGCGGGAAAGTATCTCTCAATATTCATGGGAATCTATTGCTGAGCAGTATGAGCACCTATACGATACTGTTCTCTGAGAACACTCCGACGCTACTGCAAAACAACTCCAGACACGCAATATCGCTATGTATTCACCAACTCATTCTTCACTCGTTTCACTTCATCATAGGTATACCCCCGGAAGACGAATAGGATAGCGAAGTAGAAAAGCGGAGCAGTCGCTATTGTCAGGACTATATTCGAATTCAAAATAGTGAAAATTGATGCCATACTTATTGATGCGACTCCGCATTTTCCCATGAAGTAATAATCTATGCTTACAGTGAAATAGCCCTTCAATTTGTGTATGAGTATCATCAGTCCTACTCCGTACGACATCATCGTTGCAATAGCTGCCCCAAGAATTCCGAACTGGGGTATCATAATCAAATTCAGTATCACGTTCGAAATTGCGGCTACACCTCTGGTGAATGTTAATATCTCCGTACGCTCTGATGCGATGAAAATAATTCCATAAATCTCATCTAATCCAAAAAGAAAAATCCCAGAGGCGATAATAGGTAGGATGGTGATTGAGGCTTCACCGGTTGCCTCTGTTGACAACGATTCAATGATCTCTGGTCCAACAAGATACAATCCTGCAATAGCAGGCAGACCGATGGTTGTGAAGTAGCGGATGCCGGCTTCAAGATATGCTAAACACTCATCCGTCCGTCCTTCCTCTATTAGGCGGCTGAATTCTGGAAAATAGGCGGTCGTTATAGGTTGGGCGAGCAGTCCGAGCACTGTCGCAAATTGGTAAACAATTGAATATATACCGACTGCGGATGCACCAAGAAAATACCCAATGAGTATTCTGTCCGCTCGTGAGGAGAGATTTCCAGCAATAATTGATACTGCGAGAGGGATTGAGTAGCGAAGATATCTTGTGAAGTCCTCGAAGGATGGACGAACAATTCCGAGACGACGAGTAATGATGCTCTGGAGGAAGAGCACATACAGGAACTCAGCACCTACAACCACGCTGATGACGCCCGGAAGTCCATAGTGGAGAAGGAGAAGCACGACCAGTACGCCAACGATACTGAGGTACGCACGCGCTGTCCTGAGTCCGGAGAAGAATTTGATTTGCATCTCGGAGCGGAAGTAGTTTCCTGCCATATTCCCCCAAATTCGAAGTGGCACAAGCACCGCTCCGATTCGGAACACCACTGCATATTCGACCCCTCCGAGTACGAGACGGGATAGTGGAGTCGCTACTGTATAGAGAACGGTTGCGACTCCCACACCGACTACGACCGCAAAGGTAGTGAGCGAATAGTAGAGTTCAGCCGTATTGCCATCGTCCTGAGCATATCGAACGAGCGATCCGTGGAGACCCAGTTCGAATACGATCGCAAGCAGAGACGCAATAGCGAGCAACTGAGCGTACGCACCGTATGCGGCAACGCTCAGTATGCCGCTGATTACGGGAATGAAGACGATTCCACGGAGTCTCGTCGCAAAGTCAAAGATCGTCGTGACAAGTACGTCTGTAGAAAGCTTTCGACCGAGGTTCACGTCATTTCACGCCAATATGCTGTAGCCATCTGGCTATGTATTCGTCGATGTCCACTCTGTAGGAATGACTATACCTTCTCTCTGTTCTTTGGAACGACGTACCTCTTATAGCACTTGCAATTTGAATTTTGTCATGACTGTTCTATCTCGTTCTTGCTGGAGGAGATGTTGATATCACTCAAATGTATTTCATATATCTTTTGAAATAGGGTTTCGCACTCCATAATCTCTCGCATAGAGTTCCACAATCAGTAGAGCGAGACCAATCAGAATCCCGAGCGCGAAGACAACTGTCTCTGCAAAGAGGATTCTATCGGGGGTTACTGTATTGACCCCATGGACAATTTTTGCCGGGAACACTGATTTGAGGCCATCCCCGATACGTTGTCGTATGGAGAGGCTTTCGTTGAGGCTTGTAGTTTGAGAACGTAGATCCGCTGAATTGGCTGAAGGACCACCTCCACTCTCATCTCTTGTACTCAGCCGCTCTGATTCATAAACTGAAGGAACTGATAACGACCAAACAATGGAATCATTAGGAGCAACCTCAAAAACTCTTCCACCGTGCGAGTCCGAGATGAGTGTGTTCCCTGATGGTAATCGGTCAGCGTCGCGGGCCCAAGACAATTGCGCATCTCGCCAGCTCCAGCTCCGACTCCATGACCCGTTTGCCGTTCTCTGATACTCAACAATTCGATTGTTCTCTGAATCCGCGACAACGACAGCAGGGCCACCGCGCGATTTGGGGATGTAATCGGGATTGTGTTGTTCATACAGAATATCATGCGATCCAGACTCTCCGAGCGTCCAATCTTTCGCTAGAGTGCCATTAGGACGAATGAAAACCACCTCATCGAAATTCCGGATACTTACCATGATTGTCCCGTTCCGGACCTCTTCTACATCATTCAGATGGGTCCAATCTCGGGGGAAATCCCCACCATTAGTGGTGCTATAAATTGATTGAGCGTCCCACTGCCATATTATCTTCTCAGTACTGGTATTGAGCTTGAAGACCCGACTTTCGGCCATGTCTGCCACCAATAGTGTTCTCGGACCGATACGATCTACATCATGCCACTGGTTCCCTTCGCTGTTCCGATACAGTCGGGTATATAGACGATGGGTGTCACCGCTGGTGAGGTTTACTGTCTCTATTACTTGGCGCAGACAATTCTGGAATTGGCAATCAACCACCTTTGTTGCGGAATACAGTATTATATCCTTCTCTCCAGAAATGGGGTCAATATCCCAGTATCCATCGTAAGTATCGTTGTAATACTGTAGCCGACCTTGCCGATTGATGGCAGTAAGTTGACCCTCTCCAAGATGGGAGGAGAAAACGGTTGTTCCATTGCGTTCTTCGGCAAGTGTGTCTCGTTCCTGATTAGGGATTGATGCTGATTGCTCAAATCTGTTTGCAGTGTCGCCAGTAACAGCTCCAATCAAGAGACTAGAGTTCGTTATCAAAAGGAACGTCATAATTACAATAAAACCAATCCAGAGAGCTGTGCGGAAAATAGTTAGCCGTCGATAGTCTCTCCATACCATAGAGAGTGAGCGTACAAAGTACGTTTGTTATTTTCGGTATCTCTTCTCGCATTCATTGAGGGAAATACTGTGAAGTAAAACACACAGTAGTCGTGTTTCGTGAGGTCATTCTTGGCATGGAGGGCTCAAACGTGTATACAGTTCTCGAAACACGTCCGCAACCAGGTTACGCCAGCTGCGCGAAAACGATGCATCGCTGCCGGGCGTCACCGCGTCGGGTGGCGGATGGACGTGCTCGCGCGCTGTGCGCGTTCGGGTGGAGGCCCACCGACACTCCCGGCAGGGACCGTCCCGGTACTGCTCGATGTAGTGGAGGATGTCAACTCAGTCGTCACCGGCTTGTACGCCCCACCACGCCGTTCGATAGTGTAAATGTCGAGGATCTTCGCGTCGTGAGCGCAGTCTGCCCCGAGACGGAACTACCCTACCCGGAGCTTCGAGTGCGGAACGCCGGTCAGCGGTTCGAGATAGTCGTCGGGACCGCGCCACTGGTCGTTCACGATCTCGTCGAGTTTGTCAGTGATGCGGTCCTGTGCGTGCTCGTCAAGGTCGTCGTCGGCGCGTTTTGCGGGCGACCAGAATGTCATGCCTACTCGTCACTCATCGGCGAGGATGTCGTTGCGAGAGAACGTCTCGCTCTCGCTGGTGCGGCGCGCGTGTTCGACGACAGCGATCTCCTTCCACGCCTCGCGCGTCAGGTTCGGATGCTTGACCGCATCTCGAAGGGCGTCGCGGATGAACTCGCTCTGGTTGTTGTACCCCTCCTTGTGCCACGTTGCGTCGATGTTGTCGAGGAACGACTCCGTCACGGATGTTGATGGTCGGCTTCTCCCGCTCGGCTCCGTCGCTTGTGCCTGTATCGGAATACGAGCGTATTACGTACAGAGTCGAGAAAGCGTTTCTCAGCCTGCATCACGGACTCTCCGGAGAACATTGATCGACTACGCTCAGGATTCGGCGATCGTACTCATGAAGAACGCCGAAAACAGCGTCTGCAAGCCGAGTACCACAGCCGTAAACGCGAGCATGTCTTGCATCACGAACGGCAGCGTGGTGAACCCGCTCGCAGCCCACTGTCCGAGGAGTGTCAGTCCATAGACCGTGCCGGCAGCAACCAACACCACCCCAATAGTGGCACCCTGGCCCAGCCGGAGATGCCGTCGAATCCATCCCGAGACATGGTCGTCTGCACTACTTACCGGATCAGACGCTACTGTCGCGAACACCCCGAGAGTGGTGACCTGATAGCCGACGATCGTCAGCAAACTTCCGAGCACCATCGAGTGCACCCCCAAGCGGACGCCATTTACTCGAAGCCCGGCCAGAATGAACGCCATAATCCCCACCCCGAGGCCACCGAGCATGACACCGGGCAGCGAGAACAGATACCCGGGCGCGTTCACCAACATGAAGCGAACGTGCCGCCAGCCGTCCCGGAAACTACTCAGCGTCGCCTCGCCCTCGCGCTCGTGGTAGGTAATTGGCTCCTCGGCGATCGTCAACCCCGAGGCCCCGGCCTCCATGATCATCTCACTGGCGAACTCCATGCCGGTCGTCGAACACTCAAGCGCGTCGAGCGCCTCCCGACTGATCACGCGCATGCCGCTGTGGGCGTCGCTGACGCCAGCATCGTAGAAGGCGTTCAGGAATCGTGTCAACAGGGGATTGCCGACGTACTGATGGAGTGCGGGCATCGATCCCGCTTTGATCTCGCCGTCCAGTCGCGACCCCATCGCCATGTCGGCCTCACCGCTCGCCACCAGCTCGTAGAGCTTCGGCAGCTCCTCGAAGTCGTAGGTGGTATCGGCATCCCCAATCGCGATATACTCGCCGCGAGCGCGCTCGAAAGCGTACTGATACGCATACCCGTACCCCTCCTGATCCGGCGTTACGACATGAGCCCCGTTCGCGGCGGCGATCTCCGGGGTGCGATCGGTCGAGCTGTCGCTAATAATGATTTCGCCGGTGACGCCGAGTTCATCAAGCGCGTTTTTGATACGGCCGATACACTCGGCGACGCCGCGTTCTTCGTTCAGGGTCGGCATGACGACGCTCAAGACCGGCTGTTCGTCACTGTCGTACTCAAGCAGGTACTCGCTTGGATCGGTCGTAGTCGTCTTTGCCGACTCTACTGACTGGGCTTTGTTCCTCGGTATGACTGATTCTTCCTGTTCCGTGCTCATACCGTAGCTCTCCCAGCGCGGAAACCCACGAGTATACTCGTGGAAGGAGCGCGCAGTCCTCCGCAACCGCTTGTGTCTGCGCTACCCGATTCGGCGGTTTCGTAAGGCTTAACGCCCTGTAGCTCCTGTTTTAGCATAGTCCTCGGAAGGCTAAACATGTCTTTCGTGGCGGGCCGCACGTGACCCGGCCCCACAACGGGGAACGATGAACGGAAGGATGGGCGCAAACTCCCACGCGGTCCGACGGTACGCCGTCGGGCCGACTGACCGAGAGAACACCCGTAATTAAATGGTCTGTGCCGACGCCACCGGGCCGACGGAAGGTTCGCACCCATCCACAAGGAAAGACCCACCGACGGATTCGGAACTCCCGTCTCCGGGTGCGAAAGAAACGTCGGCGGTGCGCGACCGTTGTCGCGCCACCGCCTCGAAGGGAACGAGGCGGAATGTCCTGACGACAGCCCAAACGACGCTCTTCGGTCGTGAGCCGAAACCCCACCCCGGTGCGGTGCGGAACCGGTGCGGTGCGGGGGGAAGCCC
Source organism: Halococcus sp. AFM35 (assembly GCF_051195015.1). NCBI lineage: Archaea > Methanobacteriati > Methanobacteriota > Halobacteria > Halobacteriales > Halococcaceae > Halococcus > Halococcus sp. AFM35. Next base: position 35,213 of record NZ_JBNTJU010000017.1, read on the forward strand.
ACGACTTTAGTCGTGTGGTAGGTCACCTCAATCTCTCCATAGCAGACTTGGTGGTCGATTGTGGACGGCTGCACCCCTCTAAATTCGAAGCGCGTCTCAATTGATTGACCACACTATCTGATCTTTCCAGGGATTTGATTGAGAACATGTTTGCGTGGCATGTGTTGCTCGTAATGTCTTTCGCAATGTGTCTTAGTATTTTGCATCGCTCATCAAACTTTCCTTGTGCTCGTCTTGAGATGTTCTATGATCCACACGACAACAAAGTGGTGAGTGCGCCGATGTCTCTTTCATCCCCTCGAATCAGCGAGCCCGCGCGGAAGACAGGGTTCCACCCCAAATCCCAATGCGAATAGGGCGTGCTCACACACCGTTCTCGTATGTGGCCCTGGGGGCATCTCGCTGTTGGTTATTTGCTGTATTCGGCGTGCGCCCGACTGTGGTCGATTGAACCGTTCGACGCCACGACGGTCGGACTCGTCGTTCTCGGAACCCAACTGCCCGATCTCATCGACAAACCGCTCGCTTGGACGTTCAGCGTGCTCCCAAGCGGTCGCTCCCTCGCACACTCGGTGTTCGCACTCTGCTGTTTCGGAGGACTGGCGTGGTGGTACTACCGCCGGCAGGATCGGCCCCAGCGAACGATCGCGTTCGTGGTTGGCTACGCTTCCCATCTCGTCGGCGATGGCTATCAGGCACTCCTGTCGGGCCGGTATGCGTATCTCTCGTATCTCGGGTGGCCACTCCTCCCTCCGCCACCGTTCGGCGACGAAGGGACTTTCCTGAGCCATTTCCGGTCTCTCGAGATGACGCCGAAAGTGATGATCGGCGTTGTGGCGCTTACCGTTGCGTACGTCGTTTGGATCGAGGACGGCGCACCCGGACGGCAGAAGATCAATCAGCTCTTCCGACACTACCGCACCCGTTGACATTCTTCCCCCTCCCCCCTTCCCCCTCTCCTCGTTTCTACTCACTTGTGTGACCGAGTACATCGGACGCCCTGCGTTCGTTGCAGATGGGCATTGCGCCTGCCGCTCCGCCCCATAACCGCCAAAAGTATATCCTCCTCCCGAAAACGGAGAGGCAATCAATGCCAGCGGAGCAATCAGGCTACACCCGTGCGTTGCTCACCCGCTGGTCACGCCGCGATCGCCTCACCGTCCTCGTGGTTGCCGTTACGACCGCCTTCCTCGTTGGGAGCACGCTCTTACTGACCGCCGCGGGCGCACAGACCGCCACGATCGCGGGCGAGCTCGATACCACCACAACCGTCACGCACCACAACTCGTTCGCGGCCGCGAGTGCCAACACAACCGACGAGGAGATCACCCTCCCGACGGCGACTCTCATGCGGCCGAACGGCAGCACGGCCCGTTTCATCGGAGTCCCACCGAACGCCCCCACACAGATCGCCGATGCATCCGTCGGGTGGCGACGCGCGACGATTCCGTCGCCGAATCAAACGATCCGGGGTCCAGTGACAACCACGACGCGCCAGCGCTTTCGCCTGTCAAACGGAACGACGACAACGCTCGAAATCCAGTCCCACGCGGCGAACGACTCGCTGTTCCCCAGTGACTGGTACGTTGCGAACGCGTCGACAGTTCGTACGCTCGGCACTCAGAACACCAGTGCCTTCGTGATTCATCCCGGACAGAACGCCAGCGGCTTGCTCTCGGTCCCCCAGAATGGGACGCCGATCCTCTCGGCGCTCGTCTTCCTGTTTGCGGGCATGCGCGAGATGCTGATCGCGCTGCTTGCAGCCACGGTCGGCAGTGCCCTCCTGATCGTCGTTGTCGTCTACAACGTCCTCCGGATGTCCGTCCGGGACCGTCTCGAAACGATCAAGATCATCCGGTCGACTGGTGGCACCCCGCGGCGCGTCCTCACCCTCTTCGGCCTTCGAGCCGGCCTCATCGTTACCGTCGGCGTCGCGCTCGGCTTCGCGATCGGGGTCGTCGTCACGAACGCTGTCGTCAACGCCGCCACCTATATCGGCCTCCCGATCTCGCTCACACCCGAACTGACGCCGCTTGCCCTCGGCATCCTCGGGGTCATGCTTACCGTCCTCGTTGTCGCAGGTGTCGCCGCCGGGACTCTCGCGGCCCGGTCCGCCGCGACTCGGTCACCGGCACGACTCACTGCGACCGCTCAACCGACGAGCACAAACGATCGCTCTCGATTCGCCCGCCTCCGCACAGCACTGACACCGACACTGCTTGACCCACGAGCGATCGTGCCGACAACGCTGACGCTGGCTGTCTTTGCGGTCGTCGTGATTCTCGTCCTCTCCTTTGCGGGCGCGATCGCACCCCTGTCGAGTCCTGGAGAGGCCACCATTTCTGAGGCCGACGCCGCCCACGTGCTCAACAGTCGGATGGATACAGGGTACGCGACAGTGTTACGGTCGAAGGGGATCGCTGCGAGCCCCGAGATCTTGCTCCCCCAGACCATCGACGGCCAGCCGTTTCTCGCACTTGGGGCGAACTATTCGGCGTTCGCGTCGGTGACAAACGCCACCCTCACGGAGGGGACGACACCGAACGGGTCGACTGAAGCCGTCATCGGTGCTGATCTCGCCCAAACGCTCGGCGTCGACGTCGGTGACACCCTCACGCTTGGCGGCAGCCTCTCGCCGGCGATCACGCGCGTCACCGTCGTCGGCACCTACGACGCATCCGGCATCGCCGCCGACCAGCTCGTCGTGCCGCTCTCGACAGCCCATCACCTCGCACTCAGGCCCGGCGTGGTCCAGTACATCCGCACCGAACAGACGAACTTCAACGACACAGCGCGGATGCCGAACACGGCTGCAAGCAGCCCGATCAGCGTGACTGGCGTGTCGGCTCCGGATATCACGGCAGTGAACCAGTCGGTCGAGGTCGAGATCAGCGTCAAAAACCTCAAAGCAAGAAATGTGACACACCGGATACCGATCACCATCGGCAACACTACCCGAACACGGTCGGTGACGCTTGGACCTGACGCCCAACGTGACCTCACCGTCTCGATCCGTCCGCAAGCGCCCGGCAATCAGACGCTCCGTGTCGGCTCACGAACGCTCTCGATAGACGTCTTCCCGCCCAACTCCCTCCGGATTCCGTCGGAGCTACCCCACAGAGCCCCGCCGAACGCGACATTGTTCGTTCCGGTGGCCACCCCTACTGACGAGCCGGTCGCGAACGCCACCGTTTCCATTGGCAGTCGGACGACTACGACGAACGCAAACGGCATCGCCAGACTCACGCTCCCCAACGAGCCGGGTGCATACACGATCACCGCCACCAAGGGCGATCGTCCGCAGGCGTCGCACAATCTCACGATCAGCGAATCGGCCCAACGTCAGCTCTCGGCACAGCTCACGGTCACGCCCAAAACGGCGAGCGTGCTCGAACGCCCCAAGGCAAACGTCACGGTGGCGAACCCCTGGAACACCACCCTCTCGCGCGAACTCGTGCTCGCTTCGCCGGCGAGCTCGCGCAGTCGGAACGTCACATTGGGACCGGGCGAGACTGCAGCGGTTGGGGTTGAAGTGTTCAGCGGGAGTGGGGGACGAGCCGCGCCCGGAACCTACACGATCCGCTTGCTGTCGAATGGGAGTACGCTCGCGCGGACGGAGTACACCATCGAAGGCGACGACCGGCTGTTCTCGTCGCTTGCGACCACCGGTGAGTACTCCTCGGGGGCTGGCGTCGGACAAGCTATCCGGAGTGTTTTTGGCAATATTCAGTTACTGTTTGTAACGATGGTGGTGCTCGCTGGTCTGACAACCGTGGGGACGACGACTGCGACCTTCGCCCAAGTCATCCATGCCCGCCGTCGGACTATCGGGATCTACCGGGCGACCGGTGCATCGCCGCGGCGCGTGCTGGTGACCGTGCTCACCGACGTCTGTTTGATATCGATTCCGGCAGCTGTGGTCGCGATCGGCCTGGCGGTCGGTGCTACACGCGTTCTCGAATCTGTCGGTGCGCTCACCATCTTCGGCATTCGCCTTTCGACCGCGACGCCCGTGCCCCTGCTCGTCGCGACTGCAGCCAGCGCGTTCGTCCTCGCCGTGCTTGGCGCTGTGTTCGCAACCGTGCCGTTCCTCACGCACCCGCCGACCGGACTGCTCTCGGACTCGATCGCGAAACTGGCCAACCGATACAGGAGCGAGCGGTGATCGTGGTCCGCTATCCCCGTTCAAGTGGATGCACAACGCGTCGTGAAAGCAGGACGCCCCGCGACGCGACTACTAGGTGTATTCACGGTGGTCTGTCGGCTGCAGCCTGCGAACGGACCGATCGCTCCCTGCTTGAGGCTCGCTCGCCACCCACAGTGGGGACTGGTTCGTGCCGGCCGCACACGCCGAGCATTCGCGTGGGGAGGTATAGTTCGTGAACCGACGCCATGGGTACGTGCTCGTCTGTCTGGCCGTCTTCGCCGTCGCACTCGGGATGCGCACGATCACGCTGTACTGGAGTCCGTTCCCGGCCACGCTCGATGGGTTCGATTACGCCGCCCTTGCTCGGAGTACGATTGCAATCGGCTCGCTCCCCTTCGAGCGGCTCCGGGCGGACAACCTCGTTTTCACCACCGTTCTGAGCCTCGCCGGTATCGTTGCGGATGTTCGTCCAGTCATATTGGCGCAGCCGCTGATCGCAGTTGTCGGTGCGGGCTCGTGTCTCACCGCGGTCGCGATCACCCGGCGTATCGGGTGGCAGCTGAACTATTCGAGTCGGCAGGTCCGCCTCGCCGCCATCCTCGCCGGACTCACCCTCGCCGTTGAGGGCCTGTATCTCCGGCGTACTGGCGTCGCTGACGAGGAGGCGATCGGCATTCTGCTCGTTCCCCTGCTTGCGATCGCCTTGCATCGCGCCCTCCGAACGCGGCGCACGGCGTGGCTCGGAGTGACAGTACTGTTCCTCCTCGTGTTCCCGCTGGTCCATACCTTCAGTACGCTGATTGCGGCAGTCACCGCGATCGGCATCTTGGCGACCCAACTCCTTCGGATTCCGCTTCGCCGGTTCGTGGTCATGGGTGGCGGCCTCGTTGCCGGCTTCTGGGCGTATTTCGCACTGTACTACGAGGCTGCGGCCCGGTTCGGGCTCACAGTACCGTATGTCGGCCGGATATTGTCACATCCCGGCTTGTTCGTCGCCTGGACGATCGTTCTCGTCATCGGCATCCTCTGGCTTCGGCGGACCAGCCGCCGCCTCCAGATCGGGACGCTACTGGGAGTCGTTGGGATCGGATACGTCGTGCTCGCCGCGAACGTCTTCCTCCCGATTTTTCCCGGAACGGCATCGACGCCGCTGGCCATCCTGCTTCCCGTTCTCCTGTTTATCGTTCCGGTCGTCCTCGCGAGCCGTGGCCTTCCATTGGTGGCCGACGATCGTACTGAGGGTGCGGTCGTCGTTGCCCTGCTTGCTGCCCCAGTAGTACAGACGTACTTTTCGCTGACGGCCTCGCTTACCCCGGAGTTCTTCGGGACGGTCATGCGTACCCAGACGTTTGCCCATTTCCCGATTTTCGTGCTTGCGGCGCTCGCGACGGCCGGTCTCGTGTCCAGAACGGATGCGTCAGTGCGAGCACGACTCCCCGCTTCGCGTTCGGCCGTCCGCGCGATCGTGCCCAGCGTGTTGCTCATCGTTGCGCTGCTGACTGCGCCAGTCGCGTTCGTCGATCTCGATACGGCGTCGTATCCGAGTACGACGACTGAATCGGAGTTCGCGGCCGCCTCGTTCGCTGCTACCCACCTCACCGACCAGTGGACCGCAGCTGATCCGCTCTCACGTGTCGGTCGTCAGTACTATCCTAATGGGGCCAACGTTTCGCGAACGCCGGTCTATAGTTGGTTAACCGGTGGCTCGCCGCCGACCTGTCCCACTCTCTCGCGAGAGGCTTGGACGACGACGGGCGCACATCTGTTCCCGCTTGCACCGGAGACGATCGGCGAGGCGCGCTATCAGCGGTGGTTGTTCGAGCGCAATCTCGTCTATGCGACTACCGATCCATATCGGATTTCGTTGAGCTTCCCTGCCACGAACACGAGCCAGGGCTGTTGAGACTAGGTAGGAAGCTCTCTTGATTCGCTACTCATCGTTCTGGAGGAGGCGTCGAGGCGAACGGCGAGCGATCAACTATTCTGCCGGGATGCTTTCGCCTCGCGCACGTCGTTTCCATCACGTACCATGTCGGGACAGTTCGGACAGACGCGCACGGTATCCATCTCGGTCGGCGCGAACACACGAACGTATTGCTCGGTCACGAACGCGCTGCAATTCAGACAGTCAGGCATAGTAGAATCAGTTGACTCTCGGAACTTCATTCTATCGGATATTTTCCGCAATTTACCTTTCATATCCTTTCGCTCCGGCTCGCCACCGGTAGAATGTATACACTTCTTTGTACAAATTTGCAAGCGAAACAATTACGACCGGGGTCGGAGTTGGGAGAACTATGAGAAGGCCAGCAAGCCGCGACAAGACTACCGGCAAGTGCGACCACTGTGGTCGAATGGCAGTCGTCTCGGACAACGGCTCACCGGTGACAGGTGCTATGGAGTGTCCCAGTTGTGGGTCGGACGATGTCTCGCCGTTGCTGTTCATCGAGTAGCGACCGCCCTCGTCCAATGTCGTGGTACTCGATCTGATTCTGGTAGCTCTGTCCACCACGCCCATCTCTCCCGAACCATGGATAATGTACAGAGTAATGCTTATACAGTAAGAAACAAAAAGTAATACTGCAGACCATGCCATCTGTTACGACCAAAGGCCAAGTGACAATCCCCAAAGCCGTCCGTGAGGCCATGGGAATCAAACCCGGCGACGAAGTTATCTTCGAAGAAACGAACGAAGGCTACGTCATCCAAAAAGATGCTCCGACGACCAACGAGGGTACCGATCCCTTCGAGAAGTATCGAGGTATTGCTGACAGTGAAGTGACCATGCCCGAACGAATGCGCCGACTGCGTGGGGAATACCCTCGAGACGTCGATGATACTCCATCGGCAGAGACCGACGAAACAGCCGGTGAGTCATGACAATCGCTGTCGATACGAACGCGCTACTCGCTCTTTTGCACGACGATCACCACGCCGACGCGGCTGAGCAAGCACTCCGCGACGCCTACACGGAGGGGCCACTCGCCATTACTCCAGTTGTGTATGCTGAGACTGCCGCCGATGGACAGTTCTCAACTACTGAGGAACTGACCACTTTCCTCGATGATTTGAGTATCGATGTGGCGCACCCTTCACCCGAGGCGTTGTTTCGTAGTGGCGAGGCGTTTGATACGTATATTGACCGTCGTCCGGATGGCTTTCAATGCCCCGAGTGTGGCACCAAACAGGTATTGAACTGTTCGGAGTGCGACCGCAAGCTCACCCCCCGACAGCATATCGCGGCGGATTTCCTGATCGGTGGCCATGCCGTCACGGATACAGAGGCGCTAGTGACGTTCGATGCAGGCTTCTACGGGTCGTACTTTCCTGAGCTCGCTGTGCGACCAACAGAGTGATTCTGATTGCTCGCCTTCCGTGCCCGAAGTGCGGATTGGACAACTGTTTGTACTATGCCCTTCTGGAAACAGCCACGCAACCAGATCTATGCCCAATACTATCCTCGAAGCTGACGCGATCAGCGTCACGCGCAGCGACACACCGATCCTCTCCAACGTTTCCCTGTCGGTGCCTACCGAAGCACGGATGCTTGTTCAGGGACCGAGCGGTGCAGGGAAGACCACGCTGTTCAACGTACTGGGGCTGCTTGATCGCCCGACAAGCGGCACACTCGAGATATTGGGCTCGGAAGCCGGTAGCCTCGCCGAGCGCGAGCGCGCCCGCCTTCGACGGAACACGATCGGCTTCATTTTCCAAGAATTCCAGCTCGTCGCAGATCTCACTGCGTGGGAAAACGCTGCCCTCCCACAGGAACATGCAGGCAGCCGGGACGAGGAGTGGCTTACGACGTTGTTTGCTGAACTCGACATTCAGGGGCTTGCCGATCAGTACCCCGCAACCCTTAGCGGCGGCGAGAAGCAGCGTGTTGCGATCGCTCGAGCGCTTGCGAACAAACCGGCAATCGTGCTCGCGGACGAGCCGACGGGCCAGCTCGATCCCGAGACCGCGGATCGCGTGCTCGAACTGCTCTTTGACCTCCAGAAAACTACCGATACGGCACTTCTGACCATCAGTCACGACCGGCGGTTACGCTCGCGTTTTCACGATGTCGTCCTGCTTGAGAATGGGACAACAGTCACTGCGGCTGGCGATACGAAATCCGAAACAGAACCAGCCAAGTAGGTGGAAGGGAATCACTTTCCCATTCGATAAAAACAAATTCCGTCGTGAACAGGAGTCTCGCGACTACCCCGAGAGGTTCACGCTGCCGTGATGTTGTAGCTATCCTCTTGCGCTGAAGCGTTGTTTATCCCGAGCGAGAACGTATAGTTGCCCGGCTCGGTGGTTGCAACACCACCATCGATGACAACGACGAGCTCGTCGTTCTGTTCGATGGCCCTACTGCCGTCAAGGGGAACGACGAATCCTTCGCCATCGCCAGCCCTCTTGATCCTTCCCTCGACGTTCGAGCCGAGGCTTGGTCCATTAGTCTGACTCCTGGATTGATTGCTACCTTCGTCGATACCTGCCGTGTCCACGTTGGCGACAGTAACACCCGAGACGTCAAGCCCCTCACCTGCGTTCACCGTAATGTTCTCGATACTGTCGGTCGCGGAACTGGAGCTCATCGCGGAGTAGATATACAGTGTGACGTTGGACGAATTCGCCGTGCGCGGTTCGGCAATCACGTTCAGACCCGCCTCTTCGGGCGAACTGTTGGTCATGGGTCCTGCAGCGGCTGCCGAGGTGTTAGCACTACCGTTGCTGGCGTTCCTGCTGGTCTCACCTTCAGTCATGTTTGCGGACGTGCTGTTGGTCGTGGTCTGTGAGGGAGTCCCAGAGCCACCCCCAGTTGCGACTGAATCATCAGTGGCAATCGCAGTTCCGTCTGGTTGACCGCTGTCTGTCCCACTGGTAGGCGTTTGTGTTCCGTTAGAGGAATTGCCGCCACACCCTGCAAGAATGACCATTACAGCAAGAAGTCCGACCGCCAGTGTTCGTCTCGATGGAACAAGCGTTGACCAAGGCTGCTGCAATCGTCCGAGGCGTTTTGCTTTGCCCTCGTCTCGCTCCGGGGAGCTGGACGAGGATTCAGTGATCGTTATCCGATTGTCGTCTGGAGCCATACTGTTTGTTAGCGGCGGAGGGCACTGCTATAATTGTGTTGAAACTCTCTTCGCCCCACGGTCTGCTCTCGTAGTCGATGTCCGAATCACTGTTTTTCAGGTAGCACGTTTAAAGAGAGAGGAAATCCCGTCAAGCTGTGTCGTGGTACTGCGTAACTGCCGGTTTCTCAGTATCGACTGGCTGACGCCCAACCCATTTTTCGGATCGGCACTGAGGCGTGAGAAGGGTTCTATAGCATCCACATTAATCAAACTCCACCCAATAGCTTTATTATCGTTCTGCTTGATTTGCTTATTAGACTATGGTATCCGCTAAACGAGTTAGTGTAGTCGTCGTTGCACTCGCCGTAATGACGATGGCTATACCAGTACTGGGCATTTCCCCACTGGGAGCCAATCAAATGGCATCGAATGCAGATGGTTCGTTGCAACAGAACGCACAAACCAACGCAAATCAACAGCCCCCATCGAACAATACACAGAACACCGCTGAACAGTCCGAACAGAGCAGTGATCAGACTACCGGCCAGCAAGATCACTCACAAGACAGTACCGAGACCAGCAACGGAGCCGAAGATCGCTCGCTCATGAGTGTGCTCCAACAAGCCCGAACGTCCTACAAGCAGATCAAGGACGTGAACGCGACGGTCGCAACCAGCACAATGGTTTCGAGCGGCGATGTCGAGCAGTCGTACAACGCAACGCTGGGCCTCTCGTACGAGCAGCCCAACAAGTTCCGGTTCGAAGTCCTGAAGCCAGAAGCACAGGCAGGCACCGTTATCGCTTCGAACGGAACTACTGCGACGCTCTATGATCCGGCCAGCAATACCGTTAGTACGGTAGCGATGTCGGATATGATCAGCCAGGACGTCTCGCAGGCAAGCGTGATCAAGCAGGCCGGTTCGGTCGGCCAAGCCCAGGCTGGCGCTGGCATGGCCGCCATGGGTGCAAGCGGGATGACCCCGGCTAGCCTGAATAACCCCACCCAGCTCCTTCAAAAGGCGAATGTCTCGTATGAAGGAACCAAGACGGTCAACGGCTACGAAACGGACGTTATCTCGATCGAGGACACGAACGCATCGCTCGGGTACAGCTCCTCGACGACTGTCTATCTCGACCAGAAGACGAGTCTTCCAGTGAAGGTCGTCTCGAACAACACCTTCACGAGCGATGGCGAGACAACGACGATCAACTCGACGATTGTCGTGCGCGATCTCAAAGTCAATACGGGCATTCCCGACAGCGTCTTCGAACCCGAGGTGCCGGAAGACGCAGAGCATGTCGATACTGAACCGACCGCACCAGGTGAAGCCGCGTACTACCAGATCGACTTCGTTGAAGGCGAGCCGATCGAGAACCTTCGTGGAGCCGAAGGAACCTACACCTCCGACGAGCTGATTCGATTCGCTCACGGTAGCAGTGAGGACCCGATCACGCGTCGCTCGGATGGCGAGTTCACCACCGACAAGAAATTGGCCGACCGTATCGAGAGCCAAGACATCACCGTCGAGAACGGCACCGCGGAAGTCACGTTTACGGTAACCGAGGGCGAGCCTGTGACGCTCACACTCGCAAGCTACGAGAAGATCGGTCCGGGCTGGAGTCCCGAAACCGAATCCGAGCAAGAGTTCATCGACGCTGAAACTGAGACGTTCAGTTCAGGTACCCACACGCTAACCGTCGATCTGCCTAGCAACGAGACGAGCGAATAACATCCTCCCGGCGTAAACGCCGGAAGACAAACCGCGTCTTCCGAATCTCGCTTCACCTCATTCAGCGAGCCGCCGAGATTTCCGACCACAGTTGGGATACGACGTCGAGGTTCGCAGCGCACCCCATTCTTTCACTGTGTTCAGAGAACAGACGATGGAAATATGCATCAATTTCTTTACCAAACAGTCCGATAGTTGGAGTGGAAGATGGGGTACAGCAAGACGCCAGACAAAGAGGAATACTGTCCGACGTGCGAATCCGTGCAGTCTGTCATCCAGACTGTGGCGTGGCAACCGAACCAGTGCAGCGAGTGTGGATCAGAGATCGCAGCGCAGTGAACTACCCCGCCCTACTTCGCTCGCGGTTGAGGGAGCGTCGGTATATCGTCCTTGCGGCCGCTTCTCACCGTTAGTGCAACGGGCATGGCGCACCGTAAGTGAGGAAATCTTCATGTTCTAGCTGACCGATGGAGGCATATGACCGTCTACACACTTCGCGTCGAACTCGCACCGAACCCGCCGATGTTCGAGCCCGGCGAGGACGAGGAAGTCTGGTGCGATATCGAGGTCGACGAGACCCACACGCTGGAAGAGTTGCACGAAGCAATTTTCGAGGCGTTCAACCGCTGGGACGCCCATATGTACGAGTTCATGACCTACGACGAAGAGGGTATGGCCACTCGCCGATACGTCATGCCACAGTCTTACGATGGAGAGCCGAGCTGGCCACCGATGGAACCTGAGGAAATCGAGCAAGCAATCGCCCAGGTTGGCGCTACCGACGCATCGGCAGAGGCGAAAGAGCGGTTCCGGAATCTCCGTTCCGACCCACCCGAAGAAGGGAACGCCGCCGACACCACGATTGCCGATCTGGATCCCGCGGACCTGAACTGGCTGTACTACCAGTTCGACTTCGGTGACGGCTGGGAACACATCATCGAGATCGAAGACTCGCGCGAGGGATCTCTTGACGACCCACGAGTCTGCGAAAAGCATGGCCCGATTCCCCCGCAGTATCCAGATCTCGACGATTGACATCCTCCCCGCCCTGAAGGGCGAGGCTTTGCGCCTGTTTTTCACGTATCCGAATCCGGCACCCACACCTTGTGTACGGGCTGGAACACCACGTACGAGTCCACGTTGGATTTGTCGTTCGGGTGAGCTGTATGAAGCGTCAAGGCTCCCATCTCTGAATGCAAGCTGTTCTGCTCGGACACCCACGCTTCTGCGTGATCCTTCGAAGGGAATTCGATGTGGAGGTCATCGAATTCGTCTTCGGTGAGCGGCGTCTCACGGAACACCGAATTTTTGAGTTCGACAAGATAGTTGCCAGACATGTCGTGAGTGTTCGTGCTGAGGATGGTTTAATTTTGCTCCACTGTCATCTGAGCGGGCAATCACGGATCGTAGTGATAAACGTAGGGATAGTCTCCCTTTCCCTTGGGCATGATACCCGATAGAATATCTTCGAGTTGCGCTTCGGTCGGTGCCGTTGCGACGACCTGCCCATCGTAAATGGCCACGTACGCTGCTTCGAGCCCGAGGTCGCGGAATTGCCGGCCCAACCGTCGGGCACTCGCCTTTCCTATTTGCTCGTGATAGATTCGCGCCAACTCATCGGTTTTGTCCTTGAGGTCCTCGATCTCGTCGGCGAACCGCTCGCGGTTGTCTTTGTTCTTCGTATAGAATCGCAGGCGTTCGGCGTCACTACGGTCCGGTTCGTCTTCCGGCGGAAGCGTTTCAGCGATCCCGAATCGGTGTTTTGCTTCTTCATAGGCGGTCTCCGGGTCGTCCTTGATCATCTGCATCGCCATCCCAGCAAGTATATCGGTTTCTTCTAAACCGTCTGTTACGATCCGCCCCTCGTACGGGAGCAACACGACCGATGTCACCGCAACCGGGAGCGCCTCTTCGGGAAGCGACTCCACGTAGCTGTTGTAGACGCCCGTGACTTTGTACGCTCGCGGTTCATCTGGATCGAGAAATACACTCCCGTCGTCGAGATGCTCGACAACGAAAAACTGCCCCGTTTTGTAGTTCAGCCACGATTCGATCTGTTCGAGCTGTGACTGCGAGAAGTCGGCGGGATTTTCCCTGATGAACTCCTCGATCACTTCGGCCACGTTTGCTTCTCGATAGAGTGTGTCGTGAATCGGCCGGAGATCGTCGATATACGACTGTTTGAACTCCTCGTAGGTGTCGATACCCGGCACCACACCGAAGCGGTCGTTGACGTACAGGAGTAGCCGCCCCTTCAGCTCAAGGAACTCTTGTGCAGCTTCCGGGTCGAGAACCGATGGGTCATCCGTGTCGCCTGGACTCGAAAGCAGAGCGCTCCCTTCCTCTTCCATTCTCATAACGATCTCTTCCATGACGGCATCGTACTCTTCGGGAGAGACACCGGCACGCTCGAGTGCGACATCGGGATCGATCTCACCCCGTAGGCCGTTCGTCGCCGCTGCGAGTGATGCAAGCACGGCATCGGATTCCGGCGACAACGAATTGATGATCTCTTCGAGCTGGTCGGCTTCTGCCGGTGGCAGGAATTCGTCCGGGTCAAGACTCTCAGCCGACTCCAACTCCGGGGGACCGAGTGGCGATTCGGGGAGTTCAGATGGCTCCGTGACATCAGAAACAGCATCGAGGTGCGTGGCGTCATCGAGTTCGCCACCCATGAACATCGACTTCGCCATCCCCCAGTTGGCGGGATCAGCTGCAGCGTTGACGATGGTGTCGCCGAGCGATTCGACGTGCGTCGCCAACCGACCACCGTTGTCGATATCACCACGAGCATCGAGAAACCGGAGGAATGCCCCGATCACCGGTGCGACCGTTTCGAAGTGGTCGGAGTCGGCGCTGATTTTTGCGGGGTAGAGCTGTTGACACACCGTTTCGAGACTGTGCTCGTCGGGGTCGTCGAGTGGCACGTACTCGTAGCCATACAGCAGTTCGTGAAACACTTCGATGACAAACTCTGCTTCCCGTTGCTGGTGTTCTGTGAGCCGTTCGAACTGCTGACTGTCGGCAAACTCCGAGACGAGTCGCTCGATACGATCGAGTGAGGTTTGGTATTGCTCGTCCGATGGGGGATCGTTTCCATCCATGCAGCCGTTTGGGCAGCCACGAGCAAAATTCGTTTTCCCCTTTCGTTTTGCTCTCTGTTCCCTTCCCCTCCCTTCCCTGATTTGAGTTGTTGCAGAGCAGTGAGACAGCGAAAACCAGCCAAGCAGGCTCTTCTCCGACTCGTTCACCTACTTGTTGCCGTTCCGTTCGTCTCCGACTGCACGACGACCGACTCGAGCGCGATCGTCCCGTAGCCGGTCCGGAAACCACGGAACTCGATTCCGTTGCGCGGCTCTTCGAGCGTGAACGGAACGGTCACCGTCTGGGTGCCTTTGGCTGCTGGAACCTCCCGACGGGCGATCGTGCGGGACTCGTTGCCCACCGCAACGTCGACAGCCGCGATCGATCTGTTCGACCCTCCCCCACCCGCCGCGACGCGGAACGTTGCGGTGTAGTTGCCTGCCGGCAGCGCCGTGTAAGGCCCGTTCCAGACGTTACTGCCATTGATGCCGCCGGGATCGACGAGACGGCCATTTTTGACCCCACCGTTACTTGCTGTGAACTCCGTGGCATCGAAGACAACCCGCTCGCGCGATTGTGACTGCGTGATGCCGATCGGTGATCCATTATACCCACGTTTGAGGAGCCAGATACCGTCCTGATAGCGATAGACACCGTACTCGTCGCCAATCAGCGGGAAGTACGTATCCCGCACGGGTGCCGACCAGTCGAACGGACGCGTATCCAACCGCGTATCGAGGAGGACGTATTCCGGTTTCGGCGTGCCGGAGCGCTGTTGGTAGAGTTCGAACAGCGAGGAATTCGGAATGAACGCTGCGTTCGGGCGGGTCGCGACGTGGGGGTAGAGCGTGTTTTGGGCCACTAGCGAGGCGTTTGCTGGCACGCTCTCGATGGCCGTTGCAAGCGTCTCGGTATGATCGCCGGTTTCTGGCACCGCACCCTCGGCGGCGATGGTCTGGGCACCGGCCCCTGCACTCGTCAGGAGAATTACGATCAAAAACGCCGTAAGCACGCGTCCCGATGGCAGTGTCGGCGACAGTCGTCCAAACACGCGACTGGCGCCAATATAAATGAAGGGCAGCAGATAGAGCGGGTAGTGACTACCGAAGGTATAGAACGCCTCCGTTCCGGTCAACAGCCACGCGAACCCGAGAAACGGCACCAGTACACCGAGCGTGCTCTCGTCGATCAGCGCGAGGAACAACACTGGCGCGAGAAAGAGCGCGAAATAGAGTAGCTTGGTGAAAAAGTCGGTTCCGAGCAACTCGACGATAAGTTCGGGCCGCGAGAGAACCAACAGGAGTAGTTCGCCAGCCGTTGCTCGTCCTCCCTCCACGAACGGCTGCAACGGGGCTGCGATGGCTACCTCGGGGATGCCCGAAACACGGCCGAAGCGGTCGATGACTACCCCTGAGAGGAGCTTGGCGGTAACGGTCAGCCCGATTGCCCCGACGAACACCCACCGCTCGCGGACAATACGGCCGGTACGGTAGGCACCGAGCGCGAGACCGATGAGAAAGCCGTTGCCAATGAACACCATGAGCTCGTTGGTGACTAACACGAGTGCGAACGCCGCCAGAAACAGCCGATAGCGCTTGTTTGCGTACCAATGATAGGCCAGCAGAACCAACATCGGCAGGAGGATCTGTTCTTGGAAGCCGGAGACCCACGCCGACCAGAGAAACGGGTTACACGCATACGAAGCGGTCAGAAATCCAGCCAAACGCCGATCCTCAATGTGATCTCTAGCGACAACCCACACCAGCGGGATGCTGGCTGCAAGCATGAACGACTTCCACAGCAGTAGTGTCACCGGCGACTCGACGAGCGCGAACAGCGGCAGAAACACCAACAGTGTGAGCGAGAAATGACTCCCCCAGTACGACCCTCCCGGGTAGCCGGCGACGTACTTCCCCTGCTGGAGGAACCCCTTGCCGTCGAGCGTCGTCGCGAACATGTGGACGTAGGTACCGAAGTTTGTCCCCGTCAGCCAGAAGCTCTCGTAGAGTGCAATAGTGTAGGCCGCAAATCCGATGAACAACACTGCTGCGAGAACAACGACGTACCACGGCACTACCGCGTAGCGCCGGAACGAACGTGCAAGCGGCGTGACGATCGCGTCGGGGAGAAGGCGGTTCCCGAGGCGTTCGAGGCGGTTATCCATCAGTTTGCTCCAGTGTTGTGGGAAATTTTTCCGACTGATGTGGGTAGAGTGCGATCTTCATCTCGTCGGTCGTTGTCTAGGCGACGGCGACTCGCATCAAGATGGTTCCGGTCGCTCGTCGCGGCCAACCGATTGCCGGGAAGGAAAGCAGTTTTATTCAGTCGTGGAGAGAAGGTAGTGTGGTCTCCGCGCCTCGCTTCGGCACCGTCATGGTGGTTTGTATGGCGGTGTTGCTCGTGACTGTCGGGCTGATACCGGCCAGTACAGCGGTGGTCGGCGCGATCGCGGTCGACCGTCCGTTGCAGGTCGACCAGCCCTCCAACAACAGCTCTGTCGTCCACGAGGATCCACAGTCGGCTGACAACGAGGGTAACCTCTCCGTCCTCCAGCGGTCGTTGTCGGATCGACTCGGCGAGACACTCATCGATTGTTCGGAAGGTTTACAGGTCGGTAACTACAACGCCTGCAATCAGTCGGGCAACTATCCGGATTGGCTCGGCAAATACGTCAACGTTACCCGCAGTTCGAACGCCGAGACCAACAAGACCTCCGAGTTCAAACAGGCCAGGGAAAATCAATCGTCGTACGCAAACGACGTCCGGCGCTTTCGCCAGACCGTCGAGCAGTACCGGACCGCACGGCAAAACGGTCGGACAGAGCGCGCCCAGCGCCTCGCGCGCAGAGCCCAACGACTTGCACGCCAAGTCAACGAAACCGGAGGCCGCCTGACCGAAGATTATCGCACGCTCGACAACGGCACAACTCAGAACTTCTCGGCAGCGATCGAGACGACAAATGCAGTCACGAACAATGTCACTGCGGTCGCCGAATCGGTCAGTGTCGAGCAGTTCAAGAACACGACGATCACGGCCTCGACAGCCGACCAACGAGCCACCTTCGACGATCCGTTTGTCGTGAGTGGCCGCCTCACGACGCCAAATGGGACGCCACTCGCGAACCGTACTGTCGTACTGGAAGACGACAACCGGCTCCAACGGACAACTACCGACGAGTCCGGACGGTACACGATCACTTATCGGCCGACGCTCCTCCCGCTGGATACGCGCCGCCTCACAGTACGGTATCAACCGTCAACCCAATCGATCTATCGGAGCAATCAGACGACCGTTCCCGTGTCCGTCCAACAGACAACGCCGACGATTCAGGCACGGACGGCCTCACGGACAGTCGGGTACGACGACCTCCTTTCGATCACCGGCCGTGTCGCGGTCAACGACACCGGTGTCGGTTCGCTACCGGTCGCCGTGTCGATCGATGGCGAAGAGATCCGCCTCGCCGACGGGAGCCGTATCCGGACAGGGGCGGACGGACGCTTCAGGATGGCTCGCGAGCTACCGGCCGACGTCGCTCCCGGGCGTCAAACCATTCGCGTCTCGCTACCCATCGAGAACAGATCCATCGCTAGTGCGAATACATCGGTCCCCGTGACGGTCACTGAGACACCGACTAATCTGTCGATCAATGCTACCCAGCAGTCGGTGAACGGTTCGGCCATCGGCGGGCCGATCGTCCATGTCGAAGGCCAGCTCACCGCCGACGGGACACCAGTCGAAAACCGAACAGTATCAGTCAGGCTGAACAACTCGACAACGGCTGTGACGACCGACGAAAACGGGAGCTACGCGGCCAACGTTACGGTGCCGAGAAACGTCTTCGCCGACCAGACGGGCACCACGACGGCGACGATCGGTGCGACGTTCGACGGCGCGGACACGAACCTCGAATCGTCGCGTCGCCGAACAACGATACAGCTCATAGTTCCGGCCCGGACAACTAGCGTCTTCGAACAGTTCGTCAACGCGTTCACAGCCCTGCCGATAACCTATCAACTGCTGCTCGGGTTCGGTATCGTGTTCGTGCTCGGCACTTCCGTCTCCGTTCTTCGTGCGTGGCTTGGCCTCGGTGGAACCAAGACTACGGACTCTCCGACATCGACGATGGCGAGCGAAGAGAGGGGACCCACCGGCGAACAGCGCGATGGTCTCGCGGCGCTGCTCACGGCAGCTCGCGAGCGGCTGTCGGCGGGTGACTCTGAAGGTGCGGTCGGCTTCGCGTATATGGCCGTCCGACGGGCACTTGGCCGCGACCCCGAACTCGGGGGCACACGAACACACTGGGAGTTTCTGGATGCATGCATCGATCGCGGGCTCGGCGACCGTCAGCTGGGGGCACTCAGGCGTCTGACCGAACGCTACGAGCGGGCAACCTTCTCCCCGCGTTCGCCCTCAACAGAGACAGCGTCGTCCGCACTCGACGATGCTCAGACGGTAACCGAATCCGACGACTTGCCGACGGCCGACGAGCAGGACACAGACTCCGACCCCAATTCAGAATAGACTCACTACCATGAAAGACAAAAACATCTTTAGTCAGGCAGGTAACCCCATCCTTGAGTTCGGACGTTCGTCCGAACGAAAGGGCGAGGCGGAATGCCGTAAGCTTCTCTCGGCTTCCGCCGGCCAATGCATTGCCGACTCCCCAACGGAACCGTGGTCTTTAGGTAGCTCACCGCTCTATATGTGGTATGGAGATTCGGCGCACTGTTCCGGTGAAGCTCGACGTGAGCGACAGCGCCGCCGAATCCCTGTTTGCGACTATCCGAGATTATCGGTTCGCCGCGAACTGTGTCGTCGCGCGCTCGCGGCGCGACGACGGACCGGTCGAAACCACGAAACAACGGCTTCACGAACGTACCTACGACGAAGTGCGCAACCGTGTACCGGAGTTACAGTCGAATCTCGTTCAAACCGCGCGCAACCGTGCCGCCGACGCCCTCTCGGGCGTCGTCGCACGGTGGAAGGACGGCGAGTACGCGAGTTTGCCGACGTTTACTGCGAATTTCATCGACTACAACACGCACGCAGTGACGTTCTACGAGGACTACGCGACACTTTCGACCGTGGACGGCAGAGTCGAAGCGGAGTACGTTCTGCCACCCGAGACGGACGACACACCGTTCGGCGAGTACGTCGCCTCCGGCGACTACTCGGTCAAAGGAGCAACGCTCCACTACCGCAACGATTCGTTCTACCTTCACCTCCGCGCAAAGACGGAAGTGGACGACACCGAACCACCCAAGCACCCAACGGTCCTCGGTGTGGACCTCGGTATCGAGAATCTGGCGGTCACTTCGACCGCCAGATTCTGGCATGGTGGCCTCTTGAATCACCGCCGCGAATCCTACGAGCGGCTCCGTGGAGCACTACAACAGACCGGGACCGAATCGGCCCACCGCACGATAGACGCTATCGGCGACCGCGAAAGCCACTGGGCGGAGAACCTCTTACACAACGTCTCGAAAGAATTGGTGCAAGAGGCTACCGACCACAGCTGTTCGATTATCGCCTTCGAGAATCTGACGGACATCCGCGAGCGGATGCCCGGCGCAAAGAAGTTCCATACGTGGGCGTTCAATCAGTTGTACGAGTACGTCGAATACAAGGCCGAAGCCGCCGGTATCGAGGTAACACAGGTCTCGCCGGAGAACACGAGTCGGCGGTGTACCGCGTGCGGGTACACCGCCAAGAACAACCGTTCGTCGCAGGCGGAGTTTCAGTGTCAGAAGTGCGGTTACGAACTTCACGCCGATTACAACGCGGCGAAAAATGTCGCATGGAAGCACGTCCGCGCCGGGCAAACGTCTCGGCGCGGACGGGCCAATCGTCAACTGGCCCTAAAGTCGGGGGCGGTGAGCGCGAATGATGACTTTACACCTGCCGAGAGTATCGGCCAGAGCGGGAGTCCACCGACAAGCTCCGGCCTTTAGGCCGGAGATGTTGACAAGTCATCCTGTGGCAACCCCTACTCATGAACGGTCGTCTGTAGCTCGACGTTGTCTCCCATTTCCATTATGAGTGTTACTTTACCCGGATCGAACACTTCTCACCCGTCTCGTATTGCTAAAGCGTTTGCAGCGTTCGGAACGCTCGTCGCGACGCTCGCAGTTGGAGTAGCAGTCGGTCCGCTCGGTATCCTCATGGCCGCCGGTGTCGCCAGTGCATACTATGTCGTCTCGGCGACGGCAGCCTTTGCGCTCGGGCAGGTCATCCTCGTCGCGCTCGTCCCCTCCGGCGGAATATTCGCGAGCCTCGTGCTTGCCGAGATCGGCCTGCTCGGAGTGCTTTGCAGCACTATCGTTGATCATGGCGACTCGGCACGACTACTTGTCGCGTCAGTGCTGGCCGGTCTCGCGATTGGAGCGATCGGCTGGCTCAGCTTCCAAACGAGTCAGACAGTTTGGATCGCTGCGAGCGCGCTCGCCCTCGCCACCGCATTCTCCGCCTACGGCATCCACCGCTACGAACGAGTGACGCTTGGACTGGTCGAAACATCAGCTACCACGCCCTAAAGGACGTGGTATGTACCCAAAACAACCAATGGCACGAAATACCATTCGCCGCCGGTTC
>NZ_JBNTJU010000018.1:0-51458 GCF_051195015.1 Halococcus sp. AFM35
CCGTCTCGGTCTCCAATGCTTTGAAAACCTGTTCGACCGTCGCATTATCCGGTAGGACGGACTTGCTGGACACATCAAATCCGTCCTACCGTATTCCTTGTGAAGACTTCTGCACCACCGCCCAGCGTCACGAGCTGGCCGACCTGTGAGGCGATGAGCCACGCGAGCAGCGGGAGCACGAGCAGAAAGGAGAGGCCGAGCTTGATGGGGATGCCCCCAATACTGCCGACCCGGAAGCTTGGCATACCCGGGGTAGGGCTGGCAGTCCCTTAAGCCCATCCCAGCCGCCGAGTTTACCTCATCGGTGGCCGTACGGAGCGCATGAGCCGACAGGCAGAGGGGTTGCTGCGGCGGGCCGACGACATCGACTACGAACCGGTCGCGGCGGCCGACGGTCTCGAAAAGGGCGTACTCGTCGACGAGGTACGCGGCGCGCCGAACTTCGCCATCCGGCGGTTCACGCTCGCGGCCGGTGGCGAAGTCCCGAAGCACACCAACGATGTCGAGCACGAACAGTACGTCCTGAACGGCGAGTACACCGTCGGTATCGGCGACGAAGAACACACGGTGAGCGCCGGGGATTCGCTGTTGATTCCCGCCGGCGTCGTCCACTGGTATCGCAACGAGGGTGAGGAGGAGGGCGCGTTCATCTGTGCGGTGCCCAACGGCGACGACGCCATCGAACTCGTCGAGGAGTAGTTCGAGCGACTGAAATAGCCCGCTCGCGTAGTTGTGGGTAGTGTCACAGCAGGTTGCAGTCGAGACGCTGTTCGTCCACGGCGTCGGCGATGACTACCTCGTCGCCGTCACGAACGACGACGAGCGGACGCTCTCGGCGCGGCTCGCCCTCGGAACGACCGACGCCGGGCCGCGACCCGCGAAGTTCGCACGCAGACACGACTCGGGCGAGGAACCGCTGCGCCCGGACCGGTTCGTCGACCTCGCACGGCGTGCCGACCGGATTCGGATCTCCGAGCAGACGGGTCGCACACAGCGCGAGCGATTCCAGGAGATGCTCGATGGCTACCAACTCGACGCCAAGACGGTGCGGACCTGCCGGTACTGCGCCAACGTCGGGCGCTACTCGCCGATTACGAGCGAGACGGCCATCGAAGCCGACGGCGAACACATCTGTCCGGACTGTGCGCGCCGCGAACTCGACGGCGAACTCGCCCACCACGACGTGAGTTCGACCGCTGCCGACAGACTACAGGAACTGCTGCTCGACGTACAGGACTTGGAGCGGGTAAAAAACCTGCTGTCGGGCCAACTCGACCCCGACCTCACGAAGTTCGACGAGATGAGCGCCACGACCGAGGCAGTTGACCCGGTGCCCGTCGAATCGCTCGGTCTCCATTCCGGCATGCAGGACCTGCTCGACGACCGTTTCGAGACGCTTCTGCCTGTCCAGAGCCTCGCGGTTCAAAACGGCGCGCTCGATGGCGAGGACCAGCTCGTGGTGAGTGCCACAGCGACGGGGAAGACCCTCATCGGCGAGATGGCGGGTCTCGACAGGCTCCTGCGCGGCGAGGGAAAGATGCTCTTTCTCGTGCCGCTGGTGGCGCTCGCAAATCAGAAATACGAGGACTTCGCCGAGGAATACGGCCACCTCGCCGACGTGACCATTCGAGTGGGTGCGAGCCGCGTCCGGGGCGACGGCGAGCGCTTCGACCCCGACGCCGACATCGTGGTCGGCACCTACGAGGGCATCGACCACGCGCTCCGGGTCGGCCAGGACTTGGGCGATATTGGGACCGTGGTCATCGACGAGGTTCACACCTTGGAAGACGACGACCGCGGCCATCGCCTCGACGGACTCATCGCCCGACTGAAGGGCTACTGTGAGAGAAGCGCGGCGCGAGCGGAACGAGCGCCGCGAAACAGCGAGCGGGGAGGCACGACCCGCGAGCGCGACAACGGGGGGACTGCCGGAACGCAGTGGCTCTATCTCTCGGCGACGGTCGGCAATCCGGGCTGGCTGGCGCGGAAGCTCCGGGCGAACCTCGTCCAGTTCGAGGAACGGCCCGTACCAATCGAGCGCCACGTCACCTTCGCCGACAGTCAAGAGAAAGCGCGCGTGGCGAACAAACTGGTACGGAGGGAGTTCGACCGGAAATCCTCGAAGGGGTTTCGTGGGCAGACCATCGTCTTCACCAACTCCCGGCGGCGGTGTCACGAGCTGAGTCGGAAGTTAGAATACGAGGCCGCGGCCTACCACGCCGGACTCGATTACTCGCGGCGGAAGGCCGTCGAGCGCCAGTTTGCAAATCAGGACCTCGCGGCGGTCGTGACGACCGCCGCACTCGCCGCCGGCGTCGATTTCCCGGCCTCGCAGGTCATCTTCGATTCGCTGGCGATGGGCATCGAGTGGCTCACGGTACAGGAGTTCCATCAGATGCTCGGGCGAGCGGGCCGACCCGACTATCACGACCGCGGCGTGGTTTATGTACTGGTCGAACCCGACGGCAGCTATCATTCGAGCATGGAGGGGAGCGAGGACGAGACGGCCTTCCGCCTCCTCAAGGGCGAGATGGAACCCGTGGCGATGCGATACGACGAAACGAGTGCCGTCGAGGAGGTGCTGGCGAACATCACTGTGGCGGGCGGGGATGCGAAGGCGCTGACCGAGCGGATGGTCGGCGACGTGCCGATGAAACACGCCGTCGGCAAACTGCTGGACTACGGGTTCATCGACGGTCTCTCGCCGACACCGCTGGGCCGGGCGGTGACACGACACTTCCTCGAACCCGGTGCGGCCTTCGGGATGCTCGATGGGATTCGAAAAGGAACTGACCCCTACGACACCGTGGCCGACATCGAACTGCGCGACGAGGAACGTTAGACGGGCACAAGCGGGGCGAGGAACTCGGGTGTGAACGCGATACCGAACACCGACAGGAGCACAACGAGCACCGCGCCCGGCAGCCCGCCGATGGCGACGACCGCGAGCGTGAGCCAGTTGACCTCGACGCCGATGCCGAGCCAGCCGGCGGCGAGGAAGACCAGCAGGCCGACGACCGCGTTGACGATGAGCGGCCGGACCGCCCGCAGGATGCGCGCGGCACCGAACAGCAGGAGGAGCGCGACCGCGAGGACCGCGAGTTCGAGTCCCGTGACCATGCCTATCCCTCGCGTGAGGGCGGTATATGTTTTCCGTACTCCGTCGGGACGGCCGTGTGGGCTGGAGTACGCAGAACGGAAGGGTTTATTCGCCAGCGCGCGTTAGCCGTTCTTGCGGGACCGTGGGTTAGCCTGGTATACTTCGAGCCTTGGGTGCTCGTGACCGCGGTTCAAATCCGCGCGGTCCCACTGTTTTCGTCCGATAGGAACGGGATGGCGACACCGCCGAATCGGCCTCAACGAATAAGTGACCGACGAACGCATTTCGTCCATACAGTGAGCCGCTTGATAGCATTCGTCCTCTCGCAACCGTCGTCTCGTCCTGTCTCGCCGCATCCATGACCGACAGGGAGAGCGAATCCGATGGCGTCCGTCGTCGGAACGCGATGAAGGCGCTCGGCGGCGTCGGGGCCGCGGGGTTGCTCAGCGGTTGCGGTTCGAACATCGACGTACTGCCAGGGAGTGGTTCCGACGACGCGCGCAACGTCGTGTTCATCCACAGCGACGACCACCGCTATGACTTCATGAGCTTCATGGACGCGCCGGGAACGCCCGACTTCCTGGAGACACCGAACATGGACCGCATGGCCGCACAGGGTGCCCATCTACGGAACGTATCGGTCGGGACGCCGCTGTGTGCCCCCTCACGCGCGTCCGTCCTCACCGGCCAGTACGCCAACGAACACGGCGTCGTCGACAACCAGCATCCGAAAACCGACCACGTCCCCTTCTTCCACCGGTATCTCACGGATACGGGCTACGAGACGGCGTACATCGGCAAGTGGCACACCTACCAGCTCGACAGCGCGAAGCCACGTCCCGGATTCGACCATTGGGTCAGCTTCGAAGGGCAGGGCCAGTATTTCGACCCGACGCTGAACGTCGATGGCAAGCGAGTCAAGCGGAAGGGGTACATCACGGACATCCTGACCGAGTACGCCCGCGACTGGCTCGACAGCCGGGACGGCGACAAGCCTTTCTTCCTGTTCCTCGCGCACAAGGCTGCACACGCATGGTTTCGGCCCGCACCGCGCCACCGAAACCGGTACGCGAACGCACCAATCGAGTATCCGGAGACGATGGCCAACACGAAGCAAACCTACGCCGGCAAGCCTGACTGGGTGCGCCGACAGCGCAACGGCGTCCGCGGCGTGAACTACCTCTTCGGTGGGCGGTTCGGCTTCGACGAACTCTACCGTCGCTACTGCGAGACGCTGCTGGCGCTCGACGAGAGCATCGGCACGGTGATGAACACGCTCGACGAGTCGGGGATGGCCGATTCGACGGTGATGGTATACACGAGCGACAACGGCTACACGCTCGGCGAGCACGGACTGGTCGGCAAGCAGACCGCCTACGAGACCTCGATTCGGGTGCCGCTGCTCGCGTACGCACCGGGGACGATTGCTCCCGGGACGGTCGTGAACGAGCAGGTCTCGAACGTCGACTTCGCGCCGACCTTCCTTGAGGCGGCCGACCAGCCGACCCCCGACCACGTGAGCGGACGGTCGTTCCTGCCGGCACTCGTCGGCGGGAAGCTGTCCGGGCACAGGGAACCGTTCTACGAGTCCTACTGGGGTGGCGTCCCGAAGCATCCGACCATGTTCGGGACGCGCCGCGGCCGATACAAATATATCTGGTACTACGGCCCGGTGAAGAACGAACTATACGACCTCCAGGCCGACCCACTGGAACAGCACAACCTCATCGACGAGAGCGAACACGACGACCGCCTCGATGCGATGCACGACCGACTGTTCGACTGGATCGAGTCCGACGGCGGTACCCCGATTCCCCTCCAGCGTGACCGCCGTGGCAGCAACGACCGCAAGCGGCCGCCGAACGCACCGAAGACGATACCGGACGACTTCGGCTCTCGGAGGGGCGGGTAGGCTACCACTTTCACTGCGGATTGGGAAGGTTCTTGAGCCAAAGCGCATTACCCCTCACCAATGGCCCGTGCGGAGAACGCCGACCTGATAGACGACTTCGAGGAGTTCTACCGCAATTATTATCGCAACGACATCGGCGACCTCGCCCAGAAATATCCCAACGAGCGGCGCTCGCTGTTCATCGACTGGAGCGACCTCTATCGGTTCGATTCGGACCTCGCCGACGACTACCGCTCTCAACCCGACCAGCTCCAGGAGTACGCCGAGGAGGCGCTGCGGCTCTACGACCTTCCTGTCGATGTCGGTCTCGGGCGCGCACACGTCCGCATCCGCGGTCTCGACGAACCGACCGAAATCCGCGAGATTCGGGCGCGCCATCGTGGCCAACTGCTCGCGGTGCAGGGAATCGTCAGAAAGGCCACGGACGTGCGCCCGAAAATCACCGAGGCGGCCTTCGAGTGCCAGCGCTGTGGCACCCTGACCCGGATTCCCCAGACCGGCGGCGACTTCCAGGAGCCACACGAGTGTCAGGGCTGTGAGCGGCAGGGACCCTTCAATATCAATTTCGACCAGTCGGAGTTCGTCGATGCCCAGAAGCTCAGAGTGCAGGAGAGTCCCGAGGGTCTGCGCGGTGGCGAAACCCCACAGAACATCGACATCCATATCGAGGACGATATCACGGGGGAAGTGACCGCCGGCGACCACGTCCGCGTCACCGGCGTTCTCCATTTGGACCAGCAGGAGACGGGGCGGGATGCCTCGCCGATGTTCGACGTGTACATGGACGGGGTGACGGTCGAAATCGAGGACGAGCAGTTCGAGGACATGGATATCTCGGAGGCCGACAAGCGCGCCATCGTCGAACTCTCGACGGAGGACGACATCTACGAGCAGATGGTCGGCTCCATCGCCCCATCCATCTACGGGTATGAACAAGCGAAACTCGCCATGATTCTCCAGCTATTTTCGGGCGTGGCGAAGCACCTCCCGGACGGGTCGCGCATCCGTGGCGACCTCCACATGCTCCTCATCGGCGACCCCGGGACGGGGAAATCGGTGTTGCTCCAGTACATCAGAAACATCGCGCCGCGGTCGGTCTACACCTCCGGGAAGGGTAGCAGTTCGGCGGGCCTCACGGCGGCCGCGGTACGGGATGACTTCGGCGAGGGCCAGCAGTGGACGCTCGAAGCCGGTGCGCTCGTCCTCGCCGACCAGGGCATCGCAGCAGTCGACGAACTGGATAAGATGCGCTCGGAGGACAGGTCTGCAATGCACGAGGCGCTCGAACAGCAGACCATCTCGGTCTCGAAGGCCGGCATCAACGCCACGCTCAAATCCAGATGCTCGCTGTTGGGTGCGGCCAATCCCAAGTACGGACGCTTCGACCAGTACGAATCCATCGGCGAGCAGATAGACTTGGAGCCGGCGCTCATCTCGCGGTTCGACCTCATCTTCACCGTCACCGACGACCCAGACCCCGAGCGCGACAAGGACCTCGCCGAGCACATCCTGCGGACGAACTATGCGGGCGAACTCAACACCCAACGGACCGAACAGACCGCGGCGAACGTCAGCCAGTCCGAAGTCGATGCCGTCACCGATACCGTGGCCCCGGCCATCGAACCCGATTTGCTCAGAAAGTACATCGCCTACGCCCAGCGGAACTGCTTCCCGACGATGACCGAGGAGGCAAAGGAGGCAATCAGCGATTTCTACGTCGACCTCCGGGCGGAAGGCTCCGACGACGACGCGCCCGTGCCGGTGACCGCTCGGAAGCTGGAGGCGCTCGTCAGGCTCGCCGAAGCCTCCGCGCGCGTTCGACTCGCCGACACCGTGGAGTTGGAGGACGCAGAGCGCGTCATCGAGATCGTCCGCTCGTGTCTCAAAGACATCGGCGTCGACCCCGAGACCGGTGAGTTCGACGCCGATATCGTCGAAACTGGCCAGTCGAAAACCCAGCGCGACCGCGTGAAAAACGTCAAAGCGCTCATCGGCGACATCGAGAGCGACTACGACTCCGGCGCACCCATTGAGGAAGTGCTCGACCGTGCCGAGGAGACGGGCATGGAGCGTTCGCAGGCCGAACACGAGATCGAGAAGCTCAGACGGCAGGGCGAGGTCTACGAGCCACAGACCGACCACCTGCGGACGACCTGACTGGATTTCCGGGCTACTCCCGCAGGTCGTAGTAGGTCGCCCGCAGCGTCACCGGCGTCACGCCCGCGACGTCGGCCGCCGCCTGCTGGGTGAGGGGATGGTCGCGTTCGGTCGCGGCGGTGTAGAGACAGGCTGCGGCGACGCCGCTCGGATTGCGCCCGCTGGTCAGGCCCAGCTCGTGGCTCTTCTCGACGAGGGCGCGCGCTTCGGTTTCGACCTCACAGGGAAGTTCGAGTTGACTCGCAAAGCGAGCGAGGTATTCGGCAGGGTCGATGGGGCCGGTGGGAAGGCCCAACTCACGATTCAGGGCGTCGTAGGCGGCAGTGAGTTCGGCGCGGGTGGCCTTGGCGACCGTCCCGATCTCGGCGAGCGTGCGCGAGATGGCGTCGGTGCGACAGACCGCATAGACGGCCGCGGCGGCGAACCCTTCGAGCGAGCGCCCGCGCAGGAGGTCGGTTTTCTGTGCGGATTCGAAGAGCACGCACGCGCGGTCACGGACTGACTTGGAGAGACCGAGCGCGCCGATCAGCCGCCGTATCTCCGTAAAGGCATAGACGCGATTGCGCTCGGCGCGCGAGGCGATTTGGGTGCGGCTGTGCTGGCGGCGCAGGCGCGCGAACAGCCGGCGCTTTCGGCCTGTGAGGCGGGTCGAGCGACCGATTTCCGTCGAAAGACCTCGGTCGTGGCGCGAACGGGTCAGCGGTGCGCCCGTCCGTTTCCGGTCCGGGCCGTCCTCGAAGCTGCGCCACTCCGGACCGCGGTCGACGCGGTCCTCGGCGACGACCAACCCACAGGTCCCACAGAACGTTTCCTCGCCAGCGCCGTCCAACCGACCGTTGCATTCCGGGCACGCAGCCATTGAATTCACTATATAGATGAGGAAACCCCCACTATTTAAATTTTTTCGACGTCGGAATTATCGAACAGCGGGGAGAGAAAAACGTCCCCACACCGACCGGTGTTCGCTCGGAGGTCGGACCGAAAATCGGCGGGGACAGTGGGTCAGCGGGCGTCGCGGATGTCCTCGGCGATGGCGTCGAGGTCGTCGTCATCGAGGTCCGGGCGCTCGCCGGCGATGGCGTGAATCGGCGCACCGCCGTCGTCGTCGAACCGGGGGATGATGTGACCGTGGAGATGGGGTACCTCCTGCCCGGCGGCCGGACCGTTGTTGAACGCCACGTTCGAGCCGTCGGCGTCGGCGGCCGCCTCGACGGCGGGCGTCAGTCCGTGCAATGCGGCAAACACCTCGCGGGCGAGGTCCGCCGAGAGGTCGCCGAGGCGCTCGTGGTGGTCGTTCGGCACGACGAGCGTGTGGCCGCGTGCGAGCGGGTTCGCGTCGAGAAACGCCGTCACGTCGTCGCTTTCGAAGACGATACGACCGGGAATCTCGCCGGCGACGATACCGCAGAACGGGCAGTCGTTCGACATACTCGATCCTCGCGTGCGGGGAGCAAGAAGGTTTGGCGTCACTCGACGGCGGCCAGCGTCTCGGTGATGGTCTCAAGGTACGACTCCCGGGTGTAATCGAGCCGCGATAGCCAGACTGCCTGATACGACGGATGCAGAATCGGCACGAGCGTCGTCCCCAGACTCCCGAGCGCGACCGGTTCGAGAATCGAATCGAGAAAGCCGTCGATTGTGCGGTCTTCGGTCGCCAGCAGGCTCGTCGTGGCGTGTTTTCCCGTTCCGATGACGGCACGCGGTTCGATGTCTCGGATTTCACGTTCGAGATACGGTCGGCAGTTCGCCCGTTCTTCGCCCGTGGGTTCGCGGTTCGAACCGTCCTCACCCTCGGGAAAGCACTTGACGGCGTTCGTGAAGTAGAGTTCGTCGTTTTCGAAGCCGAGGTCGGCAAAGAGGTCGCGAATCTTTCGCCCGGAGTGGCGCGCGGTGTAGGCCATGCCCGTCCAGTTGCCGCCCTTCCAGCGGTCGGTTTCGGGCGTGCCAGCACCGGGCGCTTCGCCGACCACCACGAGATCGGCATCGAGAGAACCGTTGCCCCACGAGATGCGTTCGCGGGCGTCGGCGAGCGCCGGGCAGCGCTCACAGCCGGGCGCGAGGACGTTTTTCGAATCGGCATCGGGGTAGTCGGGCATGGTGAATGTGGGGACGGACGGTTTGAGTCCGTTCCGGTCGTGAGGGTTCGACAGGTCGGTCTGCACAACCGAGGCTCCTTTAGTCCCCGCACGGGTAGGCGAGCCATGAGCAGGTTCGAGCCGGTCGCGGACCGATACGACCCCGATGCGGTCGAGGGCCGCGTCTTCGAGCAGTGGGACGAGACCGACGCCTACCGCAAAGCGAAAGAACACCGCACCGACGGCGAGGACTTCTTCTTCGTCGACGGCCCGCCCTATACATCGGGTGCGGCCCACATGGGCACGACGTGGAACAAGACCCTCAAAGACGCCTACATCCGGTATCACCGCATGCAGGGCTACGACGTGACCGACCGGCCGGGCTACGACATGCACGGGCTGCCCATCGAGACCCGCGTCGAGGAGAAACTGGGCTTCGACAACAAGAAGGACATCGAGGCGTTCGGGATGGAGCCGTTCATCGAGGAGTGCAAGCAGTACGCCGACGAACAACTCGAAGGTCTCCAGTCGGATTTCAAGTCCTTCGGCGTCTGGATGGACTGGGAGAACCCCTACAAGACCGTGAATCCCGAGTACATGGAGGCGGCGTGGTGGGGATTCGAACGGGCCGCAGAACGCGGTCTCGTCGAGCAGGGAAAACGCTCCATCACCCAGTGTCCCCGGTGTGAGACGGCCATCGCCAAAAACGAGGTCGAGTACCACGAGGTCGAGGACCCCTCCATCTACGTCACATTCCCCCTTTCCGAGCGCGAGGGCAGTCTCGTCATCTGGACGACGACGCCGTGGACTGTCCCCGCAAACGAGTTCGTCGCCGTCGACGAGGAGGTGACGTATCAGAAGGTCCGCGCCCAAAAAGACGGCCGAGAGGACGTGCTCTATCTCGCCGCCGAGGTCGTCGAGGAGGTCCTGAAGAAGGGCCGATACGACGACTACGAGGTGCTCGACGAACTCGATGGGTCCGAACTACTCGGCTGGGAGTACGACCACCCGCTGGCCGAGGAGGTACCGGACCATCCCAACGGCGAGGGAGTGGGCGAGGTCCATCACGCCGAGTACGTCGAGGTCGACAGGACAGGACTCGTGCACTCCGCGCCCGGCCACGGCCAGGAGGACTTCGAACGCGGGGAGGAACTCGGTTTACCAGTATTCTGCCCCGTCGGCGGCGATGGCGTCTATCTCGACGCGGCAGGGAACTACGCCGGCGAGTTCGTCCGCGACGCCAACGAGGGAATCATCGCCGACCTCGACGAGAAGGGACTGCTGCTCACCGAAGAGACCTATTCTCACGACTACGGGCAATGCTGGCGCTGTGACACCGATATCGTCTTCCTCGCCACCGACCAGTGGTTCATCACCGTTACGGATGTCAAGGAGGAGATGCTCGACAACATCGAGGACTCGGAGTGGCATCCACAGGAGGCCCGCGACAACCGCTTTCGGGACTTCATCGAGGGGTCGCCCGACTGGAACGTCTCCCGCCAGCGCTACTGGGGTATTCCCGTCCCCATCTGGACGCCCGAAGAGTGGTCCGGCGGGATGGACGATGTCATCGTCATCGGCACGCGCGAGGAGTTGGCCGAGCGGGTTGACCAACCCGTGGACCCCGACGAGGTGGACCTCCACCGCCCGACCGTCGACGACCTCACCATCACCGAGGAGGGCACGACCTACACGCGCGTGCCCGACGTCTTCGACGTCTGGCTCGATTCGTCGGTGGCGTCGTGGGGGACGCTCGATTACCCGCAAGAGGAGGGCGACTTCGAGGAGTTGTGGCCCGCCGACCTCATCATGGAGGCCCACGACCAGACCCGCGGGTGGTTCTGGTCGCAGCTGGGCATGGGCACGGCGGCGCTCGGGCAGATTCCCTACGACGAGGTGTTGATGCACGGCTACGCCAACATGCCCGACGGCAGAGGCATGTCGAAGTCCAAGGACATCACCGTCGAGCCACAGGAGGTCATCGAGGAGTACGGCGCGGACCCGATGCGGCTGTTCCTCCTGTCGGTGACGCCACAGGGCGACGACATGCGCTTCTCGTGGGACGAGACCGAGACCATGCAGCGCAACCTCAACATCCTCTGGAACGTCTTCCGCTTCCCGCTGCCGTACATGCGCCTCGATGGCTTTTCCCCGGACGAGACCACTCTCGGAAACGTCGAACTCGAACGGGAGGACGAGTGGGTGCTCTCGCGGCTGCAAACTGTGGAGCGCGAGATGACCGACGAGTGGGAGGCCTTCCGGCAGGACAGCGCGCTACACGCCCTGCTCGATTTCGTCGTCGAGGACGTCTCGCGCTTCTACGTCCAGAGCGTGCGCGAGCGGATGTGGGAGGAGAGCGACAGCCCCTCGAAGCGCGCGGCGTACGCGACCTTCTATCGCGTGCTCCGGGAGGTCGTGGCGCTGCTCGCGCCCTATGCACCCTTTGCCGCTGAGGATATCTATACCACTCTCACCGGCGACGACGAGTTCGATACGGTCCACATGTGTGACTGGCCAGAGCCGGACGCGGAACTGCGAAACGAGCGGCTCGAACGCGAGGTTCGGGTCGCCCGCGGCGTCGAGGAGGCCGGCTCGGCTGCACGCCAGCAGGCAGAACGAAAGCTCCGCTGGCCGGTCACGCGCATCGTCGTCGATGCCGACAGTGAGGTGGTCGCCGAGGCCGTCGGGTCCCGGTCAGAAATGGTCGCTGACCGACTCAACGCCAGAACTGTCGAACTGGTCGGTCCCGACGAGCGCTGGGGAGAGCTGCGCTACAGCGCCAGCGCCGACATGAGTGTTCTCGGACCCGCATTCGGCGACCGCGCGGGCGCGGTGATGACCGCACTCAACGAGGCACGAGTCGAGGAACCGACGCTCGACGCGCTCGAAGCGGCCGTCGCCGATGCGCTCGGTGAATCCGTTACCCTCACCGACGAGATGGTCGAAATCGTCACCGAGACGCCCGATGGCGTCGCCGCCGACACGTTCGACGCCGAGGGCGGCGGCACGGTCTATGTCGACACCGCGCTCACCGACGATGTCGAGAGCGAGGGCTACGCCCGCGACGTCATCAGGCGGATTCAGGAGATGCGAAAGGAGTTGGACCTCGACTTGGAGGCCGAAATCAGGGTCTCCATCGACATCGAGGACGACCGCGTCGCCGAGTTCGTCCGCGAACACGAGCGCCTCATCGCCGAGGAGGTCAGGGCTGCGGCGTTCGGCGATATCGCCGATGGCCACCGTCGTGAGTGGGAGGTCGAGGATACACATGTCGAGATCGCCATCGTGCCCGTCGCGGAGGCGCGGGCGGACTAGTCGAGCGCGTCGGCGACGGCCGGCGCGGCGCTGACGGCGCTTTCGGCGCGCTCTATCGTGTCCGTTCCGTAGACGGCCGCGACGCCGGCGCGGGCGAGGCGGGTGCGGGCGGTGCCCGCGAAGACCGGATGGACGCAGGTGACGAACACCCGGGCTGCGTCGTCGTTGAGGTGCGAGACGGCCCCGGCCATCGTCGAGCCGGTTGCGATGATGTCATCGACGAGCACGGCGTCCCGGTTCGTGACGTCGGCTTCGTGTGGTGTGAGTTCGACATCGTTAGCGCTGTGGCGGGTCTTCTCGAAGTGGTCGGTCTCGCCCGTGCCGTAAGCGTCCCGTGCCGTGTCGGCAAGGCCGCTGGCTCCGGCGTCGGGCGCGATGAAAACGGGGTCATCGAGCGTCGGCAGGGGGTCGGCGAGCCGTCCGGCGGCGTCCACAGTGGCACAGGGAACGTCGAAGAAGTCGCTGACGGATTCCTCGTGAGGGTTGACGGTAAGTACGCGGTCGGTGCCGGTGCTCAGCGCACGGGCGACCGCGCGCGCGGAGACGGGCTGGCCCGGCTCGAACGCTCGGTCCTGTCGGGCGTAGCCCATGTAGGGAATTACAGTAACGACCTCGCTCGCGCCGGCCTCGCGGACGGCGTCTTGAAGCTGGAGCGCCTCGATGTGGGCGTCGCTCGTCGTGGTCGCACAGACGACGATTGCGCGCTCTGCGTCGAAGTTCGGCACCGAAACCTGTAGCTCGCCGTCGGGAAAGCGTTCATGAGATGTCTCGGCGAGTGGCTCGTCGAGCGCCGTCGCGAGCGCGCTGGCGAACGATTGGGAGACCGAGGCGCTGACGATCATGTGTACTCCTGTGACGGCCAGTTAAACGGGTTTTCGGTCCGCCGCGACGAGCGCGTGTGGCTCGCCAACCCCGAGGGGATGGTCGCGCCAGCCGTCGTCGGTCTCGACGAGCAGCGTTCCGTCCCTCGTGACGGCATAGACCTTCTCGGCGTACGCGACGGCGGCGACCGATTTTCGAACCTCGATGGGTTGCCACTCGCCCTCGTGGGCATAGAAGTCGTCCATCGTTGCGGCGTGTGCCCTCTCCGCATCGGCGCTCACCATCGTGAACTCGCCGTCGAGGTCGTCCAACCAGCCGTTGCCGAGGCGATAGAGTCCCGTTGCGGTCGCGGCTCGCGGAACTCCGGTGGTGGCGACGTCGCGGACCGCGTCGAGACCCGTGTACTGGAGGCCGCCGTCCGTGATTCGATAGACGCCGCCGTCCGTGCCGAGCAGGTCGCCGTCGATGGCATGGACCGTCTCGACCGTGCCCACCTCGTGCCAGTCGTCGTCGATTCGGCGTGCGACGGTGCCGTCCGGGGCGGTGGCGACGGGTTCGTCGTCGAAGCCGACCGCCGTCGCCGGGCCGAATCCCGACTCGTCGAGCGACTCGCCGACCAGCACGTCCTCCTCGGTGGCGACGGCCAACTTCTTGTCGAACGCGCAGTCGCGGGCGGGGCGGCGGTCGCGGAGTTCGATTTCGCCCACGCGCTCGCCCGCGACCGCGACGCGGGTGAGACCGATGTCGCTGGCGACGAACAGCGCCGTTGGCTCGGTGTTCGCGCCGTGAACGCGCTTTTCGTCGATGCTGCTCATACGCGGATGCGCACGCCGAACGGCGAAAGCGTTCCGGCGCGGCCGCGCCGACGACTACGGTGCGGTCGCGGAGCCGTCGCGGCGGTTGCGGTCCCTGGCGGATGAAGGGCGAGCGAGCGGCGGGCGGTGCGAACGAAGTGAGCACCGCCAAGCGAACGGGGAGCGAAGCGACCCGTTAGCGGAGCGAGTGAGGGCTTCTGCGGTGCTGTGCGGTTGGCGGTTGCGGGAGCGGTTAGCGGTCAGCATCCGTGCGAGTGAAACGAGCGCGGTTCGCCGTGAGTAGTGAGGGACCTTCGGTCCCTCGGACCATGCGAACGGGCGTTCACGAGAGCTTCGCTCTCGTGCAGCCCATCAGAAGCCTTCGGCTTCTGAGGACGCTCCGCGCCCGTGAGCAGACGACCGAGCGTAGCGAGGGAGCGAGCGGGGGTTTTTGGTCCAGATTTTTGCAAGGGGTTGAGCGCGCCGGAGGCGCGCGACCCCCCGCAGCAAAAAGGTGGGGTTCGGAAGCGATTTGTGAGTCGGGTCCAACCGTTACTCGAATGCAACTGTTCGGGTCGAGTGGGGTTCGCGGGGTCGCAAACGAGGAGGTGACGCCGGAGTTCTGCCTGCGGATGGGGCTTGCCGTCGGCACGGCCGTCGAGGGCCGGGTTGCCATCGGGCGGGACACGCGGGCGACGGGTGCGATGCTCGCCGACGCGACGGCGAGCGGTCTCGCGAGCGCCGGCAACGACATCGACAGAGTGGGCGTGCTGCCGACGCCGGCCCTCCAATCCTATGCCGAGCGCGAGGGCGTCCCGGCGGTGATGATAACCGCCTCGCACAACCCGCCGCAGTACAACGGCATCAAGCTCGTCGGTGCCGATGGCATCGAGTTCGGCGTCGAGCGCTCCGAGTCTATCGAGGAACTCCTTGAGACGGAGGCGTTCGAGCGCGCCCGCTGGGACGAGACGGGAAGCTCCCGACGGGTTGCGAGCGCGCGCCGTGAGTATATCACGGAGGTCGTCGATGCCGTCGACCGCGAGCGCATCAGCGATGCCGACCTCACCGTGGCGCTCGACCCCGGTCACGGTGCGGGCGCGCTGACGAGTCCGGACCTCTTCAGGGAGTTGGGCTGTGAGGTCCATACGGTCAACGCCCAGCGCGACGGGAGTTTTCCGGGCCGGGACCCCGAGCCGATACCCGCAAACCTCGCCGCCCTCGAACAATTGGTGCGGGCGACCGACGCCGACGTCGGCATCGCTCACGACGGCGACGCCGACCGAGCGATCTTCTTCGACGA
Organism: Halococcus sp. AFM35; assembly: GCF_051195015.1. Classification (NCBI taxonomy): domain Archaea; kingdom Methanobacteriati; phylum Methanobacteriota; class Halobacteria; order Halobacteriales; family Halococcaceae; genus Halococcus; species Halococcus sp. AFM35. The sequence goes on from NZ_JBNTJU010000018.1 coordinate 15,476, forward strand.
ACAGGGGCACTACATCGAAGGTGACGCGACGCTCGCGGCGCTCGCGGCCCCGACGCTCGAAGCGGGCGATACGACGGTGTCGGCGGTGACGGTCTCCCAGCGTCTCGTCGACGTGGCCGAGCGGGCGGATGCGAGCCTCGAACTCACGCCGGTCGGGAGCACACGCATCATCTCGCGGGTGCGCGACCTCCAGGATGGGGGGATTTCGGTGCCCATCGCCGGCGAGGGCAACGGTGGCGTGCTCTTTCCCGAGTACCGCCTCGCCCGCGACGGCGCGTACACCGCCGCCAGATTCCTCGAACTCATCACTGAAACGCCGGCGAGCGCGGTCGTCGGCGACGTCGGCGGCTATCACAACGTACGGACGACCGTCGAGTACGGGAGCGACGCCGACCGCGAGGCGTTGCTCGCGGCGGCCGAAGCGTACGCCGACGAGAGCGATGGCGAGTTGAACGACATCGATGGCTACCGTCTCGACGTCGGCGACGGTTGGGTGCTCGTCCGTGAGAGCGGGACCGAACCGCTCGTGCGTGTCTATACCGAGGCGCGCACCGAAGCGCGTGCCCACGAACTCGCCGACGGCATCCGCGACCGGCTCGACCGCGCGCTCGATTAGGGACCGGGATGGGCCGACAGCGCCTCGGCGAGGCGCTCGCGGTCGTTTCTGGCGGCTGTGAGGTCTGCCTCGACCGTCCCTTCGGCGAGGCGCTTGCGGTCGCGTTCGGAGAGTTCTTCTCGGGCCATCGCCGCGCGGTGGAGGCGTTCGTAGCGCTCGCTCCGAGCGAATCCCCGGAGTTCGTGGAGCCGTCTCACTACCTCCTCGGGCGCGAACCGCCCGACGACCGCGACCAGCTCGCGCAGCAGGAATCGACACTCCGGGGCGGATGGCGGTGGCCAGTCGATTTCGAGCGCCGTCGCGTCGAGACCGTCGAGATAGCTCCGGTGGACGGCGACGTTCTTCCGGAGTCGGTCGGGTTCGTCGACGTAGTGGGCGAGCTTCGACGGCGAGTAGTCGGCGTAGTCGAGCAGTTGGGTGAGCGGTTCGGTGCCTACAGGACTGGTCTCGACGTACTTGCGGAGGTCGTCCGGTGGTGGCCGGAACGGCACGAGCGGGTACTGTTCGGTGCGTTCGACGAACTCGATGACCTCGCGCGCGCTCGCCTCCCCGCGGAAGCGCTGAAACGCTTTTGCGACCGCTTCGTTGTAGCCTTCGACCATCTCACGGAGGTCCCCGACCGGCGCGTCGAGGTCGATATCGGCGAGCGTGCTGAGGCGCTCCAACTCGGCGATGTCATCGGCAAGGTCGTCGCGGCGGGCGACGACGCGCCGGCGGACCTCCCGGTAGTGCTCGCGGCGTTGCTCGCGCTCGTCGAGCAGCTCGACGCGTTCGGCGACCGGCGCGAGCGCCTCGCGGGCGGCGGCGAAGTCGCTCGACGAGAGGCGGCGCTTGTCGAAGCGGTCGTTGGCGTCCTCGAAGGCCTGCCGCAGGGGCATCTCCTCGTCGAGCGATTCGACGAGTTCGGCGAACGATTCCTGAAACCGAATGAATGCTTCGAAATCGCCCGTGCCGGTGGCGCGGTCTTCGTACGTTTCGAGCAACGTCGTCGCGCGGTCGTGTGCGTCGGCGAGCCCTCCGAGGTCGCTTTCGCCGTGTTCGGCGATGCGTTCGTCGACGTCCTCGTATGCTTCGTGTGCCGCGGCCAGTTCGCCCGCGAGGTCCTCGGCGCGCTCAGTCATACACCGCGTTGGGGTCGAAGACGCGCTCGCCGACGGTCTCGCCGTCGAGCGTGCGGTAGAAACAACTCTCGTAGCCGGTGTGGCAGGCCCCGCCCTCCTGTGCGACGCGATAGAGGAGGGCGTCGCCGTCGCAATCGACCCTGACTTCTTCGACGTGTTGGACGTGACCGCTCGATTGTCCTTTCTGCCAGAGTTCGTCGCGGCTGCGGGAGTGATAGTGGGCGAGACCGGTCTCGCGGGTGCGCTCGATTGCTTTCGGTGAAGCATGAGCGACCATCAACACCTGCTCGGAAGCGGCGTCCTGTGTGACGACCGTCACCAACCCGCTATCGCCGAAATCGAGGTCTATGGCGGCCGATTCCGTCCGGCTCATGGGTCGAACTGGCCGCCTCGCGCGCATAGTCTTTTTGTGTCGGCGGGCGACAACGCTTTTCGCCTGCGCGAAAACGGGGCGTAATGGACGCCATGCGCGAACGGCGGTCGGCTGTCGGTCCGTCCCGTTGGGGAGGGCGATTCCGGGAGCGACGGTAGTGACGGTCGTTCTCCAATCGGCCGCCCCGCTGCTCGTGGCTGGCGTGGCAGTGCTTGCGTGTCTCGGGATGGCGTGGGCGCTCGGTGCCTCCTCGAACTCGCCACCCTTTGCCCCGGCGGTCGGTGCGAACGCACTCCCGACGATGCGCGCGGCGTTTTTCATCGGCGTGTTCGCCGCGCTCGGCGCGGTCGCGCAGGGAGGGAGCATCTCCGAGACGGTGGGCAAGGGTCTCATCGACGGAGTGTCGATTACGCCGCTCGCCGCCACCGCTGCACTCCTGACGGCGGCGGGGTTCATCGCGGCCGGCGTGAGAACTGGCTATCCGATACCGGCGGCCTTTGCCACGACGGGCGCGGTCGTCGGCGCGGGTCTCGCCCTCGGCGGCGGGCCGGCCTACGACACCTACCAGCGCCTCGGCACCTTCTGGATTGCGGTGCCGTTCGTCTCGGCCACGATTGCCTACGCGACCGCGACCCTGCTGCGCCGCGAGGACGTGCCGGAGGAACTCAGCGTGTCGCTGCTCAGCGCCATCGTCGGGTTCGTCCTCGCCAACGTCGAATTTACCTTTATTCCCGTCGAGGGCGGCACGGGGACGCTCGCGGGCTATCTCTCGCGTGCGCTCGGCGGCGCACCCGTCCTGTTCGGGTCGTACGACGCACTCGCGTTCGGTGTGAGCCTCGCGCTCGGTGCCGTGGTTTTCGTCGGCGTTCGCCGCGAGATGCGTCGCTCGATGGACGCCGGCATCAGGAGATTCCTGATCGGGTTGGGTGCAATCGTGGCGTTTTCTTCCGGCGGGAGTCAGGTCGGACTCGCTACCGGCCCGCTCGAACCGCTCTTTGACTCGTTCGGGACGCCGGGCATCGTCCTGCTCGGACTCGGGGCCGTCGGCATTCTGCTGGGCGCGTGGATGGGGTCGCCACGGCTCCTTCAGGCGGTCTCGCGCGAATACTCACAGCTCGGCGTCCGGCGGTCGATTGCGGCGCTGATTCCGGGCTTTCTCATCGCTCAGACCGCCATCGCGCTCGGGATTCCGTTCTCGTTCAACAACGTCATCATCGGCGGCGTCATCGGCAGCGGTCTCGTCGTCGGGTCGGCGGGTGTCTCGGCGCGCAAGATCGGTATCACGGTCGTCGCGTGGCTCGGCACGCTCGTCGGCACGGGAATCGTCGGCTTCGGCTTCTATCGAGCGCTGGCGGTGGTCACTGGAGCCGGATAGCGACGGCACGGCCACGCACCGAACGGCGAACGAAGCGACCACGACGAACCGAAATCCGGATCGTCAGTCGTCGCTCGGCTCACCCCCGTCGGCCGCGACCGCACCACCCTCGCTGCGGGCTTCTCGAATGTTGCCGTACCCTATCCTGACGAGCGCCAAAGCGAGGCCGACGAGGACGAGCGCGATGGCGATCTGGACGACCGCCGACGCCATCGCAGCAATCGTGGCATCGGCCATCCACGAAGGATTGAGGAATTTCTCGGCGAAGTTCTGAACCACAGCGAGATACAGGAGTGCGAGAATCGTGACGGCCGACATCAACACCATCGGGACGCCCGTGGAGATGAGCTGTTTCGACTCGTCCCAGTTGGCGAGCCAGACGGTAGCAGTCAGGAGTGCAAGCGCCGCGAGCAACTGGTTTGCGCCCCCGAAGAGCGGCCAGAGGTCGGCCCAACTCCCGCTGGAGACGAGGATGTAGGCGGGAACGATCTGGATGAGTGCGTTGACATAGCGGTTCGTGACCGTCTTCTCGACGGAGGTCTCGGGCGTTTCGACGATCTCCTCGAACATGTATCGCCCGAGGCGCACCGCCGTATCGGTGCTCGTGAGCAGGAAACTCACCAACACCAGCGCCATGAAGGGCGCGCCGAAACTCGCCGGAATGCCGAAACTCGTCAGGATAATGCCGCCGCCGGTGGCGAAGTTCGGCAGCGCGAGACCGATGCCGCCGCCCGCCGGCGTCTGTGACGCGACCGCGACGGTCGCCAGCGAGAGCGTCGCCAACAGCCCCTCGCCGAGCATGCCCCCATAGCCGATGGTGCGGGCGTCGGTCTCCTTGTTGAGCTGCTTTGCGGTCGTGCCCGAGGAGACGAGCGAGTGGAAGCCGCTGATGGTGCCGCAGGCGATGGTCACGAACAGCAGCGGGAACAGCGGTAGCGGACCGAACTCGCCGCCCCAGAAGCCCTTGTACGCAGCGAGGTCGATGGTGAGCGGCTCCGAACTCGTTCCCAACAGCGTGCCGACGATGATGGCGAGCAGCGCCCCGCCGACGCCTGCATACAGTAAGAACGACGAGAGATAGTCACGCGGCTGGAGCAGCATCCAAACTGGGAGCGCCGAGGCGAGGGCCCCATAGATCATGATGACCGGCACCCACGCCGCGGTGTTCGCTCCGAGACTCGCTGCGCCGGGAATCCACGACCCGCCGCCGAAGAGCACCATCGTGCCTGCCGGATACGAGGCATCAGCGCCTGCCGGGAACAGCGCGAGCGGGAAGTTGATGCCGACCCAGACGCTTGCGAACACGCCGGCGACGAACACCACAGTCCCAAGGATGAACGGCAGGTTGAGCTGGTAGAGATAGACGCCGAAGACGAACGCGAGCGCGATGTAGAGGACGCTCGCGGTCGCCGCGCTCGGATAGGCGTTGAAGACGATTGAGACCACCAGCGCGAACACCGCAACGACGAGCACGATGGTCAGGAAGGCGAACCACAGCAGCATGTCCTTGCCGCGGGTGCCGACGTACTCGCCGATGATGTAGCCGATGGACTTCCCCTCGTGGCGCAGGCTGCTCGACAGCGAGACGAAGTCGTGGACGCTCCCGAGAATCGGGTTGCCGATGGCGATCCAGAGGAGTGCCGGCACCCATCCCCAGACCACGCCAGCGGTGATGGGACCCACGATTGGCGCACCGCCGGCAATCGACGAGTAGTGGTGACCGAGCAGAACGGGCTTTTTCGCCGGAACGTACTCCTGGCCGTCCTCGTATTTGTGTGCCGGGGTTTCGGTCTCCTCGTCGAGTTCGACGAACCTCGCGAGATAGCGCGAGTAGCCGATATACCCGATGGTGAACGTTACGAGCGAGAGGGCAACCATCCAGATGACTTGAACCATGATAACCGTCCACAACAGCCGACGGAATGGAACGGCTTAAACGTTGTTCTCGGTTTCCCCGTCCGCCCGACGAAATGGACTCAGGCGGTCGGCTCGGGCGCGACCTCGATGTCGAGTTCGGCGGCCACGTCTGCGAGCAGGCCACCCTTGATTTCCGCGACGCGTGTCTCGATTGTTCCGAGCACCGGCGGGGCGAACGCCTCGCGGACTTCGGCGACGTGCTCGCGCTCGTTCACACACCGCTCGCGGAGATAGCGCGCACCCCGGCCCTGCTCCTCGTCGTCGGGCTCGGGCGTCAGGCGGTTGACGAGCAATCCCCCAACCGAAAGTCCGTACTCGTCGAGGTCGTCGAGCGCGCGCTCGGTCTCGCGCACCGAGAGTTCGTCGGGGTTTAGTACGAGGAAGAAGGTCGCGCGCTCGCGGAGGGCGTGCCCGGCGAACTCGAACATCTCCTTTCGTTCGCGCAGGCGCCGGATGATGGGGTCGGTTTCGGCCTGTCGGCGGGCCTCGCGTTCGCCGATAGCCGCCCGCTCGTAGAGGTCGATGCTCTCGGTGCGCTTTGCGATGAGACGGTCGATCCAGTCTTCGAGGAACTCCGGGAGCGAGAGCAAGCGGAGCGCCCCACCGGTGGGGGCGGTGTCGAAGACCACGCGGTCGTGGTCGCTTTCGCGCATCACCTCGATGAACCGGTCGAAGAGGGCTGCCTCGTACGCGCCGGGGGTCTGATGGGCGAGTTCGATCTGTCTGTCGATCTCGTTGACCATCGCCGGACTCACCTGGTCGGCGAGGGCGCGTTTGGTCTCCAGCAGGTGCTCGCTCACTTCCTCGTCGGGGTCGATCTCCATCGCCGATAGTCCGTCGTGGCCCTCCACAGGCCGGGCTTGGTCGCCGAACTGTTGGTCGAACACATCGGATGTGCTGTGGGCCGGGTCGGTCGAGACCACGAGCGTGTCCAGCCCCGCCCGGGCGCATTTGAGTGCATACGCGCAGGAGACGGTGGTCTTGCCGACGCCGCCCTTGCCGCCGAAGAAGACGAACTCGTTCACGTTTGCCACCCCATCAGAAGTGGTACTGCTGGCCCTTGCGTTCTATCATCGAATCGCGGTCCCAGAGCCGGCGTTCCCAGCCCGCGAACTCCTCGGCGAGATACGGGAGCAGTTCGGCGGTGTAATAGGAGACCGGACTCGGAATCCCGAAGGCGTCGGCGAAACACGCGAGCATGAACACGTCCTCGGTGTCTTCGGCCTCCTTCTCGATGAGTTCGAACGCCGGTCCCTCTATCATGCCGTGATACAGCCCATGCAGCCATTCCTCGATGATTTCGCGGTAGGTTGCGATGCGGTCTGCGAGCGTCATGACTCGGACAATGGCGGCGTGAACACTTAAGCGGCCGCTGGCTTCGTCCATCCGTTCAGCAGGCACAGCCGGTCGAGGAGGGCGAGCGCTCGAACTCCATCGCCGCGCCGCAGTCGGGACAGTCCGGTGAATTCTCGCCCTCGACGTCCACGTCCCGAATCCGCTCGGCGCAGTCGTGACACCAGTAGGCTCCCTTCGAATTATCACCTGTGCCGCCACCACGGTTGGCCGATTCGGTCGATGCCTTCAGCGTCTCCCTGAGGTTGCTAACGAATTCCATGGGAACGGTTCGAGCGGCGAACGGATAAATCCGAGTGCGGCTGTGCGCATGCAACACACGGGCGTCACTCCATGTCGGCGGCAAGACGAGAGAGCGCCCGCCGGAGTTCGCCACGGCGTTTCCACGCGGCCACGCGGTCGGTGATGGACGGGAGTGGCAGCCCGGCACTCACCCGCGACCGCATCCGTACCGAGGTACCCTCGTCTTCCGGTTCGTACGTGACGGTGGTTTCGAGCGCCTCCAGTGGACCGTCGCCGCGCTGTTCGTAGGTCAGCCCTTCCGCACGAACCTCGAAGGCGAGCGCGAGTTCCATACCCCGGGACCCGGCGATGACGAGCCAGCCTTCCTCGGTGTCCTCGACCTCGTAGACGGTAAAACTCCCCTCGTATTCGACGAGCGCCCGTGGCGTGAGCGCACGCTCGACGGCCGCCGGCGTCGCCCGGACGAACCGCGACGCGCTGACCTCGCGCATACCGTCGCTTGGGTCAGGGTACGAAAAACGGCAGCGATAGCAACACCAGCAGCGCGAGACCGACCACGGCCGCGTACACCAGCCGACGGAGACGTTTCTCGGGCGGTATCTCGCCGCGCAGCTCCGGGCGCGTCGTCAGCACCAGCCGATGGTAGGCTGCGCCCGTAGCGCACACGAACAGCAGCCCCGAAACGACGACCGCCGCCGGCAGCGAGAGTCCGAGCGACAGCAGGTAGATGGGTCCATACGAGAGGCTCACGAGGAAGGCAAGCGACGAGACGACGAGAAACGGCACCGGATCGACCGGCGTCCCGTGGCGGTTCGTGAGTTTCATGGTGGCCATACGTCGGCTGCGTACATACGCCGTCGGCCAGCTATCCCACAGCGCGCCGACCTGCACAGTGGGCGCTCCAGCCCGGTTCCGGCACGGGAAAGGGTGGACCGACAGTATATAATTCGGTGGGGTCGTTGTCGAGACCGATGGCTTCGGAGGGTGATATCCGTGTCCTGCTCGTACTGGACCTGCTGCTCTCGGCGGTGTTCGGGTCGGTCGTCGTGTGGGGACTCTCGGTGCTCGGTGTTCTCACCTTCTCGATTCGAACGGTGGTGCTCGCGGCGTTGGTCGTGGCAGCTCTGACCTACCTCGCGGTACTGCGCTGAGCACGATGGGGTGAGTTTATAGGCGCGCGGCAAGCGAATCCACCATGCCCATCTCCGAGCGCGATTCGGCCTCGCTCATCACCCACGCACTCGCGCGAGATACGCTCTCACGGCTGCGAAGCGCCGACACGGAACAGGTCGCCTTCCGGAAAGGACTCGTGAAACTCGGCCGTATCTGTGGCTACGAGATCATCGACGGCGCGATGGAGACCGAGTACGTCTCGATTCAGACGCCGCTGGCCGAGACCACCGGCGAGCGCGTCAAGGGTCTCGACGACGTCGTCATCGTCAACGTCCTCCGGGCGGCGACACCCTTTGTGGAGGGGCTGTTGAAGGCCTTCCCGCGGGCGAAACAGGGCGTCATCAGTGCAGGAAGGGACGAGGAGACCGGCATGACCGACGGCGAGTTCCCCATCAGCATCGACTACACCAAACTGCCCGAGATCAGCCCTGAGGACACCGTCATCGTCGCCGATCCGATGCTCGCCACCGGCTCGACGATGTGCACGGTACTGGAGCACGTCCTCGCCAACGCGCCCGACCCCGAACACCTCATCGTGCTCTCGGCGGTCAGCGCGCCCGATGGTCTGCTCCGCGTCGGCGAGCGCTTCCCCGAGGCCGACCTCCTCACCGTGAGCATCGACGACCGCCTCGACGAGAACGGGTTCATCGTGCCGGGCCTCGGCGACGCCGGCGACCGCGCGTTTCGTACCCAGTAACTGGCTGCCTGCAGCCGGGTCCGACGACGCAAACCCCTCGACTTCGACTGGAGATTCCCCAATCGGTACAACTGCCGATTCGACGGCCGCTCGGCCTCAGTCGATGCGCTCGGCGAAACCGAACCGCGGTTTCACGTCCACGATGCGAACGCGCACCTCCTCGCCTTCTTCGGTCTCTGGTACGAAGACGGTGTACTCCTCGATTTTGGCGATACCGTCGCCTTCCTCGCCCGTGGCGGTGATCTCCACCACGAGCTGGTCGCCAACCTCGACCGGTGCGGTCATACGGCCTTTCCCGACGAGATACAGCTCCGAGGATTCGTCGCGCGAGGCGTCCGGGTGCACGGTTCTCACGTACTCGAACTCGTCGTCGACGTCGGTCTTGAGACCATCGAGGTCGCGACCGTCGAAGACCTTCACCACGAGGTCGCCGCCCGGCGTGAGCACCTCGCGGGCCACGTCGAGAGCCTGCCGGGCGAGATGCACCGACCGCGCGTGGTCGAGGTCGTACTCGCCGCTCATGTTCGGAGCCATATCGGAGAGCACGACGTCCGCCTCGCCGATGTCGGCTTTCAGTTCCGCCCTGACTTCTTCGTCGGTGAGGTCGCCCCGACGAGTCTCGACGCCCTCGATTGTCTCGATGCGCTGGCGGTCGACGCCGACGACGCGACCCTCGGGCGTGCGCTCGGCCGCGACTTGGAGCCAGCCGCCGGGAGCCGCGCCCAAGTCGAGAACGGTGCTCTCGTTCGTAAAGAGGTCCGCCGTCTCGTCGAGCTGTTGGAGCTTGTAGGCCGACCGCGAGCGATAGCCCTGCTGTTTTGCCTTGTTGTAGTATTCGTCCCGGCGCGCCATCCCGAGACGCTACTCTACGGGCGCGTAAACGCCCTTCGTTCGGCGGGCCAACGCACATCTTTTATAACCCGGCTGGTCGTACCGGAGCCATGTTCGACGCTATCGTGAGCGCGGGGACGCTCGGGACGGCCCTCGATTCGGTGAGCGTGCTCGTCGAGGAGTGCAAACTCCACCTCAACGACGACGAAATCGCCATTCGTGCCGTCGACCCCGCAAACGTCGGGATGGTCGATCTGACGCTCTCGGCCGACGCCTTCGAGTCCTACGAGGCCGACGGCGGCGTCATCGGCGTGAACCTCTCCCGACTCCAGGACATCGCGGGCATGGCCGGCAGCGACGACCTCGTGCATCTCGAACTCGACGAAGAGACACGGAAACTCCACATCTCCATCGACGGACTGGAGTACACGCTCGCGCTCATCGACCCCGATTCCATCCGGCAGGAACCCGACATCCCGGACCTCGACCTCCCGGCGAAGATCGTCCTCGAAGGCCGCGACATCGACAGGGCAGTGACGGCCGCCGACATGGTGAGCGACCACATCGCCCTTGGGGTGGACGAGGACGCCGAACAGTTCTACGTCGATGCCGAGGGCGATACTGACGATGTGCACTTCGAACTCGACACCGAGGACCTCATCGACCTCACTCCCGGCCCTGCCCACTCGCTGTTCAGCCTCGACTACCTCAAGGACATGAACAAGGCCATCCCCGGCGACGCCGAAGTCACCATCGACCTCGGCGAGGAGTTCCCCGTCAAACTCCACTTCGCCGTCGCCGAGACCGAGGGCAGCGTCACCTACATGCTCGCCCCCCGCATCCAGAGCGACTAGGAACCCCCACTTTTTTACTGCGGAGGGTCGCCTACGGCGACCCCCGCTTGCAAAAACCTGGACTAAAAACTCCCGTCGTTCGTCTTCGACTCACTCGCGGCGAACCGCGCTCGCTGCACTCGCACGGACACGACCGCTTTCCGCACCATCCAGCACCTGCAACCGCACCGCCGAAGCCCTCGGCGCGCTCCCTTCGGTCGCGGTGTTCGCTCCGCTCACATCGGTGCGCCTCGCCCTTCATCCACCAGGAACCGCAAACCGCCCTGCACCGCCACCGACCGCAACCGCACCGCGACCACCGCGGCCAACACGTTCACTTTCACTCCGCTTTCCGCGCATTGATGAGCATCCGCCACCGAGAGTCGATGCGTCACACGCTTTGGCGGCTCTCCACCGCCGTTTCCAACAAGAACTATACCGCCGAGCGACGCACTCGGCGTATGCTCGACCTCGATGATATCCGCGAGGCGCGCGAGCGCGTCGATGTGGTGGCCCGCCACACGCCGCTCGAACACTCCCACTCGTTTTCGGACCTCTCGGGCGCGGCGGTCCATCCCAAACTAGAGGTCTTCCAGCGCACCGGCTCGTTCAAGATTCGCGGCGCGAGCAATCGCATCGCCACGCTCACCGAGGCGGAGCAGGCCGCGGGCGTTGTGACCGCGAGCGCGGGCAATCACGCACAGGGCGTCGCGCTCGCGGCCACGCGCGCGGACGTCGACTCCGTGGTGGTGATGCCCGAACACGCCCCGATTGCGAAGGTCAAAGCCACTCGGAGCTACGGAGCAAGGGTCGTCCTCCACGGCGAGGACTACGACGAAGCACAGGCCCGCGCCCACGACATCGAAGCCGACGACGGCCGGACCTACGTCCACGCCTTCGACGACCCGGCCGTGATGGCCGGTCAGGGAACAATCGGTCTCGAAATTCTCGAAGACTGCCCCGACGTCGAGACGGTCGTCGTCCCCATCGGCGGTGGCGGACTCATCGCCGGCATCGCCACCGCCATCAAAGAACAGGCCCCTGACGTACGGATGATTGGGGTACAGGCCGAAGGCGCATCGAGCGTCGCCCAGTCGCTCGAAAAGGGGGCGGTACAGGAACTCGATGGGGTCGACACCATCGCCGACGGCATCGCTACCCGTCGCGTGGGCGAACAGACATTTCCGGTCATCGAAGAGCGCGTCGACGAGGTCGTCACGGTCTCGGACCCCGACATCGCCGTCGCCATCACGAAACTGCTCGAACGCTCGAAGACGCTCATCGAAGGGGCGGGCGCGGTGCCGATGGCCGCGATTCTCGCCGAGGCGTTCGGCTATGCTGAGGGGGAGGTCATCGTACCCGTGCTCTGTGGCGGCAACATCGACCTGAACATGCTGCGCACGGTCATCATGCGCGGGCTGGTCGAGTCGGGTCGGTACCTCCGTTTCAGGACGACGCTGCCTGACCAGCCCGGCTCGCTCGAACGCCTGCTCGAAATCATCGCCGACATGCAGGCGAACATCTACGCCATCCAGCACGACCGCACCTCCCGGGACATCGGCATGACCGCGACGGAGGTCGAAATCGACCTCGAAACGCGTGGCGACGAGCACGTCGCGGCGCTGCTCGACGAACTCGAAGCCAACGGCTACGCACCAGAGGTGTTGGTCTGAGTCGAAAGGGGTTTTGCGGCTGCCAGCCGTCGAGCCGATTGTATGACCGAAATCATCGAGACCGACGACGCAGCCGCGGCGGTCGGCGCGTACAGTCAGGCCGTTTCGACGGATTCGCTCGTGTTCACCGCCGGCCAGATTCCGTTCACACCCGACGGCGAATCGAAAGCTGATGTCTCCATTGCCGAGCAGACCGAACTCGTCCTCGACAACCTCGAAAGCGTGCTCAACGAGGCCGGCTGCGAGTTGGGAGACGTGGTGAAGACGACGATATTCCTCGCCGACATCGGCGACTTCGACGAGATGAACGAGACCTACGCCGACTATTTCGACGAGGAACCACCCGCCAGAAGCGCGGTGCAGGCTGGCGCGCTCCCGAAGGGCGTCGGCGTCGAAATCGAGGCCATCGCCGAGAAGTAGTGCGTCCGCGCGCGAAAGCGGGTCTGCTGTGGGGTGCGGTCGGCGCACTCGCCTTTCTGGTACTCGCACAGGGCTACGAACTGCTTTTCGCACCGGGCATCAGCCTACTCGTCAAACTCGCCATCGCGGCGGTCGTCTGGTTCGTCGCCGGCGCGGCGAGCTACCTGTTTGAGGGGTGGTTGGCGCGGAGCGAAAGGTCTTAACCCGCGACGCGGGTAGTCTTAGGCGAGCCGGGATGGCCGAGTGGTAAGGCGCACGCCTGGAAAGCGTGTTCCCTTTGGGATCCGGGGTTCAAATCCCCGTCCCGGCGTATTTTGCGACGAGCGGACGCGAGGAGCTAAATCGCCAACGCGGGGATTTGAGCAGGGAGGTCGCGCGCAACGAGCGAAAGCGAGTGAGCACGTCCGACCGAGTTCAAATCCCGCCCCGGCGTTCTCCCGAGTGTAACGAGATAGAGCAGGGAGTGGAGCGTAGCGGAACGACCGTGTTTTCGCACGATGGCCGCAAGCTTAATTCACCAGCCTGCAAGAATCGGGTGATGACCCACACCCGGACCCGGGCGAACTACGCACTGCTCGACTTTCAGGAACACCTCGGCGAGAGTTCGGACGGACTCGACGTGTCGTGGGCGGAGTTCGTCGGCAACCACCGCTCCTCCGCACAGGAGTTCACGGTGCCCGCCGGGCCGGCCACGGAGGCGTATCTCGAATGTCAACTGTTTGAGGTTGGAAGCTACGGTCACGAGATCGTGGTCAATGGCGACGCGCTCACGGGCTTCGACATCCCGCCCGCACCGGGCTGGCAGTACTGGATGGACCCGATTACCGGTGCGGACCTCGAACCCGGCGAGAACACGGTTCGTATCGTCTGCGATGCCGACACCCGCGACGACTTCGTCGTGGGGTCGGTCGTCGTTCACTGGAAGGAACCCGTCGAGTGAGCCGACGAAGTGATAAATGACCGCTGTGCCGACCGACCGAACGGCACAGTTCGTGCTAACGTTCGCCACGCACGGGCCAAAACGAGCGTCAAGTCGGTCCGTACGTCGTCGCCGACTGTTCCTGTCGATTGGACACGAGGCAACGCGAATGAATGCTTTTATATAGAATCACATTCAATCGTTCGGTGAATCATGAGTCAGCGAATGCAGGGTCAGCCCATGATCATCATGGGTGATGACTCCCAGCGCGTCAAGGACGAGGACGCCCAGTCGCACAACATCGACGCGGCGCGGGCGGTGGCCGACTCCGTCCGCTCGACGCTCGGGCCGAAGGGCATGGACAAGATGCTCGTCTCCTCGATGGGCGATGTAACTGTGACGAACGACGGCGTCACCATCCTCACCGAGATGGACATCAACAACCCGACGGCGGAGATGATCGTCGAGGTCGCCGAGACACAGGAGGACGAGGCGGGCGACGGGACGACCACCGCCGTGGCGGTCGCGGGCGAACTCCTGAAGAACGCCGAGGACCTCATCGAGCAGGACATCCATCCGACGGCCATCATCCGTGGGTTCAACATGGCCAGCGAGAAGGCCAGAGAAGAGATCGCCAATGTGGCCGAGGAAGTCGACGCCGACGACACGGATAGGATAAAAAAGGTCGCCGAGACCTCGATGACCGGCAAGGGCGCGGAGCTGAACAAAGAACAGCTCGCCCAGCTCATCGTCGACGCAGTGCAAAACGTGACCGTCGAGAACGAGGCGGGCGAGAGCATCGTCGACCTCGAATTCGTCAACATCGAGACCCAGACCGGCAAATCGGCGAGCGACTCGGAACTGCTCTCGGGCGCGGTCATCTCGAAGGACCCGGTCCACGACGAGATGCCGAGCGAGGTCGAGGACGCCTCGGCGCTCCTGCTGAGCGAGGCCGTCGAGGTCGAGGAGGCCAACGTCGACTCGCAGGTCAGCCTCTCGGACCCCGACCAGCTCCAGCAGTTCTTGGACCAAGAGGACGAGCAGCTCAAACAGAAGGTCGAGCAGATCAAGGACACCGGCGCGGACGTCGTCTTCTGTCAGAAGGGCATCGACGACCTCGCCCAGCACTACCTCGCCAAGGAGGGTATCCTCGCCGTGCGCCGCGCGAAGAAATCCGACATCGAGTTCCTGAGCGAAGTGCTCGGCGCGAACATCGTCTCGGACCTCAACAGCGCCACCAGCGCCGACCTCGGCACCGGCTCAGTCACCCGTGACGAAGATGAAGAACTGTTCTACGTCGAGGGCGAGGACTCCCACGGCGTGACTCTCCTGCTTCGGGGCTCGACCGACCACGTGGTCGACGAGCTCGAACGCGGCATCACCGACGCGCTGGAGGTCGTCGCTCAGACCGTCTCCGACGGGCGCGTGCTCGCCGGCGGCGGCGCGGTCGAGGTCGAAGTCGCCTCCCGGCTCCGCGAGTACGCAGACTCCGTGAGCGGGCGCGAACAGCTCGCCGTCGAGACCTTCGCCGACTCGCTCGAACTCGTTCCGAGAGTCCTCGCCGAAAACGCCGGACTCGACCCCATCGATACGCTCGTCGACCTCCGCTCGGCCCACGAGTCGGGCGACCAGCAGGCGGGTCTCAACGTCTTCAACGGCGAGGTCGAGAACACCTTCGAGGGCGGCGTCGTCGAACCCGCCCACGCCAAGGAGCAGGCACTCTCCAGTGCCACCGAGGCCGCGAACCTCGTGCTCAAGATCGACGACATCATCTCGGCCGGCGACCTCACCACCGAGGGCGACGAGGACGCCGGCGGTCCCGGTGGCGCACCCGGCGGCATGGGTGGCATGGGCGGAATGGGCGGCATGGGCGGCATGATGTAAACCCACTTTTTGCATCACTCGCGCGCCGCTGGCGCGCTCGTTCGCAAAAACTTGGGGAAAAAGACCGCACCACGACCGCAAACTGCACCACAACCGCACCGCGACCGCACGAACGACTGATTTTATTCTCCCTCACTCCGGCAGCAACGACTCGCCCACTCCGGCGCGTCAAACGACTCTTATCCAGCCAGCTCGGTTCCGCTACTCGCCGTCGATGTCGTTTGGTTCAGCGCATCATCGACCCATGATGGCCGCTCGGGCGCGTCAGTCTCGTTGATGGCGACGAGTCGCGTCTTCGTGACACTTCTCGACACGGCCGGCCCGGTGGAGAGTTGTCGAATCGTCGTGTACTCGTGGACGACGCCGCGGGAGTCAACAAGCAACCGGAGGGTCGTATTCGGCTGTCTCGGCCCGTCGCTGGTTCCTTCGACGCGGTACAACGTGGTTCCGTTTCGAGTGAGGCGGTCAGTCACGGTCGTATCGTTAGTGCCGAACGATTCGAGCAGGTACGGGAGCGTTCCGGTTCCGATATTGGCGCGCGTGACACTGTTCGATGGTTGACCGTACGTCGTCGTTCCGTTCGAGAACGTCCGCCTCACGACGTACTGTCCGCCATCCCACCACGCTTCGGAGCGTGTCGAAATCGTCGCAGACTCCTGAGAGACGTACGAGCCGTTCCGCTCTATCACGGAATAGAGTCCTTCCCCCGGCGGTCCCGCGCGGAGGCTACTCGTCGTCCGCAGGACAGTCGAGCCGTTCGCAGCTAGCGCCGTGGAGTTCGACCGCCGGGTGAACGACCGATTTTGGAGGAACGACTGATGGGCGACGACGAGCGCCCGCGGACTCACGATACCCTGCTCCGTGATGCCGGGTGCGAGCCGCGGGGCCGGGGTGGGCGTCGGTTCGTCGGTGGGGACGGCGGCGGGGGTGACCGTCTCGGTCGGCTCGCCACTGCCACCGAACACGCCGGAACAACCGGTGAGGACGACCAGCACGGAAAGCAGAATCAACCCGAGCGCACGTCGCATGGTTCGATTCACAGCCATCGTGGCAAATACTTTGCCGTCGCCGCGCTCGGCCCGGAGGTGGGGGAGTTAAGATGCGGGCGCAGATATCGCCGGTATGGAAACACTCCTCCTCGACCGCGAGGCGGTCGATACGAACGCGCGGATGGACGAGGTCATCGACGCCGTGAGCGAGGCCTTCGGGGCCTACGAACGCGGCGACGCGCTGATGCCGGCGAAATCCTACATCGAACTCGACCAGTACAACGGCGATTTCCGTGCGATGCCGGCCTACATGGACGCCGGCGAGTGGGACGCCGCCGGCATCAAGTGGGTCAACGTCCATCCCGACAACCCCGAAAAGTTCGACCTTCCAACCGTGATCGGGACGATGATCTACTCCGACCCCGAGAACGCCGTCCCGCTTGCCATCATGGACGGCACCGAACTCACGATGAAACGCACCGGTGCTGCGGCCGCCGTCGCCACCGACCACCTCGCCATCGAGGACGCACGGAGCCTTGGACTGGTCGGTGCGGGCGTCCAATCGTACACACAGCTGGAGGCCATCGCCGAAATCCGACCCATTGAGGAGGTCGTCGTCGCCGATCTGGACAGCGACGCGGTCGATGCGTTCGTCGAGACCTTCGACGACCGCTTCGACGTCCGCGGCGGCTCGATAGCCGAAGCGGCTGCCTGTGACGTGCTCTCTACTGTGACACCGAGCACCGAACCGCTCGTCTCGCGGGCGGACCTCGCTGCCCACACCCACGTCAACGCGATGGGAGCGGATGCCGCCGCAAAGCAGGAACTCGACGCCGAAATCCTCCGCGAGGCAAAACTCGTCATCGACGACCACGACCAGACCACCCATTCGGGCGAAATCAGTATTCCCTATTCCGAAGGTATCATCGACGACTCCGACATCCACGGCGCGGTCGGTGAAATCGTCGTCGGCGACCGGTCGGGCCGTACTTCGGAGGACGGTATTACTGTGTTCGACAGCACGGGGTTGGCGATTCAGGACGTGGCGACCGCCCACGTCATCTACGAGCACGCGAGCAAGACCGGCGGCGGTCAGTCGTTCGAGTTCGTCGGCCGCTGACTCACTCGCCTGCGCGGTCGGCGGCGCGGCCGAACAGTTTCGTTAGCAGCCACACAACGACGAGTATCGGCAACAGCGGCAGCGCGACGACGAGCAGGCCGGCGAAGATTGCCCAGCCGATGGTGTCCATCTCGGCGTTGCGGTGCATCTTCGAGGGTGGCGTGACCGTCCGCAGCGCCTTTTTCATCGCACCCGGGTCGTCATCGGAGCTGTTTCCGCTCATGGTGGTACTTCGGGCCTCATCGAAAAGAAGCCAGCGGCCGACCATGCCAATGACAACATAAAAAACCGACCGCCGTCAATCCTCCGTAATCACTCATGGGCCGACAGGACACCTACGACCACGCCGCCATCGAGTCGAAATGGCAGGAGCGCTGGGCCGATGCCGACGTCTATCGGACGCCCGACGACGCCACCGACCCGAGCTACGTGCTCGCGATGTTTCCCTATCCCTCCGGGGACCTCCACATGGGCCACGTCCGCAACTACACGATTACCGACGCCTACGCGCGCTATCAGCGCATGCGCGGCGAGGACGTCCTCCATCCGATGGGCTGGGACTCGTTTGGCTTGCCGGCCGAGAACGCGGCCATCGAGCGCGAAATCAATCCCCGCGAGTGGACGATGGACTGCATCGACACGATGAAAGCCCAGATGAAATCGATGGGCTTTGGTTACGACTGGAACAGGGAAATCACGACCTGCGAACCCGACTACTACCGCTGGAATCAGTGGCTGTTCAAGCGATTCTATGAGGAGGGTCTCGCCGAGCGCAAGGGCGGCGAGGTCAACTGGTGTCCCTCGTGCGAGACGGTGCTGGCCGACGAGCAGGTCGAGGGCGGTGAGACGCCGGCGGAGTCTCACGGAGACGGCGGAGCCGTCGGCGTCTGCTGGCGCTGTGGGACACCCGTGGAATCGCGGGTGCTCGACCAGTGGTTTCTGTCCATCACCGACTACGCCGACGAGCTGCTCGACGGCATCGACGACCTCGATGGCTGGCCAGACAGCGTCCGCGGGATGCAGCGCAACTGGATCGGCCGTCAGGAGGGTACCACGGTGGAGTTCGCGGTGCCCGATTTCGGCGGTGTCGAGGTCTTCACCACTCGCCTCGACACCATCCACGGCGCGACCTTCTTCGCGCTCGCGCCGGGTCACGAACTCACCCAGTCACTCGTCGCCGACGACCCCGAACTCGAAACTCAAGTCGAGACGTTGGACCCCGATGCCGACGGCGACGAAAAGCGCGGCGTGTTCACCGGCGAGTATGCGAAAAACCCCGCAACGGGCGAAGAAATCCCCATCTATGTCGCGGATTTCGTCCTCTCGGACGTGGGCACCGGCGCGCTGATGGGCGTGCCGGGCCACGACGAGCGCGACCACGACTTCGCCAGCGAGTACGACATCGAGATTCGGCAGGTCGTCGCGCCCGAGGAGGGCGAGGTCGATATCGACGCGGAAGCCTACACCGACGAGGGCGTGCTCGTCGAAAGCGGCGACTATGATGGTGCGGCGAGCGCCGCGGCCCGCGAGCGGTTGGTCGAGGACCTCGACACGGCGGCCTACCACACCCAGTATCGACTGCGCGACTGGCTCATCTCCCGCCAGCGCTACTGGGGCACGCCGATTCCGGTGGTTCACTGCGAGGACTGTGGTCCCGTCCTCGTGCCCGACGAGGATTTACCTGTGGAACTCCCCGAGTTCGTCCCGACGCCGACGGGCAACCCCCTCGAAGAGGTCGATTCGTTCGTCCACACCGAGTGTCCGGAGTGTGGCGGCCCGGCCGAGCGCGAGACCGACACGATGGACACGTTCATGGACTCCTCGTGGTACTTCCTCAGGTTCACCTCGCCCGGCCGCGAGGACGTTCCCTTCGACACCGACCGCGCCAACGATTGGATGCCCGTCGACGAGTACGTCGGGGGCATCGAACATGCCGTAATGCATCTGCTGTATTCGCGGTTCGTCACGCGCGCCATCGGGGACATAGGGATGGTCGATATCGACGAACCGTTCGAGCACTACCTCGCACAGGGGATGGTCCAGTTGGAAGGAACGGCGATGTCCTCCAGCAAGGGCAACGTCGTTTCACCGGTGGAAATCATGGACGAGTACGGCGCGGATACCGCTCGATTGTTCATGATGGGTGCGGCCCGCCCGAGCAAGGACTTCGACTGGACCGAACGCGGCGTCCGGTCGAGCAACGAGTTCATCGGGCGACTGTTCGAGATGGTCGAGGCGTTCGCCGCCGGCGAGACCGCGACCACCGACGCTGGCGAACGACCAATCGACGAGTACGTCGCCCGCGAGATCGACGCGACCATCGACGAGACGACCGCTGGCTACGAGAGCTTCCGGTTCAACGACGCGCTCCGGGAGGCACGCGGGCTGGTCTCGTTGCTCCGGCGCTACCGCGAGCAGGCGACGCCCGATTACGACACGTTCGAGCGCGGCCTGCGGACGGCGGTTCGGCTGCTCGCGCCCGTCACGCCCCACGTCACCGAGGAGTGCTGGACGGCGCTTGGCGAGGACGGCTTCGTCGCCGAGGCCGACTGGCCCGAAACGGAGCACGACGCCGACCACGCAGCCGAGCGCCAGCTCGTCGAGAACACCCGCGAGGACGTCCGTCACATCATCGACGTGGCCGACATCGAGAACGCGGCGGCAATCGAGGTCGTCGTCGCGCCCGAGTGGAAGCATCGCGCGCTCGACATCGCCATCCACAGCGATGAGGACGTGGTGGGAAACGTGATGGCAGAGGATGACCTCCGCGAGCGCGGCGAGGCGGCCGCCGACTACGCGAAGGACCTCGCCGCCGAACACCAGTCCCTGTCCGAAGCACTCGCACCGGAAAAGGAGTTCGCGGCGCTCGAACGCGCCAAATGGCTCTTCGAGCGCGAGTTCGATTGTTCCGTGCGTCTCGAACGTGCCGACGAAGCCCCTGATGACATTGCCCGGGAGGCAACGCCGGGCCGGCCCGCAATCGAGATTCACGAGGCGTGACGCCGACGGCGGTCGAAAGCCATAGGAGCTGCTCGGCCGACGCCACCGCATGGGTTCGTTCGCCACCGCGGTCCAGTCGTGTCTCCGTGAGCGCCTCGCCACCCTCCGACCGCGATTCGACTGGCGAACCGAACACCGAATCGCCGGCACGCCGGTGGACATCGCCGGCCACGCCACGGACCATACCGCGCTCGTCGAACTGGAATGGCGACGAGCAGACCCGGCGGACAACACCGCGAAACTGTTTCGCCATCTCTCCGAGGGTGCGCTCGCTGCCGACCGAATCGATGTCTTTCAGGTCTTCACTGGCTACTACGACCTCGCCGGCGGCGGGGTTTCCTCGAAACGACGGAACGCCGAATTCGTCGGTCGCGTCGCCGCCGATGCGCTCGATGCGCTCAGCTACCACGCCATCGAATTCGTGTTGAATCCACCGAAACGCGGCGCTGAACGGCCCGATGGCTGGCGAGCGGTTGCGGATACCACCGCCAACCGAATCGCTGTCCGACTCTCCGATGCTTCGGTGTAGAACTACCGTTCGCCGAACGCCACGAGTCCCGAATCGCGGCTTTCTTCGAGCACCTCGCGCGCGTGACCGTCGGGATTCACGTCCGCGGGGTCGTAAACCGCTTTCACCTCCCCGTCGGCGAGCACGAACGTCGTGCGGCCGACGAAATCGTCGCTCACTTCGAGGTCGAACGATGCGGCCACTTCGCCCGCAGGGTCGGCGAGCAGGTCGAACGCGAGGTCATTGTCGTCGGCAAATTCTTTGTGAGAATCCACGCCGTCGGTCGAGACGCCGTACACTGCCATGCCGGCGTCGCGGTAGGCGTCGAGTTCGGCCTGAAACTGGTTGGCTTCGAGTTCGCAGCCGGGCGTGCCATCACGCGGGTAAAAATACACCACCGTCGGCTCGGCGAAGTCGGGCGACACCGTCTCGCCCGCTTGATTCTGCGCGCTCACTGCCGGGGACGGGTCGCCAGTCGAGAGTGCCATGCCCGTTCCTCGGCCGCGAGCGAAAAGTCGATTGCGGTCAGTCGATGTCGATGCTGCGCGAGTCCTCGTCGCTCGTGGCCTTTGGCAGCGTCACGGTCAGCACGCCGTTGGTGTAGGCGGCGCTTGCCTCCTCCTCTGCGACCTCCTCGGGAAGCGAGAGCGAGCGACTGACCGACCGCCGGCGGCGTTCGCGCCGGAGGTAGTTGCCTTCGCCCTCCTCGGTTGATTCGTCGCGCTCGGCGCTGATTCTGAGCGTTCGGTCGGCCACCGAGAGGTCGATGTCGTCGCGGTCGTAGCCCGGGAGGTCGGCGGTGACCTCGAAACTGTCCTCGTGGTCGGCGAGGTCGACCGAGAGGGATTGCGTCGCCGGCAGCGTCGTCTCTTCGAACTGGCCGAACTGCTCGTTCATCCGTTCGAACATCCGCTCGATCTCCTCGAATGGGTTGCGTCGTGACATTCACCACGAGCTACGGCTGCAACGGTCTTAAACCTCACACTCACTCGACGACGTGTTCGACGTCATACGAACCGAGCCGGCGCACCCAACCCTCGGCGGCGATGTCCTCGACGACCGCGATGGCCTCCTGTGTGCGCTCCTCGTAGAGACCCGCCTCGACGTCGATGTGGAAGACGTAATCGCCGAGGCGCTCGCCGCTCGGCCGGGATTCGATGCGCGTGAGGTTGATGCGCCGGTCGGCGAAGGGTTCGAGCAGGTCGAGCAGCAGTCCGGGGTAGTCGTCGTTGGGATAGACGATGAGCGAACTCTTGCCACCGCCCGTCGAGTGCTCGTCCATCGGCGCGACGACGACGAAGCGGGTCGCGTTCGAGGTGCGGTCCTGGATGTTCTCGGCGAGCACGGTGAGTTCTCCTCCGGCCGTCTCGGGATGGCCGATGGCCGCCACGGTCGGGTCCTCGCGGGCGCGTTCGACGCCGCGGGCGGTGCTCGTGACCGATTCGAGGGCCACGTCCGGGTACTCGACATCGAGATAGCTTCGACACTGGGCGAGCGCCTGGGAGTGACTCGCAACGACCTCGAACTCCTCGTTCCGGGCGAGCAGCGCGTGACGCACGGGGGTGATGAGTTCGCGCACGACAGCGACCTCGAACTGTGCGAGCGCGTCGAGACTCTCGGTTACGGAGCCTTCGATGCTGTTTTCGACCGGGACGATGCCGCGGTCGGCGTCACCTGTGGCGACCGCCTCGACGATGCCCGTCACCGATTCGCGGAAGGCGATGTCGTCGCCGACGGCCTGCGCTGCGCGATGTGAATACGTGCCGGCCGGTCCGAGCGTGACTGCCTGCATGGCCGTGCCTGTTCGCCGGCGGTCAAAAGCCCGTCGCGTCGGGAGAAATTATGCGTTGTTCATCCGCAGCGCCGTCTCGCTGCCGCAGGCCATACACTCGGTGATACGGTAGGGTTCGCGCGAGAACTCCCGGTTTTCGTGTTTGTCGCTCTCGGTGCGCAGCTCTATCGAGACGGTGTGGGGGGTGTCGCGCCCGCAGTCCTCGCAGGCTTCAGTGAGGTCGCTTGCAGATCGGGTCTTGGTTGACATCACCCGTCTCTCGGAGCGAGGTCTCCATAAACACCGGAATCCGTTCGCCTCGATTGTCACCAGTTTCCGCGTTTTGCGGAACGAATGCGGGAAAGAAACGCTCTGTGGGTCGATTTCCCCGAACCGTTTTCGCAGTGCGAACGATGAAACAGTCGAAAACGGCCAGAAGACTTATTATTGTTGAGTTTGGGCCGCGATACCAGCCGTTAAATCGGTCCCGCGGATGGGGTGTGTATGGACGAGCTGTTCGCGCCGTGGCGCATCGAGTGGGTCGAACGCGACGAGGAATCCGACGGCTGTCCGTTCTGTGTCCTGCCTGCACGCGGCGCGGATAGGGACTCGAAAATCGTCGCCCGCAGCGAGCACGCCTTCTGTCTGCTGAACAACGCCCCGTATAATCCGGGTCACGCGATGGTGATCCCCTACCGCCACACCGGCGTGTACGGCGACCTCACCGACGAGGAACTGCTCGACCACGCGCGCCTGACCCAGCGCACACTGGAGGCCATCGAGGACGGACTCGACCCCGACGGCGCGAACACCGGCATGAACCTCGGGAACGCGGCCGGCGGCTCCATCGACGACCACCTCCACACCCATGTCGTGCCGCGCTGGGCGGGCGACACCAACTTCATGGCGGTCATCGACGAGACGAAGGTCATCGTCGAGGCCATCGAGGACACCTACGACCACCTTCACGAGGCCTTCGCCGACCAAGAGGGAACGCATGTCGAGGATTCCGATGACGCGGTCCGCATCGCGTAGGCCGAAGCGTCTTTGCTCGCGCTCGCCAACCCCCGGTGATGAGTCGTGCGGGCGCGGTTCGACGAATCGGTCTCCTCATCCTCGCGGCGAACGTCGTCCTCGCCGCCGCGAAGGGCTGGGTCTGGCTCGACACGGGGAGCCTCGCGGTCGGCTCCGAGGCCGCCAACAGCCTCGTCGATGCCGTCTATGCGACCGTGGTGCTCGCGGGGCTGTATCTCACGACCCAGCCGCCCGACAGCGAACACCCCCACGGCCACGAGCGCATCGAGCCGTTCGTCGCGCTCGCCATCGCGCTCGGCATCTTTCTGACTGGTGGCACGGTCCTCTGGCAGTCGGTGACGGCCGTCCTCGCCGGCAGCGTTGCTGCTACCGAGAGTCCGGTCGCCATCGCGGTGCTCGCCGGTGCGGCGCTCGTGAAAGCAGGGCTGTACCGCTACAGCCTGTCGGCCAGTCGGACCCACGACTCGCCGGCGCTCGCGGCGACGGCCCTCGACAACCGCAACGACGTGCTCACGGCGGGCGCGGCGCTGGTCGGCGTCGTCGGCGCACGCCTCGGCTTCCCACTGCTGGACCCGCTCGCGGCGGCACTCGTCTCCGTGGGTATTCTCTATACCGGTGTCGATGTCGTCCGTGACAACGTGCCCTATTTGGTGGGTGGCGCACCCTCGGAGGCCCTCCAGCGGCGCATCCTCCGGCGCGCGCTCGCCCATCCCGATGTCGAGGGTGCCCACGACGTCATCGCTCACTACGTGGGACCGGAAATCGACGTGAGCCTCCACATCGAGGTCGAGGGCGACCGCACGCTCCGGGAGGCCCACGACATCGAGAGCGCGGTCGTCGAATCGATTCGCGCGCTCGATGACGTCGATGACGTGTTCGTCCACATCGACCCGAAGGAACTCGGCGAGTGGAAACGAGACCCCGAGACGGACAGACTGGTTCGGCGTTCCGAGGAACCGATGGATGACGAACCGAACGCCGACGGTGGGTGAGTTATACCGGTTCGCCGAAGGCGTACACCGTGTTCTGGCCCGTAACCTCAACGTCCACGAGGTCGCCGGGTTCGACGCCGTGGGCGGGTGCATCGCGGATGATGACCTGTCGGTAGGCCTCGTCGTAGCACTTCACCGACTCGCCAGTACCGGGTTCGACGACCATGACTTCATGGCGCTCGCCGACCATCGACTCGTAGGCCGCGCCCACGATGTCCATCTTCAGGTCGCTCATCGCTTTCGAGCGCTCCTTTTTGAGGGTTCCACCGAGACCCTTCATGTCGGCGGCGTCGGTGCCGGGCCGCTTCGAGAAGCGGGTGACGTTGATTCTCTCGGGACTCGTCTCCCGCAGCAGGGCCATCGATTGCTCATAGTCATCGTCGGTCTCGGAGGGAAAGCCCACGATGAAGTCCGTGGCAAGCGTCCAGTGGTCGAGTCGGTCGTCGAAGGTTGCGACGACATCGCGGAACTCGCTGACCTGGTGCTGGCGGCGCATCTCTCCCAGAACGTCGTTGCTGCCCGACTGGACGGGGGCGTGCAGGAAGTTGTAGAGCTTCTCCTCTTCGGCGAACACTTCGGCCAACTCCTCGCGGATTCCATGCACTCCCTTCGGGTTGGCCATCCCCACGCGTACCCGGAAGTCGCCGTCGATGGAACATATCCGTGCGAGCAGTTCGTGGAGCTTGCGCTCGCCGGTATCCCAGCCGTACACGCCCGTGTCCTGTCCGGTGACACGAATCTCCTTCGCCCCGGCGTGGACCAGCGCGCGGGCCTTCCGGACGTTCTCCTCGATTGGCGGCGAGTCGATTTTGCCCGTCGCGTGTTTGGTGATACAGTACGAACAATCGCTCATGCAGCCCCGGGCGATGGGGAGTATTCCCACGACACCATCGAGTACCGGCTCGGCGTCCGGCGTCGGTCGCGGACACTCGCCGTTACGCACGACCTCGGGGACCTCGTCCCAACCACAGACCTCCGCGTCGAGGTCGGCGAACTCGTCACCTTGAGCGAGCGCCATGCAGCCGGTGACGACCACGTCGGCGGTCGCGTCGTCGAGTTCCTCGGCCCGGCGGCGCATGTTCGTCTCGGTCTTCTCGACCACAGTACACGTATTGAGGATGGCCACGTCGGCGTTTTCGGGGCCGTCGACGGGGTGGTGGCCGCCGTCGCGGAGCCGCCGCTCGATGGCGCGGCTCTCGCCGCGGTTCGCGGTACAGCCGTAGGTCTCGATGTGATAGCTGGCCATCCACCTACCACCGTTCGGACGCGCGCGGGCAAAAACGCGACGGCTCGCCTTCGTGGGTTCGTGCCCTGCCCTTATCACGACCCGCACCTACTCCCCGACCATGACCCAACCCACTCATCGGGAGAACGATGAAACGAAGTGAGGAGTCCGCCGACTGGACGACCGAGAGTCGCTTGGAGGAGGCATTCGGCCTGCTGGCCAACGAGACGCGCGTGCGCATCCTGTTCGCGCTGTACGAGGCTCCAGACCGGGTCGTCCCGTTCTCGGCGCTCAACGAGCGCGTCGGTCTCGCCGACAGCGGCCGGTTCAACTACCACCTGAAACAGCTCACCGGCACGTTCATCTACCGCGCCGAGGAGGGATATGGCCTCCTTTTCAGCGGGCTGGCGGTCTGTCGGTCGATGCTCGCGGCGCTCGACACCGACCGGCGAAGCGTCGCCCCCTTCGACCTCGAAAGTGATTGTTACAACTGCGGGGCGACGCTCGCCGCCCAGTACGACCACGAGTATGTGGTGATTCGCTGTCCGGACTGTGGCATCGGGTTCCACGACTTCCCATTCCCGCCGGGCACGCTCGCCGGCCGGAGCCGCGAGGAACTGCTTTCGATCTACGATGGATGGATGCGCTCACAGACCGCCCTCTCCGTCGACGGTCTCTGCACGTGGTGTTTCGGTCGCCGGACGACCGAACTCCGCGCGGGCGAGTCGCCGGCGGACCCCGAAGTGCAGGTCGTCCACACCTGCGAGCGCTGCACCGCCGACATGACGACCACGGTGGGTGAGACCTTCCAGAACCATCCGGCCGTGGTCGCCTTCC
This sequence comes from Halococcus sp. AFM35, assembly GCF_051195015.1. Classification (NCBI taxonomy): domain Archaea; kingdom Methanobacteriati; phylum Methanobacteriota; class Halobacteria; order Halobacteriales; family Halococcaceae; genus Halococcus; species Halococcus sp. AFM35. Next base: position 42,381 of record NZ_JBNTJU010000018.1, read on the forward strand.
TCTACGACCACGGCATCGATGTCTCGAAGACACCCTCGTGGGACCTGCCCTTTCTCTGGAGCGACGACTTTCTCACGGTCGAACGCACCGACCCGTGGCGGGTCGAACTGCGGATTCCGGTCGACGACGCAACGCTTGCCCTCACCATCGACGGCGACGCGAGCGTGCTCGACGCGACGCGCGAGTGAACGGCTCGCACGTTCCCGATTGGTTACTGAAGCGGATTTCGGTTGTCGGCGTTACAGAAATGAATTTCAGCTAACACTTATCGTGGCAGGCGGCCTACTACGAAACGAGAATGAACTACGATAGTGCTGCCGAGGCTGGACGGAGGGTACTGCACAGGAACGGGCGCGCTGGTGCGCGCGCATGGCGGGGTCGAACGGCCGAACGTGCCACGACGTTCGCGGCGGCGGTGTTCGCCGTCCTGACGCTCGGGTTCGCGGCCCTCTGGTTCGCCGTGTCGCTGCCGGCCTTGGCGTGGCTGTTCGCCGTGTCGATGATTGGCTTCGGCTCGCTCGTGATCGCTCCGTGGCTCGTCGTCACCGGCGTCGTTCGCGTGCTCGACGGCGAGTAATCAGTCCTCGGCGGCGTCGAACCCTTCGACGAGTGCGACGCCGCTCGACGCGCCGATGCGGTCGGCTCCTGCCGCGAACATCTCTTCTGCCTTCTCGTAGCTCCCGATGCCGCCGCTTGCCTTCACGGGAAGGAACTCGCTCATGAGTTCGACGTCCTCGACGGTCGCACCGCCCTCGAAGCCGGTCGCGGTCTTCACGAAATCGGCGTCGGCATCGACCGCACACCCACAGGCACGGCGCTTCTCCGCGTCGCTCAACAGGGGTGCTTCGATGATGGCCTTCACTGGAATCGGGACGGCCGCCACCACGTCGGCGAGTTCCTCGGTGACCCGTTCGGCCTCCCCCGCGCGGAGCCGCCCGACGTTGATGACGACGTCGAGTTCGTCGGCCCCGGCCTCCCATGCAGCGACCGCCTCCTCGCGTTTGACTGCTGGGGCGTGCTGGCCGTGCGGGAAGCCGATGACGGTGGCGACGGTCACGTCGCGCCCGTCGGCGCTATCGAGATAGCAGGGCGGAATGCAGGCATTCATCCCATGCTCGGCGGCCTCTCCAAGGACTCGTTCGACGTCTTCGGGGGTGGTTTCGGGACCCAGTACTGTGTGGTCGATGCTCGCGGCAAAGGCGGCGCGGTCCATGCCATCCATGGGGGCGCACGGCGGATAAATCCGCCCCTGGACGACCGGAACGCTTTCGCCCGGGCCGGCCGGCCGTCGGATATGCAGATGCCCGCGCAGTTGCTGCCTGCCGGCTCGACGCTCCCGCCGGTCGGCTATCTCATCGTCCTCGCGGTCGCGTTCGTCGCCGTCGCCGTCTCGCTGCGCCGGGTCGGTCCACGAGTGACCGACCGGGTGGTCGTCGCGTTCGCGCCGTGGATGGTGCTGGGGTCGAGTCTGTACGTGCTCTATGAGGTCGAAGCCGTTCCCCTCGTTCTGCGACCGCTTTTCGGCTCGCCCACGGTGTATCTCTCCGTCGCTACCGTTGCCGGTACGGTTTGGACTGTCACAGCAGCGGCCGACCTCCCCACCGGGCGCTGGCGACTTCCCTCCGTTCCGGGTGTCGTCGCGCTCGTGGGAAGCGTTCTCACCGCCATCGCTCTGGGCTGGGCGCTCTCGGTCGGTACACCTGGGTTGACCGTCGCGTGGCCCGCACTGGGGCTGGTCGTCGCAGCAGTCCTCGCGGCCGCAGTCTGGAGCGGGCTGCGCCGAGCGGTGCCGGAGACCGAGTGCACGGGTGCGGTCGGCGCGCTCGCGGTGTTCGGTCACACCCTCGACGGCGTCTCGACGGCCGTCGGTCTCGACGTGTTGGGTTTCGGCGAGCGCTCGCCGGTCTCGCGGGCGGTCATCGAGTTCGCCGCCGGGCTGCCCACGGCGGAGGTCATCGGCGCGGGCTGGTTGTTTGTCCTCGTCAAACTCGTGCTTGCGGTGCTGGTCGTCGTCTTCCTGAGCGAGTACGTCCGCGAGGAGCCGACCGAGGGCTATCTCCTGCTCGGGGCGGTCGCGGCGGTCGGTCTCGGGCCGGGCGTACACAACCTCCTGCTGTTCACCATCGCCACCCCGTAGTCCCTTGTTCCACGGGCAGGTGGTGAGTATTAGTGACGTGGCTGTCTACCGTCGGGCAATGTCCGATACCGAAACGACGGCGACCGACATGCCCTTCGACCTCTCGCTCTCGGAAGCCGAACTCGACGCCCACCGCGAGCACATCACCCGGTTCATCAGCGAGCGCGTCGAGTACGCGGGCGCGACCGGCGGCGTGCTCGGGATTTCGGGCGGTATCGACAGCACGCTGACGGCCTATCTGGCTGTCGAAGCACTCGGAACGGATGGGCTGCACGGGCTGGTGTTGCCGAGCGAGGTCAACAGTGATGAGAACATGAGCGACGCCGAACGGGTCGCCGAGGACCTCGGCATCGACTACGACGTGCTCGCAATCGAGCCGATAGTGGAGGCGTTCCTCGATGTCTTTCCCGACTCCGCGGACGGCGATTCCTCGAAGACAGCCGTCGGCAACCTCCGGGTGCGCGTACGGGCCGTTTGCAACTACTTCGTCGCCAATCGGGAGGACGTGATGGTTCTCGGGACGGGCAACCGCAGCGAGGCGCTCGTCGGTTACTTCACCAAATACGGCGACGGCGCGGTCGATTGCCACCCCATCGGCAACCTCTACAAGATGCAGGTGCGCCAGCTCGCCCGTCATGTAGGTATCCCCGACGACCTCGTCGAGAAGACGCCCACTGCCGGGATGTGGGCCGGCCAGACCGACGAAGACGAACTGGGGCTTGGCTACGACACGCTCGATGCAGTCCTCGCGCTGCGGGTCGACGGTCCGCTCTCGCGGACGGCGACGGCGCGCGAACTCGACATTCCCACCGAGACCGTCGAGCGCGTCGAGGAATTGGTCGCCAGCAGCGAGCACAAACGCCACACGCCGCCCGCGCCCGCACCGCTCACCCGGTTCGATTAGCGGTATTCGGCGAGGTCCGCGCGCTCGATGAGGTCGGCGAACGCTTCCGCCTCGCGCCGGTCCTGCTCGTCGGTCGGCGCATCGTCGCGCAACCGTTCTTTCACGACGGTGAGCGCTGCCGGGTCGCTCTCGGCGATTGCTGCAACCGCTTCGGCGGGATCGTCGACGATTCTGGAGACCAGTCCCATCCGCAGCGCTTCCTCGGCGTCGACCGTTCGCCCCGAGAGCGCGAGGTCGAGGGCGTTACCCATCCCGACGACCGCGGGTAGTCGATGGGTGCCACCCCACGCGCCGAACAGCCCCAGTTTGACGCCCGTCTCGGCGAAACTCGCTTCCGGGGTGGCGAGGCGGATGTCACAGGCGAGCGCGAGCTCGACCCCGCCGCCGCGGGCGGCCCCGTCGATGCCAGCCACGACCACCGACTCGGTGTTCTCGATGATCTCGGCGACGCGCTGGCCGTCCCGGGCGAACTCGTGGGCTTCATCCCCATCGAGGTCGGCAACGGCGGCGAGGTCCGCCCCTGCACAGAAGGCCGGGCCAGCGCCTCGCAGGTGGATGACCGGTGTGTCGAGCGACTCGACCGTGGCTTCGAGGTCGTCGAGCGCGGCCGGCGTCAGTGCGTTGCGTCTGTGCGGGCGGTCGAGGGTGACGGTGGCGACCGGACCGTCGATACGTACTTCAATCACGAGCGAACGTACGGCCCGTTTCCAAAGGCCTTTGCCGTCCGCGGCCTGACGATTTGCCGATGGAGGAAGCCTCCCACGTCCGGTCCGCAGCGCGGGAGGCCGTCCGTGATATCGACCCGGAACCGTTCAACGACGCCGTCACGGCCGCCCTCGAAACCGGCTCGATGGCCCCCGGCGTGCTCGTCGTGCTCTCGGCCCGTGCACTCGATTCTTCGATTGGCTTCGAGACCGTCGCCAAGCGTGCTGCCGGCACCCAACTCATCTACGAGGGACTTCGACTGACGCGCCGGCTCGCCGCCGAGGTACCGTGGGAGACCGACGAAAGCGACGAGGCCAACGTGGCGGTACTCGCCGCCGACGCGCTCGTCGCCCGCGGGTTCTACCTGCTCGCGCGCACCGACGCCGCCGGGAGTGCCGTCGAAACCGTCCGCAATTTCGGCCGCGACCGGACCCGTGGGCGCGACAAGTGCCGCCTCGAAGCCGACGTGTTCCGCCTCGCCGCCGTCGCCGGCACCACGGCCGTCGACGGCCATCCTTCGACCAACTACCGCGAATTCGTCGCCGACCTCGCCACGGCCGAATCGACCGACCTCCCCGCCGCCGAGGCACTGTTCGACGCCGCAACGCGCGACGCACTCGCCCGGCGAGCGAGCGCACCGTTCGAGTCGACCGACGCCGGCGCGCGCACGTCGGCGACGGACTCCTGAACCGAAACGGATAAAGACGGCTCGGCGGTAGGCACGAATGCTGCCTGGGTAGCTTAGCGGTAAAGCGCGTCCTTGGTAAGGACGAGACCCCGGGTTCAAATCCCGGCCTAGGCTTGCGCTCTCTACACGGGTATCGCTCAGGATGGGCCGATTTTCGGCTGACGCTCGGCCGCTGCGGTCGATGGCATCATAACCTATATCGGAACAGTGCATCAGTTGCCGAGTGATGACGCGAACCGATGGAGAACGACGGAGTCGGCTGTGGGCGGCACTCGGCATCGGAGCGGCGAGCGCAATCGGTCTGGAGACGCTCTCGCGGTACGCTCTGCGGCGATACGGGGAGGGGCTGAACAGCATGCCGACGGTCGTCCTGGAGGAGTTTCCGGGTATCGACCGGGCGCTGCTCGAGAAATTCTCCAGTTTCGACCCGGAACTCGGCTGGTGTCCTCAGCCCAATCGGACGAAACAGAAGGACACCGGCGACCACCTCCCCGGCGAGGAGGTCCGCACCGTCGTCGAGTATTCGACCGACGAATATGGAAGCAGAGTCTGTCCAGCCGCCGAACGCGATGACGATGCCGACCTCTCGGTTTCGACCTACGGCGATTCGTACTGTTTCTGTCGGGAGGTCAACGACGACGAGACCTTCCAGAATCACCTCGCACGAAAGCTCGGCACGCACGTCGGCAACTACGGCGGCGGCAACTACGGTCTCGACCAGGCACTTCTGCGGCTCAAACGACAGTACCCGGAGGACCCGACCGATTACGTGGTGGTTCTCGTCACAGCATCGTCAATTGCCCGCATCCTGAGCGTCTGGAAACACTATCAGGAGTTCGGCAACGTGCTCGCGACGAAGCCACGCTACAGACTCGATGACGGCTCGCTGGAGCTAGTCGAGACGCCGATAGCGCAGAAAGAGGACCTCCTTGACCTCGAAGCCCACGCCGAGTTCCTCCGCTCGAACGACTATCACTACGACCACTGGTTCAAGCCGCATCTCGCGCGGTTCCCGTACGCGACTGACCTGCTCGAACCCCCCGAACAGCTCCGCTATCTCTCCGCTGCCGCCCTCGAAGACGTCGAACGCCGAACCGGCGTTTCGCTACCCGGCATCGACACCACTCAAGCGAAGACGCGTTCGGGGGTCAGACTCGAACAGCCGCGGGTTCGATACCACGAGGAACTGTACGACCTGAAGGAAGACCTGTTCACGGCCATCATCGGCGAATTCGTCGACTACGCCGACGAAAAGGAGTTCACGCCGGTGTTTGCGATGGGCGGCCAATTACGGTATGCGGCCTACGAGGCGACCCACGGACCCGTCTACGGCGACTTGCTCGACCGTCTCGACGACGAATATCCGGACCTAGAGACCATCGACATCCCGCGCCACTTCGACGAAGCCGACGACCCCGATGCCGTCGAGTCGCTGTACGTCCAGCGCGGGGAGGGCGGCCACTACAGCGCCGAGACCAACGAGCGCATCGCCGACCTCCTCGTCGAGGACGTCTTCGAGTGACCGCGCGGCCCGAGTCACTTCGTATCCCACTCAGCCGTCGAGCGCCTCGCTTGCGTTGTCCCGCGGCCGATAGCCGAGCGCACGCTGGGTCTCGGTCAGCGAGAGATACCGCTCGTCGTTTCTGGAGACGCCGTGAGCGGTCACTGGGGTTTCGGGCAGGTCGGCCGTGGCGGCCCGTTCGTGGAGGTCCCGGCAGTCCCGCGGACTGAGCCACATCGCGCGGGCGAAGCGCGCGTACGCGTCGGGATAGGGGTGGTCGGGGTTCTCTTGGGTGTCCTGCAACTCCTCGCGGTCCATCAGCCAGCCGATGCGGGAATGGACCACTTCGATGCCGTGGCGGGCGGCGTAGTAGTTGCCGATGGCCTCGCCGGCGACTTTCGTGACTCCATAATAGGAATCGGGTCGTGCGTCCGTATCGGCGAAAACCGTCGGTGCCTCCGGCGTCATCGTCTCGGGCTCGCTCGGGTCGGCGACGTCGGCCATGTTCACCGCGTGGTTCGAACTCGCATAGACCACGCGGTCGAGCCCGTTGGCGACGGCCGCCTCGTAGGCGTTGTAGACGCCGTCGATGTTCACCTCGCGCACCTCGTTCCAGTCGGCGTACGCCGAGGCGTTGCCCGCGAGATGCACGAGGACGTCCTGTCCGGCGAGCGCCTCCGTGAACGCCTCGCGGTCGAGAACGTCACAGACGATGCTGTCGATGTCGTCCGCTTCCTCGTAGGTGAGCGGCGTCACGTCGTGGTCGTCGAACCCTTCGAGCAGCGTTCGACCGACCCCGCCCGCCGCGCCAGTGATGGCAATGGCCGTCATCGACCAGCCGTATTCGGGGATGACACATAGCCTTTGGTCAAGAACATGCATACTCGACCTCCCCATCAGCCTCCCCGTCGCCGTCTCGTCGACTCACCGCCGAGAGCAGATAGTGTTTTCATCCCCGGCCTGCTATACCGACCATGAGATATGTTATCGTTGGGTTCGGCCGCGTCGGCATCCGGACGGCCGACCTCCTCGCCACGGAGGGCCACGAGGTGGTCGTCGTCGAAAACGACCCGGCAAAAGCCGAACGCGCCCGCGAAAACGGGTTCACCGTCGTCGAGGGTGACGGTGCCGCGACGGACGTGCTCGCCGAGACCGACCTCGATGCGGCCGATGCGGTCGGCGGACTCACCGGCGACCCCGAGACCAACTTCGCGGTGTGTGCGGTCGCCAACGACCACGGCTGTCGGACGGTGCTCCGCATCAGCGAGGAGTTCTCCGAAGCGGTCTACCGCGAGTACAGCGAGGGCGTCGACGAAATCATCTATCCCGAACAGCTCGGTGCGGCCGGGGCGAAGACTGCCCTGCTCGGTGGGGATTTCAGCGTCCTCGCCGACATCACCGAGAAGCTCTCGGCGGCCACGCTCACCGTGCCCGACGACTCGCCCGTCGTCGGCGAGCGCGTCGTCACCCTCGACGTGCCCGAGGAGGCGCGGGTGTATGCCCACGGGCGGGCGGGCGAGCCGATGACGATACCGCTCCCCAGAACGGCAATCGAGACGGGCGACCAGCTCGCGCTCATGGCCCGCCCGGACGCGGTGGCGACCGTCCGCGAGATGATTCACGGGGCCGACGCGTAGCTCTCGAACAGTAACGGAAAGGGGAGGGGAGGGCCACCGGAGCGAGGACCGTGCGGGCGCGCGGGTGGGGAGGATGGGGAGTGAAACCGGCGGTGCGCGCCCGTCCGAAGCGACGGACGGCCGGCACTTAACTCCGCGTCAGACATACGCACGACGGGCGTCGCGGGAACCGTCAGCCGTCGTAGTCGTCGAGGCGCGTGCGCGAGGAGCTGCCGGTGAGTTCGTCGAAATCGGTCCCCGATTCGAGCGCGGTCTCCTTTTTCACACGATAGTTACCGCCGTCGGTGACATGGAGGTCGCTCGGATGGAAGAAATACCAGTCCTCGCGGTCGAACCGCACCCCGATACGCGGTTTCGCGCCGAAATTTTGGGCGAAGAAGACCAGCGCCTCGACCTCCTCGCCGGTGAGATAGATGGGGTTGCCACTACTCGATTTCGCCTCGATGGCATAGAAGACCCTGCCGTTGCCCGCGAGCGCATCGGGGAGTTCGCGCTCGGTGGCGCTACCGCTGGCCGGCGCGCGCATCACCGCAAAGCCCGCCGCGTCGAGTCGGTTGACGAGTTCGCGCTCCCGGCGGTCGCCCTTGGCGTTCGACATCTATCGGGTAGATTCGCAACCATTGGTACAAAACGCCGTTGTTTGCTATCGATTCTGCTCGCCACGCTAGGTAACCCTCCTGCGGCGTTTGTTTACCGAGGAGTAGCGTAGCCGTTCTAAGTGAACGGTATGCACTAACCTTTTACTATCTGTGCCCTTCGAGTCGCTAATGAAAGACGGATATCTCGTGGATGAACCGGTTCCCGGTAAGTATCTTCCGGCCGATTCGGGTGCATCGCTCCCCGCATCCAAGTTTTATTTACCGGATGATCTCCCGCCAGACATTACTCTCTCGGAGAAGCTCGGTGCGATTCACGGCCGTGCGATGCATTCGCTTGGCCGGCTGGATGGATTCTGGAGCGAGATCGACGATCCAGAAGCCGTGTTCGGTCTCTTCGTCTATAAAGAGGCCGAACAATCGTCGCAAGTCGAGGGGACGCAGGTTACTGTCTCTGATATGTATCGAAGAGGGTCCGACTCGAAAGACGTCAGGGAAGCGAGAAATTACGCAGAAGCACTTCGACAAGCCACTGCACAACTGACACGTGATGGACGCTCACGCGAAAATCTCTCCATCGCGCTCCTCAAATCTCTCCACAGTTCGCTGATGGAGGCCGACCGAACCGACGACGACCCACAACCCGGTGCGTTCCGGTCACAGTACGTCTGGATCGAGGAAGACACGAACGGTATTGGCCAACGTGTCCGTTTCGTCCCACCGAAAGCCGAGGTGGCGGCTTCGAAGATGAGGAATTTCGAACAGTATATGCAGTCAGGTGGTCGCTATCCCGACCTCGTCGATGTCGCAATTCTCCACTATCAACTCGAAACCATCCGTGTTCGGTTAAGGCCTCACCTCCGCGTTGAAGGCGTAAGCCACTCGTTTGTTCAGGGTAAGGCGTGATCTC
>NZ_JBNTJU010000019.1:0-50728 GCF_051195015.1 Halococcus sp. AFM35
CTTCGAGACGCTGCTCTCGCTGCACTCGATTCTATCGAACCACCGAATCTCTTCACGTATTTGTGTCCGTGAGTATATCGACGGACGCACGCGACATCGATTCGTCGGAGTTGGGGACTCGTCTATTGCTCTGAGTGAGAGATATTTCCGCGGCGGATTGACTACCCACTTAGTAGTTGTTTCTGGTGACTAAGTCGTCGTTACTGCGTATCTCGGGCGAGTTATCGTCCGGGTACGTGAGTGCCGTGAGGTCTCCATCGTAGGTGTACGTATCGCGCCCATCATCGCCTACAGCACCGGAGACGGAGGGGCTATCGACCGTGGCTTGGTGCTCATCGATCTGAATCACGCCTCGGATCGAACCACTCACCGAGAACTCGTAGGAAGTGTACTCGCCATCGCCGATAATCGTCAGCGTTCGGTCGGGACGCTTCCCGATGTGGGCAGCCTTCCCGTCGATGGTGACGGCGATCTCGCCGGACCGATCGAAGTCGAACGACTGCAGGTAGCCGTCATACACGTACGCGTCCGTCCCAGCCCGAACCGCACCGGAAGTACCGAACTCGTTGGTGTGATCACTATCGTTGACGCTTGCACCGTAGGCGTCGCTCTGGGTGGCGGTTCCCGTGCCGACCGTAAACGAGTAGGGAGTGGTCGTGCCGACGCCATCGATGACGAGTGTGTGGTCGGGACGGTTCCCGACGTGCGCTGGTTCGCCATCAAGGAGGACGTTGATCCCGTCCGATCCATCGAAGGTGAACGAGTAGAGATCGCCAGTGAACGTATAGGCATCTTTCCCGTTACTGACCGCCCCATGAGCGCTCCGCTCAATGACCTGGTCGCTTCGATCGATGGTTGCCCCCTCGGCCGTGCTCTTTTCGAGGGTGTCGCCGACAGTGAACGAGTACGTGGTTGGCGAACCAGATCCGTCAATGGTGAGCGTATGCGTGTTGGGAGCCGCACTCGCGCTGCCAAACGTGCCCAGACCGGCGATTCCCACTGCTCCGGCTGCGAGGAACCGACGCCGTGTGGTATCCACGTCCGGTGATGGATCGGAGTTCTCTGAACGACCCCCGTCACGATGGGATTCGATGGATCGCATCACTAGTGAGCAATCATGAGGGTTTGCAATAAATCTTGTGTGTGTCACACATACCCATAACATGCTTGCTTCGAGATACTCCGTCGTCAGTTCTTCAGAACACCGATTGGTGATACACTGTACAGGGCCACGAGAAGACCGTCCACTCGAAGGTGGCGTCAGTCGTCCTCTCAGCCGACAGCTGTAAGACCTCGCCTTCGCCAATCTCTGGGTGAATCGTGACCCGCTCACCGTCGGACCGCTCACTCGCCGATCTCGCCGACCTCGTTGCCGAGCAGTTCAGCGACTATCGACACTCCGAGGAGTTCAACGAACTCTCGCTGGTCATCGACAACAGCGACCGCGAACACCCGACGCTCATCGTCCACATCGACTGTCAACAGCCCACCGACCTCGCCCAGCGCGTCGAAGCCTTCCTCCGCGATCACAGCGCGCGGACCGAACGTGAGCATCACAGTGAGACCGATATCCGCGTTCTCGCCACTATCGAGTAGCTGCTGACACCTACTGGTTTCTCTCCATGGATACTCAGTAACAAATCGAGAGGGGTGCCGCAATCTATGCAATCGAGTTCAGGCCCAGTACGGGACGGATATCAGATAGAAACACACCGCCGGCTATCCTCGACTCAAGACATCCGTACTCCCACACTCCGGACACTGTGTCATCGTCCCGAGCGGCGGAGCCTCAACATGCTTCCACTCGTCGCTACTGGGAGTCGCTTCAAACCCGCAGTTCAGACACCGCGACGGCAACGCTGTCGATTCACGCTGGCTCATATCGAGTCCCCGGTTGTGGAAGCGATCCCAACGCTTCAGTTTCTGACTCTGGATCATCATCGATCTGTACTAATCTCTGTATCATACTGACACTCACCACACCGGACTTCCTAAAGGTTGCTCTCCTCCATTCTCTACACGCGCACCACGAAGTCGATCGAATGGAACTCTCGCGGCGAGCGCGCCGGAACAATGAGTTTCGGCGGCAGGGTCCTCTGAAGCCATACTCCGGTCGCCACCCGGAGAGAGAGTGCCTGCCGGCAGCGCTGACGCGCTCGCTGTCGCGGCCCCTCTAGCCGAACACTCTCAACGCACGGTTACGGGAGTTTCGAACCTCGTACTCTACCCCGGCGGCGCGCTCCAGCACTGGCAGCGACTCCCTCGTGAACTCGCATGCGCCATCGACCCCCCCCCCTCAACCGGATGTTCACATCGAGCAGCTGGCCGACGTCGTCAGAGAGTCGATCCGCATGCGTACTTGCCACTGGTCTCGATTCTCATAGCCGGCCGCAGTTTGCACATCCACCCCGCAAAGGTGTTCTACTCAGGTTGCTGGCCGCCCGTTTACGTGCGGTTAGCGTGCGAGTGTCTGACTGCTATCGAGCCACGTACACGAAGTCAGCCGGTATACTGCTGTTTTTGCACATCGAATGGCCGAACACCCCGACTTCGATGTGCAAAATCAGGATCGCGCTCTTCTTGACGTGCAACCGGGCTTTGCGTCGATTACGCAGCAATGCGAGAATGAAATTTTGATATCATCTATCGCCGCTATCGCTGCCTTTAAGATACGTTGTCGTGGGGCATGAGTATGGCTGGCAAGCGTAACAGACTAATAAGGCGAAATTTTCTGAAAGCAGCCGGAACCGCAATCGGTGGAGGAGTCCTGGCCGGCTTCGAAGCAGAAAAGGTTGCAGCGAATAAGGGGGGACCCTCTACCGAGAGCCCGTTTTCACCGAAGGTGGTGGTGCTTCCCGCCTTCGAGGTTGGTGACATCAAGGGTGATACAGCGGGGGAGTTCCAACTGTGGTACAAAAACTACGATCTTGACAAGAAACTCGAAATACCCGGAACAAATGCTCCGCTGTATTACAACGAGAATGGGCTAGCTGTCACTCCTACTGGCATCGGGAAATCAGCTGCTACCACAACCGTCACGTCCGTACTTTCCTCACCAAAGCTAAAGCTTGATAACACGCTCTTCATCACCGCAGGGATCGCCGGTACACCACCGGATGTCGGAACTCTCGGATCGGTGTTCATATCGAATGCGGTTGTTGACTGGGACTTGATGCATCGGTGGTCCCGAAAAGATGGACCAGCCGATCCCTATGCAGCGATGAAACTTGATCCATCATCTGAGAAATATTACAAACTGAATGACGGTCTCGCGTCCATCGCGTATTATATCGGACAGCAGGCGAACCTTACCGATTCGAAGCGTGCCAAGCAGTACCGGGAGTTCTACAAAGAGGAGACAGCGAACCGAGAGCCATTTGTTGGCATGGGTACAACAATCTGTGGTGATGAATATTGGCATGGCTCGACGTTCTCGAATCAGGCGAGCTGGATGTGCAGCGAGCTATACGACGTAGGCCGTTATGCCACGACTGAGCAGGAAGACTACGGGACAGCAACCGCGCTTGCCCGCTACGGCTACCTTGACCAATATTTGAGCATTCGAAGTGTATCAAACTTTGATCAGCCACATCCTGGTCAGACGATCAACGAAAGCCTCAACGAGGCCGATTCTGGAGGGTTTGGACCAAGTGTCCAGAATGTGTTTAGGGTTAGCTCCGAGATTGTGGACATCGTTTTGTAAGCGTAACCAGCAGCTCGTAGACTCTCATGCCCTGCATCATAAGAGGGCACTATCACCCATAACTGCGCCCAATTTGCAAATCCTCCCCTAAATTGCGACACGAGTCCCCGAACTCGGGGTTGGGGTTGGGCGCACAGGTAGGTGGGGAGCCGGACCCGCTCGGCTACTCGTCGATCAGTTCATCGTCAAGCGGGTCAGGCATCGGATACTCCTCGATGGTTGCCTCGTACTCCTCGACGGTCATATCGAGATCGGCTGCGCGCTGCTGTTTGAATCGTCGTTCGACCTTCTCGGCGTCGCCCTGTATGACGGTCGTTATGTCATCCTCTCGGATGACGAGCTGTGCCTCTCCTTCTGGAAGATCGTCGCGGTGGAACGACGCTTCGAGATTGTCGTCGTCGATTATCGATCCGTCGTGAGATTGTGCCATTGTTCGAACCTCCGAAGTAACGGGTCAGCGTTGGTCTTGAAGTACGATACGCAGTAGTCCGGCGCGGCAGATAAAGGCACGGGCGGAAAGTTCCGCTTCGTCCGCACCTGTTCGCCGTCACGGTAGACATCCATGTGCAACCCTTCCTCGGTTACGTCATGGCCGTAGGTTCCCTCCGGGTTGTGGTCGAAGTGAGCGACCGGCCGCCACTCACCGTCGACGCAATATTCGAGCTGGACGAGAAACCGCGTCGGCGTCCCGCGCTCTTTCTCCAGATCGAATCGGAGCCGGGCGTGCGGGTACTCGATCCAGTTCGTGTACGACCGGTCATGCATACGGCCTCACCCCCCGAACAGTGCCAGACCAACGATTCATACTCCCGACTGGGTGTCGAAGCCGTTGTAGGCGTCGATCTCACTGGGTCGAAATAGACCAGAACCCGATCTCAACTGCGTCGACGAAAATTCTAGTTCCTGGAGGCTCGCTGCTCAATTCCACCAGAGTGGTCCAATAAGAGGTTTCAAGAATGGGGGAAACCGCCGTCACGGAGGATGATACGACAAGCATGTTCTGTTTGCCAGCCCTTCGGCGAGATACGTCGGCAACGATGCCGGCGGTGTCGGCGGACCCTCTTCTCCTAGATTCCTTTATGTAACGTTAGGGCACGCAAGGCTATCGGACGTTACACAAGGCCGAACCGCCAACATCCAAAAATCGAAGTTCGCCACCGAACGCAGCATTCCACACAACTCTCCGCTTCAGCCGCTTTCTGTCTGCGTCTCGAACGAACTCGCCGGCGAGAACTCGGTCAACTCCTCGATCTCTTGTTCTAAGCGCTCGACTTCCTGACGCAGGACATCCGCCTCAGGATCGTCGCTGACTGCCAAGCGGTCTTTGAGTCCCTGTAAGCGCGTCTCCTTGCGCTCGTCGTCCACTTCGGCTTTGCGCACGTACTCACTCTCGGAGACATCATACACGTCTGACTCGGATACTGGAACAACATCCAGCGCTTCCTTGACCTTGCTCCGGTCGACGCCGAGCAGTTGCTCGCGGTTGATTCCCGTATTGTCGAACGCTTCGAGCACTTCCTCGTCGTCTTTGAGCGAGCGGTTCCGCCGCGTCGTTCGCTGGACCGAACCGTACTGACCATGCAGCGGCCGGTCATGCCCGACGCGCTCTAAGAGAACGTCAGTCACGTCCTTGCGGAGGTCGTTGGCGTTGCGCTGGACATCCGATAACAAGGTGTAGAGGTTGACCAGCACGGGCGTCTCGACGCTTTCGAGAGCGCTCATGTCCTCGCGTTCGAGCGCGTCGAGCAACAGCAGCATATCCGCATAGACGTCGATATCCGGCTCTTCGCGGGAGTTGTCCTGCTCGTCGTCCGCACCCGCGCTCATCGAGAGGTGCGGTGCATCGTCCAGCACGGCGCTTTCGTCGGCTTCGTCGAGTTCGATGAGCGTACTCTCACGCTCGTCGAGCACGTAGCGCGGATGGAGTGCAAGCACCGCCGCGTACGGTTCGGCTTTCGGCGGCAGCCGGGAGAGCTCGAAACTATCGACGGCCTCGCGTGTGTGCTCGGCGAGCGCTTCGAACTGCTCACGTTGGAGGGGTTGTGGGTCACCCGAATCGACGTCTTCGATAATGATGCGTTGGTCCTGGACGTCGGTAATGCGGAATCGCTTCGAAGCCAGCGGCGTGATCAGCGTCGCCTCCTCGGGCAGGTCCTCGCAGCGCTCGATCAGCGTTCCCCACGTCGCAGCGAACGGAATCGCCATACTCGCCACTCAGAGAGCCAATGTCTAAATAGCCGTTGGCGACACACCGGATTCCGAGTGAATCCAGCCTCTCTGGGCGCGGTTCAACCCTCACTCCACGCCGCTTGGGTGGCATGGCATGAAGGCGACGTAGCCGCGCAGTTCATGGACCGATCTCGTAGGATGCAATCTCGGTTGAGTCACAGATCGGGCAGATATTCGTCTCTGGCTCGACGTTCGCACCGCAGTCACGGCACTCGACGACCGCTTCCTCTGTCGTGCGCGAGAGTATCCGTCTGACTGTCTGTATCATGACTGAGAGGGAAAGAGAGCGTGTGTGGCTCTTTTGAGGTCCAGATCGTTTTGTCCTCGATACTCGGCTACCCCTCGGACGATTATAGAGGCTTTCCAAGAACCGAAAGTGAAACCTCGCCAATTCCGAGGTGCTGGTCACTCGTCGAGCGGCGTGATGCGAATCTGCTCTTCGACGTAGTAGATGTAGCCGCGGCTTTCGAGCTGTGCAAGCGCGTCTTCAGCACCCGCTTTGCTGACGCCCTCAACGTCGGTGATCACGTTGATGGCCTCGTCTTTCGGGAGTGTCTCGCCGGTCCCACCCGCAGCGTCGGTCAACAGTTCAAGCGTGTCCTCGGCGAACGGCGGTATCCGCCGCTCTTCATCCATACGTAGTGTTTCAGCCGCCTGTATATCAATCTGTATCACCCATGAGCGGCCTTTGGGAAAGGGATTTACTGCGTCGAGATACCACCCACTCGGATCCACAGTCTCTAACGAGATATCCACTCCATCGCAGTATCGGTGTGAGCCATGACCGACAAGCGGATCGTTCGCATTGTTCTTTAAGTGCTTCTGGCGACAAGGTGAAGATACGAGAGAGGGCCGCCGGGTTCTGCAACGAGATGAAACAGAATTCTACACAGACGCATCTTTCAACTCGCAGTGGCTACTACCGTCTGAGCCATGCCCCACGGTGGAACCGCTCCACGCCCGACTTCCGTCCCACCCGATGAGGAAGAAGTCGGTCAGTTGAGTCGCCAGCCCGGTGATAGTACTATCTCGCGTGCCGATCTCCAGCGCGACGAAACCACCCGCCGCTGGGGGCTGGTTACTCCGAGCGCGACACGCATCGGTCGCGCGGACTCGCCCGACGGCGACCTCAGCGACAGCATCCGCCGACTTCACGAAGAGCGCCACCCCGCAATGGAAGGCTACAGCCAACGCGCTCACCGCCTCGAAAAGCTTCGTCTTACCCATGCGCTCTGTGGGAGTCTCGGCCTGACGCCGTGGCAACGCGACCGTGCTATCGGCACCATGGTTGACCTTGATCTCACCGCCTTCGGCAGCCAGCGCGCCATTCCCAAGGTCGCGCTTGTCGTGATTCGCCACGTCGTCGACCGCGAGCGCGAACACCATCTTGGCCTCCACGACAACGAGTGGATCGCCGACCAGCCACCCGAACGCCTCGCTGACCTCTACGAGCAGTTCCACTCGATCACCGACGACGAGCAGTTCACCGCGCTCTGCGAACAACACGATCTCGACGTGACCAACCTCAACCGCCTTCGCCGGACGCTCACCGACCAACTCGACGAGCAGGACCTCCACGACGCGGTGTACGGTCGCAATCCCTATCGCGATCCAAGTCTGCCGGAACTCGGTGTTGGTTCCTCAGCGTGACTGGCAAAACAACGACTTCGCATCGCTCTTTAAGTGCTTCTGGCGACAAGGTGAAGATACGAGAGGAACACACTCGCGCGCAATCGGAGCTTTTCGCGGATTCTATCGTTCGGCTGTCGAGTCACGCTGAATCAATGCGTTTCATCAGCCGGCGACATTCCGGACAGGACAGCGACGCTCCCTCATCGCCGCTGAGCTGGTGGCCGCAGTTGACGCATTCATAGACGAACGGCTCCATGAACTGGTGGGGTAGCAAATATTGCGTGCAGCTATATGAAGCTGTTCGCCGTTCACCAAACGTGCCACTACTCTCGATCAGCCCGCCCCCTCACGTCTCAGTATCACTCGTTGTTCATTTGTCGATCAATCTCCGTCCGAACGAACTCCTCGGAGATGACTGCATAGCGAATCGTTCCATCATCTTTCTCGCGAACGCAGGCGGTACAGTACGTCATTCGACGCTTAGTTCCGTCTTCGAGAACGTACTGTTCGGTCTCGCGCTCGCTGGACTCGCTCGAATCACAGTTCGGGCATGGTGTGGGTTCCGCCATTTCATCACTCTCAGTAGGCATTCTGGTTCGGTTTCGAGGGGGAATTGAGGGCGATCAGGCTTCGACAGCCACGTATTGGTCTTCTCATTCTCAGCGGGCTTCAACCTCCCGGCGGCCACGCTGGGTGAGTTCGTAGAAGTTCGTCTTTGAGTGCGAGACCAGGTGATTCGTCCGAAGCAAACGAAGAAAGCGAATGCTTCGGGCTTGACCCGGGGTGATTCATCTGACCCTCCACCGTTTCCGAAGCTTCTATTCAATAATTTGTCTAGTCCTAACAGAGAGATCAAGCATATATTCAGAACGCTCATTTGTAGCACATTGTTGATGAAGAACCCTCTTGCGGTTTTGCTGAATCTCCGACGAGTCGGGAACCGGTGTCTGAACTCCTCTGTCCAGTGATCGCTGCTCGCCATCAAGGCGCGACTACGCTATCAACAATCTCCTACAGATGAGCGTAGATGGTTTAGACCCTCCACTGTTTCCGAAGCTTCCAGTAACTGAGAGCCGTTCTGGCCTTGGAAATCCGAAGCTCATCCTCAATAATCGGAGATGTCAGACTGGAGAAGATCGTTGTCATTGGCCGTCGATTGGATGATATCCGCAAGCTCTTCAAAACGGGTTGTCGAAAAAAGGACCCCAAGAACTGCTTTCAGCGGGACGTCAAGCTCGTATTCGTGATACCGGCCAGCAGAGAGTCCTTCATTCCGTTCATAGACGCTGATGAGTCCGAGCATATTCATATCGGAAAGGTGGTCGCGAACACGTCGTTCGCTCACACTATCGGCGTCAAGCTGGTCACAGATCTTCACGTACCGTTCATAGAGGTCCCGAGAGCGGATGGGAATTTCATCAAGCGCCTGATAATACGCGAGCGCACAGAGCACTGCATGACCCTGTGTCGTAAGTTCCTGCATTCCTTCGTAGAGCTGGTTCTTTTCAAGCTCGTCCTGAGCGTCCCGGACGTGCTCTTCAGCCACGATTTCGGAATCGGCGGCTTGCGCAAGTTCACCGGCCTCGCGAAGCAGTCGGATCGCCTGGCGGGCCGATCCTGTGTCTTGGGCGGCAAACGCCGCACAAAGCGGTACGACATCGCCAGACAAGACATCGTCACGGAACGCTTTCTCGGCGCGCGGTTCGAGAATTGAGCGGAGTTGAGTCGCGTTGTAGGGCGGAAAGAGAATCTCCTTTTCGGCGAGCGTGTCCTTAACTTTCGGTGAAAGGTTGTCGCGGAACTGGAAGTCGTTACTGATCCCCACGATCACCGGCCGGACGTTATCGACATAGCCATTCGACCGTGCTCGTGGAAGTCCATAGAGAATGTCGTCGGAGTGGCCAATATTGTCGATCTCATCAAGAACGATCACGACGGTGCCACCGAACTCATCAAGTGCCTCGTAGAGAATGTCGAAGACCCGTTGCTGGGAGTAGCCCGTGGTGCTGATGTAGTCTTTGTCTTGGCTTTCCCGAAGTTCATTGACAAGGGCGACGGCGACTTGGTAGGACGAAGAAAGATTCTCGCAACTGACCCAGACCGTCGAGAGGTTAACATCGTCGTACTCGGCAGCATCGTTCTCCAAATGCGATAGCATAAATTTCGTCGCGACGGTCTTCCCTGTCCCTGTTTTCCCATACAAGAAGATGTTTGATGTTGGACGGTTATCGATGATTGGTTGGAGGGCTCGTTGGTATTTCTCAAGTTCCTCGTCTCGTTTACGGATATCCTCAGGCTCATACGAGTCGTCAAGCGGTTCGGCGTTAGCGAACACCTGACGATCCCGCTGGAACATCCCCATGATAGACGGCCACACAGGTCGGTATGATAAACCCACCGCTTCCTAAGTTTCCGGAGCATCCGAAGCTCGGAGTTTTATAAACAACACCCACACCATCAGTTCCGGAGCTACTCTTCTTTATATGACCCTCTCACTCCACTGTTTCCGAAGCTACGACGAACATGAGCGAGTCATCTCTGAAAGAGCTCTATCATAAACCAAAGAATTAAGTCGGTAACGAGTGAACAGTATCCGCACTAGAGCCAAACACTATTCTAGGAATTAAAATATATTTGTTTGGGAAGATAGAAACTCATGTAGAAAATGGATTGTTACGGCAATCCGAGCTGCCTCTCTCACAGGCTCTTCCTTCTCTCGCGAATAGCTCCGGAAACAGTGGAGTGAGGGTTCGCGAAATCAGTCGTTATCAAAAGCTTCGGAAACAGTGGAGGGTCGTCGCATCTTCCTCTAAGTGACTGCTCCCTTCCTACTTCGCGCCTCGTCCGCCGTTCGGCGAATTGCGGCGCTCGTTAAGGGAGGGGCATCAGCGCCCTACGGAGTCAGCTAAACCACAACCGTCCACTGGACGAAGCATCGATCTCTTCTCTGTAGAGCTCCGGAACCGGTGGAGGGGCCTCAACTTTTCACTCGATAGCTTCGGAAATAGCGGAGGGTTGTATTCCATCACTGAACCACACCTTCCGCTGCTACGCACTTTCGACAATCACTCGGATCCATTGATCCCGCTTATGCCTGCTCCGGAAATGGTGGTGGGTATTCTCAACTCTCACCAAACGTTTCTTATTCGAAATATTCGGTCGTGCGAACCTGTCTGGCGTGCGGGGTCGCATCAGCCATATCGTGATGACCTTATGTAACATAGAAGGCGTGTAAAACTACTAAGTGTTACACAAGGCTGAGCCACCATCGCTCGGAATCAGATAGAGATGAGCGGCGGTAGTGATATATCTCGGGCAATTTAAGTTGTGGTGAAGTCGTTAAGGAACGCTTTGACGTCATCAAGCGTTCGAAACAGCCGGTTGGCTCATGTGGCTCTCAGCTGGAGCCAGCAGTTTTCGAGCAACTCGCCGGCGAACATGGCGGCAGCATTCGTATTCAGTTGAGATGGAAAATTGCGACACAGCTCGGCATTCATCTCCTCAAGCAAGGTAAGCGTGACGGCGATGGCTGCTTGGCTTCGCGATACAGAATCTCGCCGAGATTTGGTCGAGGATACCCGTAGCCAGCGGCGATCTCCTGAAGGATTCGATGTACGTGCTCCGAAATGGACGGCCGGAAGTGGACATCGCCCCACCGAGTTGGAGAGTTCAGCTACGGAGATGTGATGGCCCAGTCGGTGAGGCTGACTGTCCCGGTTCTCACGAACCGTCATGTGAAAGCGGCGACGTAACCTCTCGAAGCGGCCAGGGGCGGGGAGGCTATGAGTTTCACCAATCGCTTCTGTACCCCCGGAGAGGCCTGTTCACGAGCCGATGCGTCGCGCCACAATTCTTGCTGCTGATTGATCTGTTACTTCGTCCGAATTCAATCGAAATACCCGTAGCCGATCCGCTGCATCTCTGTGAGGAAGCTTTCATCGCTGAGGTCCGACCGGAACGCAGCAAGATACACATCCAGTCGGTGTACTTTTTCATCAAAATTCGATTCTGCAACGGTATGCAGTTCGCGGAGGCGTTGCAGATCCTCGGCAGCATCTAGGTAGAATGTTTTCGCCTTTCGTCCGTCTTTTGGGCTATCATACCGCACACGGTGTGGGATTTTCTCCGAACCCTCGGTCGATCCTGTTGAATCCGGTGAGCCGTCGAGCGAACTGGTTTCGGTCTGTGTTCGTGTTGTGGGGGAGCTGCTGTCGAAATCATCATCGGCACCGTCCATATCGTAGCGGTCGGATTTTCCCATTAGGCATCAACCTCCTGTTCCGTCGTGCTGTCAAGCAATTTCTCGGGTGTTGCATCACCCATCTCAGAGTCTTTCACTGCATCCCACTGCGCAACAGCTTCATCGTAACTATAGTCACCGGTCATCCATCGGCCGACGACCTTGAACGCGAGCGGGACATGTTCTTCATAAGATCGGAGTTCGCGGGTCTCCGGCGATTCGATGAATGAGAACAGGTCCATCTGCTTGCTCCAGGTATACCGGAGTAGGGAGTGTTCCGGGATGGAAAACGGGCTGAGTGGAACGCCGCGGTCGCTCATGGTGTCGCGGTAGTCTTCGAAGATTTTTGCGTTCCCGACGCGAGTGGGAACGGTGCCTTTGATCACTACATCAACGCCCATCTTGGAAAATCCGGAGTCCATTGCTTCGACAGTTGATTCAAGTCCCTGTTGGGAGGCATCTCCTTTTGGCGAGAGTTCGATCGGGACCATGATATTCCGGGCGGCGATGATGGCGTTGTCCACGAGCTTGTTCAGTGTTGCCTGGACGTCAAGGATGAATACGTCGTAGTCGCTGCTGAGGTCTTCAAGCAGTTCGCGGATAACCCAATATTCATCCATGCCACGTTTCCCAGCGTTATCCAAGCTGGATTCGAAGTTCGCGAGGTCTTCGTGTCCGGGAACTAAATCGAAGTGCGGAGTGTCGACGATAATATCGTGCATATCGACGTCTCCAAAGAACACATCCATGATGGTCGGTTCAACGGTGGTATCGGCGGTGTCGTGATCAAGGTGGTTATAACCAGCGTAGTGAGTGAGTGCACCGCGTTGTGGGTCAAGGTCAAGCGCAAGAACATCGTAGCCGTCGCGACCAATGGCGGCAGCGGTTTGCATTGTGTTTGTGGTTTTCCCTGGTCCTCCGGATTCTGACCACCAGACGAACGCTTTGGTCATATTGATAGGTGGAATGCGAGAGGTCTTAAAGATGCGTCAGACATATGGCTCGCTGTATTACTAGACAGTTTACCGTCTAGTTTACTGGACACCTTACAAGTTTACTGGCGAGTTTACTGGAGGGATTGCTGTTGGGCTTCTTCTGCGATTGACGAGTCGTCGAGGAGGTTAGGTTGGCAACAGGTGACTTCCTCCCCACCCTACCTCTCGCCCACGCACCATGGCGAGCGCTTGAGGGTGGACTTCTCTGTTCAATGATGCGACTTGCAGGAACCGGCGAAACGTCGGTTCCCGTAGCGGTCGCAGTCTCCGAGAGCGTCGATTCGGCATAGCCCATACCTATAGCAGACAAGCCGCGTTGCAGGACGTTCTCGGCAGCGTTCGCGTCCCGGTCCGCCGTGTATCCGCACCTTGAACACGAGTGCTCCCGTACCCAGAACGGTTTGCTAGTTGCGACACCGCACCGAGAACATTTCTTGGTCGTTCCTTTGGGTTCGACTGCCGCGAAGTGTGTCCCTTCACGTTTGCACTTGCCTATTGGCGTTCATGGCGGAGGTGAACGAGGTCGACCACCGCCAGCCACCCTCTCGTAGTTGCTCTTTGACCTCCTGGATAGCGTCCGCATCCACTGTCCATGCCGAGCGGTCTGGGTTCCACCGACGGCTCGTCGATTCTCGTGGCAGATCGAGTAGGTCACCTTTTGATTCGAACGGCGTGCCGAGCATCAATTTGAGCCCGTTGTGAGACGAAAACCCACCGAGGACCTTGATACTCTTCATTGGGTCATTGCCGCCCGGCAGGTAATCGAGAACCGAACCATCCGCTGTATCAGTATATTCGATGGCGAGACGACCACAGAACGGACAAGCCCACCACCGATTTCAGGGATATACTCACTCGGTTCGCCACAGGTCGGACAGTCCGGTCAAACGAGAGGCTGTAGCGAGCGGAATCCGACACTCTACTCACCTCCGGCTGCTGCAGTGACACTCCCTTGCTTAGGTTCGATGCCAACCGTCGCGGTCACATTCTTCGACGGTGAACCGCCCGGTGCATCGAGAAGTATCTGAATCGCCCGTATCCACGGCCCAAGCCACCCCCACGCCTCACGGAGTGCCGGTATCAACTCTCCCGGTGGACTGAACAGCGCACCCCCCACTGGATCGTCCGGATCGGCATAGCGGTCGACGTCGAGTAGGTCAGAGACCGCCTCGGCAAGCACATCCCGAACGAGAGTATCCTGACCCCGCTCTTGGTCGTCATCCGCGGTTGCCACGAACCACGGCAGGACGGTCTTCCCGCGCTCCTCATCGATGTGGAACGGCAGCGCGAACCGCCACCCGTCGTCGGTCTCGCGGATAAAATCGAATGCTTTGAGCCGCTCGACATACTTGCGAATCGAGCGTGCCGAGACATCTGCTCTGTCGGCGAGTTCACTCTGTCTGAGCGGTGTCTCCGCCACCAGTAGTATTTGAATAGTCCTCGAAAGTGCTGGTTTCGACATTTCTGGCAGGAGCCGTTTGGCAGCGAGTGTCGAGAGCGCAAAGCGCACCTCGTCGAGGCGAAGCTCCCGGTTCGGTGCTTTCGTCTCCGACTCCAGGCTGTGCATTGCTCTCGCCACATCGTAGGGCGTCCCGGCAAGGGCTGCGAACATTGAGGTTGCCGCACGGGTCGGTCTGATGTCTTTCTGACGGCATGCGACGGTCACGGTGGCAGAAGTGTGTCGTCGTTCCGTGGCGGTTTTGATAGGCACACGAATCGCAAACTCCGGTGCGTCGTCGCGTGGTTCTCGATTCGAGAGGTGTCGCCGAAGACGGTCGGCGAAGTCCTCGACGCTCTTGCCGACGAGGACGAACGACCCGATGAGTTCGCCGAACGGATCGTCAGCGTTGACCGTCGGTGAGGACGTACTCTCACGTTTGTGCTTCCGCAGTTCGAACAGCTGTCGGTGAGCGGCGAACTCCCCATATCGGGATTGAATCGACGCGCCGATACAGAGCGTTTTGGCAAGGTCGGCTTTCTGGTCGGCCTTGAAATCCTTCGAGTAGCGGGGAATGCGTGCTTCTCGAACCACGTCGATGTCGGCGAGATCCAGCAGATGAACCATGGTTCCGGCGAGGCCGAGCGCTTCGCGAGTGATCTCACCGCGGAAACGCGATTCGTTCTCGTAGTTGCCATCATGGTAGTGCTTGGTGAGCTTTCGAAGGTCTTCGGCAGCATTGAGGAGTGCCTCCGTGTAGGCTTCGGGCGTCGAGTCGGCGTCTTTGAGATAGCCGAGACAGCGGAGCTCCCGCAAGAGGTCGGTGTGGTTGGCGAGCAAATCACCGAGTTTCCCCGATTCGAAGCGCTCGTGGGTGAGAGCGTGGCGGAACGTCCTTGCGTTGGTTAACGCCAGTGCAACACACACCCACCACTGCATGGGGTTATCGTATTCAGCTCCGACCAAGAGACGATCAGCGTCTGGATCGTAGTAATGATGTGGCTCGGCACGGTCGGATTTCTCTTCGATCGGGTAGTCACAGAGCGTCATCGCTCCCTCAGAAGCACAGCCGGCAGCAGCCGCGTAGCGATGGCGTGCAGCCGACCGCACTTGATGTGAAAACGGCAGGCGGTGGCGGTCGACAGTGGCGGTGGCGCTAGCGTGACGAGAGTTCTCTTTCGAATCATCCGGCTCCGCAACAGCCTCCGCTCCCGCTTCCGCCTCCGCAGAGGGGTGGTGGCGGCCCTCGTGTGCGGGCGGGGTTACACGGCTATCGTCGCAAGGATTTCCGGTCGTCTTAACGCAATCGCCGATCTCGCTCTGGACGCCGATTTCGCTATCAAGAGCATCTAAGAATTCGCGGCCAATATGCGAGAGCGAGACGTGGGCCGTCTCAAGATGATCGAAGCGTTCGACGAGTCCCTGTGGAACAAGCCGTTGCGAGACGTGGTTTCGGATGGTCCCACGGCCGACGTTCATCTCGTCGGCGAGCGCGCTATAGGTGGTCGTCTCGCTGGTTTCGGCGGCAATCGTGCGAAGGATCGCGACGGGCTTGGAATCAGGAGCGAACGCCTCGCGGGCATCCTCGACGTGACTCTCGACGGTAGCTGGCGTGACCTGTTCTCCAAGGCGTGGCTTGCAGTCGTCTTTAACGCTGGCGGGAAGTTCTTCGCGATGCTTGTGCCAGAGGAACGTTCGTTCGATCTGGCTGGCAACGAAGACGACTCGACACCCACGCGCGTAAGCGCGAACGAGTGCGAGAACTGCTTGGCGCTGGTCATTGCGCACGCTCGTGAACCCGTCCAGTGAGATGGCGATAGTAGGTGTCACGTCCTGGGCGGCGGCGAACAGTGCTGGGTCACCCCTATCGATATCTTCGAGACTCGTCCGGACGTCGTGGCTCGTCTGGCCGCCGAGTTGACGCGTCGTGCGAACGAGTTCGTGTCTGAGATCGTCTCTCCCCTTCGCGATCTCGACGGCGAGATCGGCGTACCCGCCATCGAGCGCATCGACATCGTTGCGCTCAAGGATAGCATAGAACTTCTCGATTGACGCGGCCCGCTGCCCGATTGCTTGGATGCTCTCGCACAGGCGGTCGGCAAGCTGGCTCCCGTCGGTATCGAAGAGTTCCCGATGGAACTTCGTCGGTGCCCACGTGTCGTCTTCGCTAGGTCGGACTGTGACGTCGATTTCGGCGGGGTACTGACCGGTGACCTCGATACCAGGTTCGGGATCGGAACCGGTCATCGACCGTCCCTCCTGACATCCCGCCGGAACTCACAGGTCTCCTTGTGGTCGCCATTGCTCTGGCAGCACTCGACGCGGACAGTGCCGTTCTTGGTGCAATCCCCT
Source organism: Halococcus sp. AFM35 (assembly GCF_051195015.1). Taxonomy (NCBI): domain Archaea; kingdom Methanobacteriati; phylum Methanobacteriota; class Halobacteria; order Halobacteriales; family Halococcaceae; genus Halococcus; species Halococcus sp. AFM35. The sequence goes on from NZ_JBNTJU010000019.1 coordinate 16,590, forward strand.
GCGCGCTCGGCTCGATAGAGTAAGCACGTTTCGAGAGCCGTGGCACTGATTGTAGAGGTGAGACCGACAGCCGCCATACTGACTCACCCCCAGCCTCCTGTCCGAGCGGTTCCACCTGTTACAGCGGAAACGCAGTGTGTGTTCGGAGACGCGAAGCTGCTCATGAGCGGCCTTCCACTGTTTCGGTCGGTGCGTCCGAACGGTCGCGCGTCACGAGTCGGACGGCGAGATCGTGGTCGCCGAACACAGGGCCGATCTGCTTGCGCTCGCCGCTGTCGTGTTCGACGATCGTGCCGGTGGCTGGACAGCGATCAGTCCGGCACTGGTAGTTGTGATAGGCGATGCCCTCGCCCTGCCACGCGCTCGATAGGCGTTCGGCAGTGCCGTGACAGATGGCACACTTAGATGTCTCGGAGACGCTACTGCCGAGCAGCCGTCCGGAAGCATCGAGTTGCATCAGACCACCACCTTCTCCTGTTGGGGATTGATGCCCTCACGCGCTCTGAATAGATAGTCTGAAGAAGTTAGAATGTCAATGTGTTCATTCAGAACCCCTTTCGTTCGACTCTCGTTCAGGCCAGTTCCAGATTGCTCACATACTTGCTTACTGCGACTTATTTGTCTTCGGCGACCATAGCTGGGATGGTCGGATACCGAATGAGTGCGCTCACCTATTGAAGGCGATGAAACCGCGAACGAGTGAGTGCTGACTGAACTACGTCGGTTGGTACTGCCTATGTTGGATTGTTTCAACATTCGAACGGCAGATTTTGGCGCGTGAAGGCCTTCCAACAGCCTTCATAGACGATGGCGTGATGAGCGATAGAGCCAAAAGCCCGCAGGTAATAGACTGCCTCACGGGCGAGCCACCACCGTCTCGGCGACGCGCCCTGCGCTCTGCCGGGCGGTGGGGCGCGTTCCGTGGTTACAAGACCAGTTCAACTGGTCACAAAGCAGAACCTCGCATCCAATCGCGGTCCTGCGTTGCGGTGCAAGAAGCCACTTGTCGGCGTGGTGGGACACGCTGACACTCGCTTCGTGGCTTCTTGTTCGATACTCTCTGAGACCCATGTTTACTCCTCTTGAGTGTCCTCCTCAGTGACTTCCCATATGCGACTCTGTCCGACTAGCTGACTTTCGACGTAGCCTTCATCTTCCATGGCTCGCAACTTGACGTAGGCTGATTCAGTAGTAGCCCCGATCTCGTCGGCGATACTTGCGGTTCCGGCGTAGCCGTCTTGGTTCTGAATTGCAGCGATTACTTCCTCTGGTGGATACTCCTCTTGGAAGCGCCCGCTGTCTTCGTCACGGTTCCGACCCGGCACAACTTGTGACATATCTCCGGCCGTGATAGGGTTATTGGTCAGGGAGTATAAACCATTTATGCCGAGCGATGTGGATGTCACCGATCCCAACTGATGTTGGTTGGTTTGGGTTGGGTCTTTGCTCGGGATCATACTTCTTCGATAGCCTCGTCATGGGATTAAACGTTCCGAATATTGTCATATTGTGTCCATAGAAATCGGTATTGCATCCATAACGTTTTCGTCGGGCGAATACTGCGTCCATATTACTGGCCATGACGGAAATGGTGCCCCGATTACGTCGTCAAGACTGGCCGACTCCCCTCCTCGACACTACCGGAGAAATCTTGCAGAGAGTAACTCCGACCTCGTTAGCATCGATGGTGTTTCTCGACAGTGGCATTGCAACCACTCAGACGGAGATCGCTGATGTCATCAATCGAGATCAATCGACTGTCTCAAGCTCCTTCCAGTCGCTCAAGCTCGACAATCTCGATATTGCTCTTATCGAGAAGTCTGGTCGGACCCACACACTCACGAATTTGGGGAAAGAAATTGTTGATATCGTAGCTGACACCCGTCAGTTGGGAACCGAACTGGACACTGTCGATTGGGGGTCTGAATCTGGCAAGGACCGAATTGCGGCACGACTCGCGCCTCTATATGGCTCACGGAGCATCGTACCGTTTCTGTTGTTGGATTCGCTAGCTTCCAGGAGTGTGATAGGTGGTTCCCGCGATGCTCCACAGTCTGTTGACCCCGATAAGGTTGCCCGCGATGTCACAAATCGGCTTGAGAAAATCGACCGTAGCACATCGAAACAACAACTTCGCCAGCTCACCGACCGTTTTGCTGAACGAAATGCGATCACGTTCGAGGACGGAGGCCTTCTCCTGACAGAGAAAGGCCAACGCCATGCTGATCTCCTGAATCAGGTCGCAGAAGCCGTCGGTAAGCGGATCGAACCCGACCAGACTGATTCTTCTGGCTCTCCCACTGTGAATGAACTTGCTCTGAAGATGCGTCGGGGTCGTCTGGCAACATCGTATAGTCTGGAGAACAACGACCCAGAGTTAGTTGATGAGTCGCACGTTTACAAGAGTCTGAAACGTATCGACGCTCTCGATACACCGAATGATGACTGGCATAGCTATCGAAGGTTGACGATCAAGAACACTGGAACAACCCCAACAAACGCCATTTTCCACAAGGAAAGCGGTGACACCAAAATCACATTTGAGGATATGGATCTCGCGGCATTTCTGGGGGGTCTCGACGGTCAGCGATTGGAAATCGAGAATCTTAGCGACTACCAACCAGCGATTGAGCAGAAGGTCGCGATTTACTTTCCGAATCCATTGCCTCCAGGCAAATCCTTGACGATATACTATCGCATCAGTTGGCCAAATGAGCTTGCTCATTATCCAGAGGGCGAGTTAGATCAGACCATCTCGCTTACTCGCTACCCGCAGGGCGTTGACCAGCTCCAATTTGGCGTTGTAGACAAGGCAGGACTCGTGGGAATTGATTGCCAGAAATTCCTCGGTGAAGAAGACCAGCGGTGGAAATGTCTCTCGAACCCTCCTGACTATATTGAAGCCGACCAGCATTCCGATCTCCGTCCCCTTCACAGCGAAGGCTACAGCGGATACCTGTACACAATCCCCTCGCCTGTCTATCCCGGGTACCGGATTGCTTACAGACTTGCAGAGTGAACTGAAAGCGTGGCTATGAGTGACTACGACGGCACGCCGAGTTTTTATACCTCAGACGAGGTATTTGAAAAATATCTCGGCCAAACATCGCACTATTTGGCCTTGCAGAACAACCTTCTGGACCTCATCTCTTATATCGAACCTGATCAGATGATGGAGATGGGATCCGGGACGGGACAGTCTGCTGTGCGAGTAGCCGAAGAACATCCCTCAACTGAAGTGCTTGGTATCGACAATCGAGAAGAGGTTGTTGAGCAATCCCGAGCGCAAGTTGGGGACCACGATCTCCAGAACCTTGCCTTTGAAACAGCGGATATGATTGACTATGTGGAAGAGACGGACTCGCTCCCGGAAATGGTGTTCTTTCTATACTCATTTCACCATATCCCTGATCCTCTCCAGCGAAAGGCCGAATTCCTCAAAGACTGCTACACTTCTCTGCCAGATGGAGGCTATGTCTGTGTCGCTGAGACATTTTTGGCGAGCGATGCTCGAAACGAATTCGCTGATCGAGAAATTCGAACGAAATGGGCTAATCGAGGCCTAGAATCGTATGCGTCAACATTCTGGTCTGCTCTCGACGGTCTCGCGCCAGATGACATCGAACATGCTCAAGAGGTTGGTGAGTTCTCACGTGACCACGAGTTGGAAGCCGGTGACAATGTCCTTGCCCGCAATGATGAGTATCTGATAAGCATGAGTTGGCTTGTTGATCACGCCCAGGAAGTCGGGTTTGACGTTCTCATCGCGGAGCCAGTCAATTCGATAGGTGACGGTATCGTCCTCCTTCGAAAGTAAACTATGGTCTCCTTTCCTTGCGTATGGTGTGACGAATAACCATCCATTGACGGCGAGAAACGTTCATCACGTTGGAGTCACCGTTCCAGACCTCGACGAAGCAGTTACATTCTTCGTTGATGCTCTCGATTGCGACGTGCTGTATCGCAAGGGCCCGTTCGGTGACCCTGATGGCGATTCAATGGAACGGCGTCTCGACGTCCATCCCGATGCACGAGCATCACTGGCGATGTTACGATGTGGGCCGACGATGAACCTCGAACTGTTCGAGTGGGACGCTCCAGATCAAGATGAAACGCCGCCGAAAAATTCCGATGTCGGAGGGATGCACCTCGCTCTTCAAGTCGAAGACCTCGGGACAGCAGTAGAGACAATGGCGGACCGAGATGATGTGAGGATTCTCGATGAGCCGCAGACAAACGATAGCGGGCCGACAGAGGGCTTGAGGTACGTGTATTGCCGAGTGGAGTGGGGACTGTATCTCGAACTTCTCGAAACACCCGATAGAATGCCCTACGCTGACGAAACCGACGAACGACTCTACGGTCCAGCGCCCTCTTGGACATTTAGACCCGACTCCTCAGAGTGAATGGCACCCTCCTCTACCGCTGTTGGGACTCCAGTCACTAGCAGTCCAGTTTATTTCCAGCTGGGCATTTTCGATATACCTTCGTCACTTCTCCGAATTCAGAGTGCGTCAACATTGCTGACGGTGAGATCAGCGGGCGCGTGGTCGTGAATGCCGCTATCGGTCGTCACAAGCGTCCGGCTGGTTGATGCGGCAGCCGTGACGTAGCCGGCGTCATAGACCGTGAGTGAGGTCGCCCACGCTGCCTCGTAGATTCGGGCAATCCCGCCAGCATCCTGTAGCGAGAGGACGTCGACCTCGTTGCGAAGGTCGGCGACCTGTTCGACGAGGAGGTCGGCGTCGTCACGTTCGAGTCGTTGTTCGTGAGCGGCAATCCGATAGAGCGTATTCGCAACTTCGAAAAACGCGAGTTCGAGCACGGAGTGTCCAAACGCTCGGTCGTCCTCGCCGTCAAGGAGGAGTTTGACAACGGCGCTGGCATCGAGCAGATACTCGTCGCCCTGGCTCATCGAGCATCCTCATCGCGGCTTTTGCGGACGGCCGCAGCGATTTCTTCGTCTGAGAGGTCGATATCGAGTGCGCTGATCTGATCCCGCCGTTCGGCCATTCGCTGTCGGCGGTGGCGGTTGACCTCCGCGGCAAGCGCTGACCGCATGACCTCGCTTTTGTTCAAGCCGAGTTCGTCGGCCTGTTCTTTCAAGTCGTCCGGCACCCGAATACTCAGGGTTGTCATACTCTAACTGTCCATACGACTCCCGTAAGCATAAATGTGTGCTACACTACGGGTGGAGTGGATTGTCAGCTACTCGCTGTTTCGTTATCTCGCTGGCTCTCGTATTCGTCTCGAACAATGCGGCGTATTTCGGCCTCGGAGGGGCTGGTGTCGTTTCGAGCAGCGGCGAGGTCTTCGCTCATCGAGGAGAGCTGTTGTTGGAGGGCTTCGATTTTCTCGGGCATGGAGAGATCGTCACCGTCGAAGTGCTCGGGCGTAAGCGCTGGCGTGTCAACGTCGATATCCCGCGAGACGGCAATCGGCGTGAGCATCCGGCTGCGCGTTGCCTCCGATAGACTCTCGACGTTTTTGGCAAGATGCGTGGCGAGATCGGCTTGGGCGTACTCTGGGCCGTGGATCAACGCAACCGTCTCGGGACTCACCGTTCGAGCGAATTCTAGCAGTCCGGACTGGGCGGCGTGGCCGCTCAATCCGTCGATTGTGCTCACCCAGTCGGCGGGGATCGTCGCTCGGGTGACGTGCTTGGTGGTACCTTCTTCTTCGACGGTGGTCCGCACGATGTTCGACGTGGAGGGCCAGTCGGTGCCGAGTGGTTCGCTGGTGACCGTGTAGGTGAGTTCGTCCTTGTCGGCCTTGATCTGATCTTGCAGGACGCGTCCGGTGGTGTTCTGGGCCTGATAGCCGGTGAGAAAGATGTTCGCTGAGCCGAAGCGAGCGGCGAACTCGGTAAGATAACGCGGGGAGTTACCACCAGTGAGCATTCCCGACGGTGCAATGATGATCGGGACGCTGCCTCCTGACTGGGCTGCATCGTTGAGGATTGCTCGTCGGTGACTGTCGGTGTCGGGGAAGGCAGTATCATCGGGAAGGAATGGCTTCGCTGTGCCGTTTTCGACACGATTGACGATAGATTCGTCCATGAAGCTCGCGTTCGTCGCGAACTGGTGGTAGATGTCGGTGGCTTCCTCTGCCATCCCGTCGACGACGAGCTGCACCCGGTCTTGGATATCGTCTGAGAGCGTATGTAGCCGATTGGCGAACATCAGCATGAGTACCTGTGCCCGGCCGACGGCGAAGGTAGGTATCAGCACGGGTTCACCGGATTGTACTGCACGTTTGACAGCGTTGTAGAGGTCCGTTTGGGCGTCATTCATCGAGGTGTGACTGTGGAGCGACCCGTAGGTGGATTCGAGGATGAGCAGGTCGGCCTGCGGCGGCGCGGTGATATCCGGAAGATGGGGCGCACGTCCACCGAGATCACCGGAGAACACCGTGCGATAGCCATTGGTCTGGAGCATGAGCCACGCCGAGCCAAGCAGGTGGCCGGCGTTGCCCATCTGGAAGACTAGTGGATCTTCGTCGGGAATATCGGCGAGGGCTTCGGCACGGCCACCGCCGTAATCGACCGGTTCGAACCGTTCGAAGATGGCCTCGACGTGGCTCTCGACGTACTGCTGTTCTTCACCCGCATGACGGCTCTCGCGGCGATGGATTTTCAGCGAGTCTTCGAGCAGAGTTTTTGCAATCTCGATGGTGGGTGGGGTGGCGATGATCGGGGCATCGTCGGCGAGCAAGCCGCGGGCTTCGAGGACTGGCAGCCCGCCGGAGTGATCGATATGAGCGTGAGTAAGGAACACTGCGCCGACACTGCCCGGTTCGAGTCCACGAAAATCAGGGAACGAGTCGCCGGTTCCCTGATTGAGTCCGCAATCGACGAGGACAGTGCTGAACTCGGTATCGACCTGATAGCAGCTGCGACCGACTTCGCGTGCGCCGCCACGCGGGGTGACGGCGATCGGCGTCTCTGTGTCGATCTCCACGTCGGCGTGTGCGAGGGGATCGAACGTCTCGTCGATGTCAGCTGGGAGCCACGGCATTTCCTCGTTGATGTCGCTCATCGGTCGTTATCTCGCTCGTCCACCCGCTGGTTCACATCGATCATGATACGGTCTGCGCGCTTGTCGCTGAGATCGGCTTCGTTCAACTGGTGAGTCATGGTATCAATTTCTTCGTACACCAGGGCTTCTATCGTTTTGTTTTCGCTGTCCTCGATCATGCTGTTAGTGTTTCGTGTTTCTTCGTCGGTCAGCCGGCGATTGCACGTATTACAGACGGCCATTGCCGCCCGGACCACCGACGGGTGTACCGGAAAGCATCGCGGGCGTGAGTGTGGCCGTTTCGCGCTCGCTCATGCTGTGGTCTCCTGTTCGTCTTCGCCGAGTCTGCGGAGTCCGCCCAACCCGACAAGCCCGATGCCGCCGTGTTCGCCCCATGAAACAGTGTCCACGCGCCCATCTTCGTAGGCGTACACCGTGGCACCGAGGACGAACTGAACGCTCCCAAGACTCGGTAGGACGCTCATAGGCCGTCCTCCCGGCGGGCTTCCCGCTGGGCGTCACGGCGTGCCTCCCGAGCGTCAGCACGGACGTGTTCGTATTTGAGTTCATAGGGCGTCGAGCAGAACCGTCCGCTGAAGCCACCGCCGCCGCGCGGGTCGTTGCTGCACGAGTGATTGCGGCACTCGTCGCGGTCGCTCATCGGTCTGCCTCCGTGGCGCCGCTGGCGTCCCCGAACGGGTAGAACGTCGCGTAAGTGCCGGTGTCGGTGGCGCTCTCGCTGACGACGTGCGTTGAGGGGCCGGTGGGCGCGTTGACGACCACGACGCCGACTGGCTGACCGTCGGTGCCGTCGGGGAACGTCGTTGGTGCGAGCGCACACAGCGCGTCGATGATACCTCGGCGGAGCGCCGCGCCGTGTTCACCGTCGTTGGGGTCGCGCTCGAAGCGGGTTTCGTGAGCATAGCGTGCGAGAACGCCTTCGATGGTCTTGCCGTAGCGGTAGGTCGCGCTCGCTTCGGGGGCTTCGGTGGTCGGGGCGGTCGTGTACGTCTTCGGATCGCCGTTGGGCCAGTGTGTGCAGGCTTCGACGCGGCCATCGGCCCGGACGACGAGCGCCCAGTCGTCGGTCGTGTGAACCGTCTCGTGGCTCTTGGCGTCGGCTTCGCTGGTCGGCTGCTGGCTGGCGTGCGATGCGTCGGGTTCTTGTTCGCGGGTTGCGTTCGTTGTCATGGTTGTCCACTTCCATGAGACAGCCGGCCCGCGTGTCCTCGCACGCGGGCACTTCCTTTCGCTCGAAAGTGCCCCGAGGGGCCGGTCTGTCTCTACCTCACAGTAATAGCCACAATACATTAAATTCTTTCCTTTATCCTATCAATCGCTTATCGCTGTCTTTCGGTTTTGGTACTGAATAAGTATGGGGAGCGGTGAGTCGGTCGTCGTTGTCTGTTACGAGCTAACGTTTATCATAATAGTGTGTCGCCGGGACCGCTGAGACGGCTACTTGCGGCTGCTCATCGGCAGTGAGCAACCAGGTTTACAGAACGATTTTCTCGTCGCGCTCGTACCAGTCCACGCCGAGGGGAATACTGGCGTCACAGTAGCCACATCGAGCGCGGTCGTCGCCGTGGTGCTGGAAGGTTTCGGCTGCGGCGAGGCACCACGGACAGCAGCTATCACCGCCGCGCTGGTCCGGTGGTGCGAGCATTGTTCTCGCGTTCGCCGATCGTTCGCGGTCAGTCGTGCTCGCGGTCGTGGTGGGTTCGTCGTCGGTCCTCGTGTCGTCGGTGAGTGGTCTGTTGCATGGTGAGAGTCTGACGCAACCGTAACCGGGGATGTTAGCGCGCGCCCTCGCGCCGTCGGCAGATACCGCACAACCCGCGTGTTGCCAAGTGGGGTGCAACCGGGTCGTCGTATTCAGCGCCGTTCGTGCCGCAAATCGCGCATTGCATCGGTGTTAGTCGTCCGGGTAGCCGATGCGTCCGACCCATTGCCGCCGGTTTGGTTCGCTCTCGCCGTCGAAGCGGAACGAACCCGTCGCGCCACAGCTCTGGCACTGGTAAAATTCCTCCCAGTTGGGGTTGTTCTCGGCGGTTGCGGCTATCATCGCTATCTCGAAGCGCGCGCCGCAGGACTGGCACTCCGACTTCTCGCCTGCGCCGACAGGCTCATCATCGAAGTGTTCGACCGGCTGACCCCAATGGTCGATCTGTGGTCGGGTGTCGTCGGTGTCAGTCGCGTCGGTGGGGACAGCCCGTTGGGTTCCGCCGTCGGTAGCAACCTGCTGGTCGGTCGTCGTACTCGCGGCACGGGTGACGGCAGGCTCATTCTCGACGGCCTGCATGTGTTTGCAGCCACCTTCCGGGTTGTGGTACTCCCATGCGGGACAGGTACAGTCGAAGGGAATGCCGCTCTCGACACTCACGACGTAGACGTGTTCGTCCGAGTCAGCGCCGTAGCTGACGTTTTCGACGCGAACCCGCCCCTCGGCGGGAACCCGAAACTCGAAGCCTTCCCAGTTGGCGCGTAGTTCGGCTTTAGTTGGTTCGCTGTCGGTACGTTCTTGACCGCTGAGTTCGTGCGTGCTCATGGTTGGTTCGCCCGTTGAGACCAACCAGCCCGCGCGGCCTAACGCGCGGGCACTTCCTTCCAGCTTGAAAGTGCCCCGAGGGACCGGTCTGTCTCTATTCCATAGTAACGGTCTTAGTACCTTAAACTTTTTCCTCTATCTTATCGATATATTATCGTAGTCTTGCGGTTTCAGCGCTCGCGGCGGATCTGCCGTGCTGGTTGCGGTGCTGTGCGCCGGAGGAAAGGTGGGCTTGCCATAATGGCGTATGCGCGCTCCCGCTGAGATGGCAAACTGACCACTTCTCGTCGTTCACGCACCCGGAAAATACGGCCGTTTGACGGGCTGGTTCGGCGGGTTGGTGGGCTAGTGGCCGTGGTTGGTCGCGGTCTGTCGTATCGAGTTCTCCGGGTCGTTATCGAACGGATAGAACGACCCTCGCCGCGTGGGACCGTCCATGTTGCCGTCATTGCCGAGTGGGTAGCTCCCGCGAAAGCGGAGGTCGCCGTCGATGCCGTCCCGAACGTGCAACCGAAATTCGTCACCGTACTGTTCGGCAGTCGGGCGTAGCTGCTCGCTGATGCGTCCGTGATCGACGCGCTCGGCGGCGACGAACCGGGCGAGAACGGTCTTCCCGCTATTGCTCACTGCGACGATTTGGGCGAGTTCGACGTTGGTCTGATTGTAGCCCCAGCTCGCGGAGATATACGCGCCTTCCCATGCCTCGGTGACGGTCTGCTCGTCGGGGTCGAAAGTGGGGTCCGCGTCGTTGCTGGCATCGTCGCCGTCTCCGTCGTCCTCGACGCGCCCGCCGTCGGCGAGTGCTCGCGGGCTGGGTTCGTCGCTCTCACTCGCGGTGGTGACGGCGTCGGGGTCGTCCTTGTCGGTATCGCCGCTCTCAAAGAGGCATTGACTGGCGGCGCGCTCGCCAGTAAGGGTCTGCTGGTCATCGGTGGTATCGGCGAACAGCGTGCGCTGCTCGCCGCCGTCGCCGCGCGTGACTGCGGCCCGGTCATCCACTCCGAAACTGCTGGCTTCTGGCTGGTCAATCCGACTGTCGCGCTCGCGGTGGTCCACCGACGCGCCGAAGGCTTCCAGCGACGTTTCGATGCTCTCCTCGGCGGGTTCGATGCCGTTGGTGTCGCTGTCCTCGCCGACCGCAAACGAATACTGCTGGGTGATAGTCGGGCTGTCGTCGCTCATTATGCCAGCACCTCCTTGACGCGCTCTTTCTGGCTGGGGTCAATATCGAGTTGGGCGACGGCTTCGATGGCCGATGCGCCGGGGTTGTTGGTCTCGAAGCGTTCGACGCGCTCGGCCAGCGTCTCGTCGTCGGTGTCGGGTTCGTCGTCGCTGGCCTGCTCGGTGTCCTCGCCGTCGGCTTCGGTGTCGTCTATATCGGCTGGGACGTGAACGCCGTCGATGGCGGGGATTTCACCGGTCACGAAGGCGGCACGGTGGGCGTGCTTGCACCACGTACCGCGCTGGCCGTCCGGGCACGTACAGGTGCCTTCGGGGAGGCTCACCGTGTAGGCATTGCCCGACCCGCTGAACACGGTATATTCGCTGTTTTCGCCGGCTGCTTCGACGTGGTAGAAACTATCGAGTGCTCGGTGGACGCGCTTGGCGACCGCTTCACTGCCGCGTCGTTCGTCGGTTGATTCGCCGGATTCTTGTCCGCTGGGTTCGTTCGTGCTCATGGTCTGACTCGGTGAAACAGACCAGCCCGCGCGTCTCCAGCGCGCGGGCGCTTTCCTCGTTGGAATAGCACCCCAAGGAGCCGGTCTGTCTCTACTCCATAGTAACAGCCTCAATACCTTAAATATTTCCTTTCGTGCTATTGGTTCCTTACCGCTATCTATCGATTTCGGTGCTCTTTGGCTCGACAAAGCGGTGAGTCGGTCGTAGTGGGCCGTTGCGGACTTGGGCTTGTCATAATTGCGTGTCGTTCTCGTCACTGAGAACAGCGATTGACCCGTTTATCGCTGCTCGCGGAGTGATTCGACATTAGCCATTTATTTTGGCGTGCTAAATATAATGCTCACGTAGTAGCCCTACTTTTTGCTACACCTTTTAGTTAGTGCGTTACTACTAAGTCGGTCGGTTTCGTACTAACGGGTATGGCGGACCAAGACCAGCGAGAGCGCGAGTGGAACGAACGGGGAGAGTACGCGGAGATGTATTCGACCGAAGAGGTGTACGACATACTGGCGTCGTTGCCGAAGCAGGTGGGTATAGCGTCGGATATCTCCGATGCGCTCGGCTGCTCGACGCTGACCGCGCGGAACAAACTTCAAGAGTTGCGATTCGAGCGGAAAGTCGAAAAGCGTGATACGGGCGGGCGAACGGTGTTGTGGTACATCCCGGATGAGACCGACGAGGAGAGCGCTGACGCTGATGCCGACGGGGCGGAAGATACTGACACGGCGCTCAAGCGCCTGTCGACCGAGATAGAGGGGCCGATTACGACGGCTGACGGCACCGTGTACGAGGATGGCGACAAGCATTCGATTGGGGACGGCGACTAACGGGGTGTGGTCGAGTCCGATCTGCGTGCATCCTCAGGGCCGGACACACCTGCGGGCTATCGAGAGGGGTATGAGCCGGTACGAGCGCGGTCGTGGCTGGAGTACCTGCCGGGGGAGGTTGGGCTATTTATCGGAACAACGGGGCTATTTGGCGGGCTGACGACCCTCGTGCGGGATGGGACGGCCGTGCTCGGCGTATTCTGGAACGTACTCCGGCTTGAATCGGTGGGCGTGTATCTGCTCCTGCTGGCGACCGTTGGAGCCACGCTCGTCGCTCATGAGGCGCTTCACGGGCTGGCCGGACACTTCTCCGGGTGCGCGGTGAGCTTTCAGCGCGAGGGGATGGGCGTCGGCACGCGGTTGCGTGGTGGGTTCCTCACGCGGCGGGCCGAGGCGCTGGTGACGCTCGCGCCATTGGTGATGCTCACGGTTGTCGGAGTGCCGTTGCTGGTGATGGTGGAGTCGGCGGTAGCCGCTGCGGTGGTGCTCACGCTGCTGGTGACGAATGCGGCGGGCGTCGGCAGCGACCTCGCGGACGTGCTCGCGCTGCGGGAACTCCCGCCGGGAACGTTGCTCTACTATGCTGAGGAAGGCCAATTCGCGTATGAACCGACGACTGCGGGCTGATGCGGTTTGGCTGCGACAGGAGACGGTTGGGGCGGCGTGCGTGTCGTCGTTCTGGCGGCGAAGCGTCGAGGGCGGGGAGTGTGACTGCGGTGAGATACACTGGGTAGCGCTGGGCCAGACGTTGCGCCCGTCCTCGACGTATGCCTGTCCACTCGGCTGCCTCATAGCTCTCCCGGCCAGCGTGTCCGTCAGTTTCGACGCTCGGTTGGAGGTCAGGTCTCATGGGAATCGCGCTCTCGCCAAGGAGTGCTGGTAGTGCGGTCCGCGTAGGGACCGCTGGCCGCTGCTCGCTCGGCCGGGGGTCGAGTGTTGCTGAGAGAGCGCTGTTCGGTATGCAGTAGTTCGCCCTCTCGGGGGTCGAGTCTGCTGAAAGAGTACTGTCGCCGGTCAATAGTTGCCTGTTGTCGTTACTGCCGGACTGGGATTCAGGCAGTTGTCGCGCTCACTCGGGATTCGAGTTTGCTGTGCCTGGGCAGGATTCAGGTCTCTCGGTGCTGAAGCCGATGACGATGCTGACTGCTGACTGCTCGCTGGTCGTCGCTTTCGCTGCTCGGTGCTGTTGCTGCTCGCCTCACTCGGCCGGATTCGGACTTGCTGATACTGCTGTCGGCCTTGTGCTGAAAGCCCCGCTGTTGTGCTGACCAGTAGTGGTCACCGCTGCTGGCCGATGTCACTCGCTCGGGATTCGAGCAGTGCTGTGTTGTCCCAGAGTAATACTGTTGGTGCTGTCGCGGTGCTTTGCCGCTCTTCGCGGTGCTGTGCGGTGTCATCGCTAAGGTGATCTTGAGATACTGATTCGCGGGACCTGACCCCCTGTTGTGCTAAAACAGGCTGGTCCCCCGGATTGCTGTTACTGGTACTGCTGCTGTTGCTGTCGCTGTTGCCGGACTGACCCCCGGTATGTCGAGACGTGGTGCTGCTCGCTGTTGCTGGACTGAGCTTTGCTGACCCCCAGCTTGTCGAGTAGCGGTCTTCTAGTGCTGTGCGGTGTGACTGCTGGCCTGACCCCAGTGTCGTCGTGATGCTGCCTGCTGGCTGCTGACAGCGCTGCGTCGCTGGCTGACTCCCTTTCCTGCTGTGTTGAAACAGACTGGACTCCCGGACTGCTAGAGTCGTCGCTACTGTTGGCCTGCCCCCGAAATTACGGAAAGCAGTTTCTGATTGCTGACCGCTGTTTCGCTTTGGCTGAATCCCCACTGGCTGATCGGTGGCTTGAATCCTCGACGATGCTTCGCTCACTGAATCCCCGGTGTCTTGTGTCGGCCTGAATCCCTCTGGCTAGTCCCGGGGCTGAATCTCCGGTGTCATCGCTGGCTCGAAATCCAGGACTCTGCGCTGAATAGAATCCCCGGTGCTGTCACTCGCTGGAATCCCGGTGTGACTGCTGGCTGAATCCCTCGGCGCTGGTACTCGGCTTGAATCCCTGCTGTTCTCTGCCGAGCTGAATCCCCTCTGTTGTCTCGCTCTGCTTGGGGGTCGGCCCTGCTAGTGCTCGCTGGTCACTGCTTCGCTTGTCGCCCTTTGCTGTCGGCTATCGCTGTGTCGCTCACTCGGTATTCGGTGCCTTGCTTCCTCGGTACTCGACTTCTTGCTGCTTCGCTGAGGCGGCTTACTTTTCTTCTTCCTGATATACTGCTGGCCCCTCTCTCGCTGTGTTCTCCTTGGGGGTCCACCTCGCTTCGGTTCTAGGAGAGATGGGGGTCTAGATGGACGTGCGGATTTTTCGGGGCCATAATTGGCCTCACTAATAGGGTGAATATGGTCTCTCAGAATAAGGGCCTTATTCTACCGCCCTGTTTTGAGGCCCTCGTGTTTATGTTACTGGCTATCTGACATGGAGATATGGACGGAACTGCCGAGAATTCCAATGTGGATTTGGGGTGGCGGTCACAGGCAATTCTCGCAGCGATTCACGAGCACGGTGGCACCGCTAACACCAGAGAAATTCGAGATACCACTGGGATACAGGGCGGCACCAAAGTCCCCTATCGAATGAAAAACAAGTTGCCTTCAGCGGGCCTCATCGAGATCGAGCGCCCCGGATTGGATGAACGGGGTCGGAACTTGCCGATGGAAGCGACATTGACCGAAGCTGGCGAGCGCCTTGCCCAGCGGATCGTCGAAGCCGAAGATGAAGACCGGCTAGCGAATATGACTGATTACGCTGAACAACTTGAAGCCACAGTCAACCAACTCGAAACTCGGATAGACGAGCTTGAGACCGCTGAATCCTCCACTGGTGAGCGTGGTGCTCTCGTTGAAACGGTGGATGATCTTACAGCGAGCAAATACGGCGCATGGAACGACGGTGCGACTCAGCAGTTCGAAGAATTGCTACTGGGAATGCTCGCGTTGCGAGGGTATCTCTTAGAAGAAAGCAGCCTGAGCCGCGATGAGCTTGATGAGAGAAAGACTGAGGCACAGGCCGCACTCGAAAACGAGAATTAGAAACTGAACCCACCGCTGTCGGGGTCGTTAGGAACGTCGTCATTAGCTCTATTTTCGTGCGCTGCATGGCTCTGTTGCTCGTCAGTGTTCTCCACCTGTCGATCTCTGCGCCTGATTTCGTCTCGCACCTGTTTCTCCGGCATATACCCACAGTTTTCACACACCAATTCCCCATTGCGGCCGTCAGCGATCCACCTATCGCACTCCTCGCAATCGGGGCACTGAGGCGGGGTGTCGGAACTCGCTACTTGCCCATCGCCCGCGCTCTCAGAATCGTATTCATCGCTTTCTATGGCCTGCTGTGATGACGCCTTCTCGGTTGGCGCAGCCTCCTCATCGGTGCTGGTAGCGGTATCACCGCTGCTCTCGCCATCGCTCACGTCGTCGGGAACGAGCGGCCGTAACTCACCGTGCTCGTAGATCATCGGTTCATCGTACTCGTTGTTGTCGTCGGGAAAGACCACGAACATGAAATCATCCGCCGTCGGGTATCGAGTGTTGCCCGACCCATCAGTGAACTCGCGTTCGGGGATGAACGGCGGATAGATGGGCTTGAAATCGTTCTTCATCTCGCCCTTCGTATCGTAGGTCTTCTGTGCGCCATTAGCGTGGACAACGTAGCCGTCGGGCGTGTTCTCGTAGTAGGCGGGAAAGTCCTCGCGGTCGGCATCGAATACCGCGTCGGCAGTCTCGAATCGGGAGCGAACTGTGCCGCGCCCGCCCTTGTCCTCCAGCACGATCTCGCTCTCGGTGTCGGCTTTGCCGGTCGAGCGCTCGCGCCACTGCATACTCTTGGTGGCTTTCGGTCGGAGCGCGCCGACGCCCGGCTCGATCTTCATTTTCTTGCTCTTGTTGTAGAAGATGCGGCCCGGCGCTAGCTCCTCCTCGTCGTCCTCGTCACTGTCTGCATCGGCTTCATCCTTGTCCGTCGGGTCAATCGTCTCGTTGACGAAGGTGAGGCGGTCGAAATCACAGCTGATGTTCTGAACGCTGCCCTCGGTATGGTGGATAACGCGCTCGCCGCGGCGGGGCCAATACTCGAACAGGCTGCTGTGACTGGGCGCGTCGTCGGGGTCCTCGAAATCGTCCCCGTCGTAGCTGCCGTCCTTGCACGCGAAAATACACTTTCTCCCTTGCTCGACGGCTTTCCGTAGGTTCGTGAGCGTCTGTTTTGGCTTTTCGAGCGTGGTGGTTTCGGCCTCGATAGCGATGTCTTTCCCGTCGGATAGCTCGTAGAGGCGGCCGTACTCGCTCTCGCATGTCTCTTTGAGTTGCTGGTACTCCCTGTCGCTCGTGGCGTCGGCCAGCGGATTGATCGGGAGGTCGGCCACGCCGTCGGGTAGCTCTTCGCCGTCCTGCGAGGGGAGATAGGCGTCCGCACCCAGCGCGAGAAACGTCTTCATCGACTCGCGGAGGATATATCGGTGGGCCGGGCCACCTGCGTTCTCCACGCCGCCGGTATCCTGCTCAAACAGTTTGCTCAAGCCCCTCTCGGTGAGTCTGGCTTTCTCCGTGCCCTCGCGCAGCGCTTCGACGCGCTCGCCGTATTCAGTCTCAAGCTGCTGGGAGAACTTCGCTTCGCTCATCTCGACGCCCGTGCGGTTCTTGAACTCCTTGTGTATCTTGTCGGTCGTCACCGGCTCGGTCCCATCGTTGTCGTCGCTGGCGCGGACGGCGGCAACGAACACGGATTCTAAAATTGTGTCGGTCGGGATGTTGTCTTCCGTGACCATGCTATCGAGACCGAGCGCGCCCGACTGCTCCAGCGCGCCTTCACCGCCGCGAATGAGGATCGAATCACGGACTTCCTCGGCGGTCTGCGTCGGCAATCCGTGGTCGTGAAGGTACTCCATAATCATCTCGTCGCGCTCGTCACGGGTACGCATCGGCGGGAATTCGGGCAGCGTGTAGGTGCGGAATGGTTCGGAGCTCTGGCGACGGTCGGGCAGATCGAGCGTCATCCAGACGTGAAATGGCGTGTCGCGTTGCAGCGTCTCGGGGTCCATCCCGATATTTTTTGCCACGAGTCGGGAATCTTTGGGCGAACCGGGCGAGAAACTGACCCACGTATCGCAGTTGGCCGCCAGCGACGGAAGCACATCTTGGATTTGGTGTGGGGCTTGGCACGAGAGGAACAGCGACAATCGGTATTTGCGGCTCTCAGAGAGCATCTTGTCGATTGCGCCATCCTGCGAAGCGAGGTTATCGAACTCGTCGGCGAGCAGGTAGAACGGCGTGCGTTCGGTGCGGTCCATCTCCGCGCGTGCTCGGATGACCGACCAGATACGTCGGAAAATCGCGGTGCCGATCATCTGTTTGAGGTCTTCGTCTTCGGGACCCATCCGCACGATGATGAGCTTGTTATTGGTAACGGCGTCAGCGATGTCAATTGGTGAATCGCGGAGTGACATGAACTGGCGAGCGATGGGCGATTCCACCCAGTCTTTGAACCGCCGCCAGAGCGGTTCGAGCGCGTTTGGATCATTCTCAGCCACGTCGGCGATTTTGTCCGCCGAGTCCGCGAGCAGTTCGAGGTCGGCTGCGCGGACGGCTTCGGCAAAGCGGCGGCTGTTCTCGGGCGTTTCGATAATGTAGAACAGGTCTGCGGGTGTAAACTCGTACTCGGTGTTGGCTGAGGCGCGTACGAGTGAGGCGGTTACGCCGTCCATCCGTGCGCCCCATCCTTGCGAAGCACCGAGCATATGCCGAAAGTCAGCGACCAACGACTCTACGGCGTGGTCGAACTGGTCGGAGTCGGGCGGGATCGAGGTGTCGAGGAAGTTGAACCCGGAGACACGCCCGCGTGTGCTGCCGGGTTCGATCCATATCACGTCGTCAAGGCGGTGTTCGGGGAGGATTTCGATGAGTTCCTCGGCGTCGTCACCACCGGGGTCGATATAACAGGCTCCCGCACCGAGTTCGGCAATCTGGCGGAAGACGTTTTTCTGAAGCGTAGATTTCCCATAACCGGTGGTGCCGAAACAGGCGAGATGGCGGAACATCGAGCGCTGTTCGATACTCACATCACGACCACGGCGTGTACCGATGCCCAGCCAGATCGGGGCATCGGGGTCGGTACGGCCGTGAGCGAGCATCTGTCGCGCTCGAAGGCTGGCAAACGTCACCTCGCGGTCTTGGTGACCTTCCGGAAGTTCGGTATCGACACCGTGGGCGACGACCTCCGCTCCCTGCACGCGCTCGGTCTCTTTGGTCTCGTACCGATAAGGGAGTTCATCGTCGCCGGCTCGGGGCTTGCTGTCGTCGTCTTCGTCATCGCTCCCGCCGGGGAGCAGGCTTCGGAGGCCCACTATCTCGCCCTCCGCGTTTCGATGAGATCATCTACTGAAGTGATTCGGTCGAAAGAGGCGTCATTGTGACTCATTGCGTATCGTTGTGGTCGGTATCTGACTCCGTGAACAGTGGCGAGTCGGTGTCGGTGGGTTCTGCGGGCTGTTCGACGCGCTGGTGTGCGCCGAGGGTGGTGGTTGCAGCAGCGCCTTCTCTGGCCGCGTGTCTGGCCGCAGAGATCACCTCCTGATGAGAGAGTCCGTAGGCTCTCATTCCGACATAGACTGCTACGGCCGGCAGCATGAGACTGAAACCGAGCGTCACGGCGAGATGGAAGGCGATACCGGGCGAGCGAGCTGCGGTCACGGCAGTTGGAATGAGCATGACGACCGCGGCGAGTACGCCGGCACCTATCGCGTACCCTCGTCGTCCCCACTCGCGAAGTGCCCGGCGCGTTTCGGGATTGAGAACCTGATTGCTGTCGTCCTCGGTACCGCTCTCGTCGGATGCAGGTCGGTCAGGCATGGGTTTCGTCCTCCGTACTGTCGGCAGCCTCGTGGCGCTGGCGGTCGTCACTCTGGGCGCGCTGACGGTCGATATACGCGAGCACGCCAACGACAAGGATGATGGTGAGAAACGTCGCAGTCCCGGCCGACAGGAGAATGCCGAAGGCTGCGTCCACGGTCCCGCCCGCGTGTAGTGGTCCCGACGCCGTCGGTATGCTCATCGCGGGCGGCCCATAGATGAGCAGCACCGCCGCGATGCCGGCCCAGCACGCCACGAAAATGGACGCCTTCGCGGCGCGGACGGCGTACTCACGAGCAAGAAGGTCACCGACAGACCTCGGCCGAGTGTAGTCGTCGCTATCCATACTTGATCCACCTCTGGTCGTAGAGCCACCCGCTCACTTCTGTCGTGAGTTTCGAGAGCACAACCAAGCTGATGAACAGGGCAGCGAACCCCGCCGAGAGCGCAGCAAGCGTTGTGCCGAGGCGATGGACCATCGCCGGCTCGGAGCCGTACAACACGCCGTAGACGCCGATGAATCCATAGCTGAGAACCGCCCACTTGACCGCGCGGCTGAACAGATCGCGACACGCTCGACGAAAGCGCACCCAACGTTCGCGGCGCTGGCGGTATCTTGGGTTACTCATCCTTGACACCTCCTATCTGGCCGTCAGACCCGGCGTTCTCGGTGTCAGCGCCGCGGTCGTCGGCTGAGGCCGCCTCCATACTATCCTCGGGTTGTGAAGCGTACTCGGCCTGTTGCTGGCTGCTCTCTGTCGTGGCGGGTTCGTCGGTCGCGGGTTGGTTAGCGGGTGACGCGGGCTGATGGGTAGTCGGGTCGAAACTCTCAGTGGGGAACTGTTGTTTCGCGCCGGGACTTCCCATCCCGCCTTCCATGCGCTGCCAGTCGAGCAGGGGTGCGTTGATCTCTCGGTTGGGTAAATGGACGAGTCCGGCGAGTTCGTCGTCAGTCAACACGTTCTCACGCCCAAACAGTGTGCGCCTGATACCGCCCTGTGTCGGAAGTTTGCGCCGAGCCGTGGCTGCGAGACCGTCGCGGAGCGCCCGACTGGACAGTGGTTCGGCGATGAACTCCTGTTCGCTGGCGGAATAGGCGAACTCCTCGAAGGCACTTTCGAGGTCGTTCATGCGAGTGCGGACGTTCGCTTCGCTGGGGCCGGTCGCTACAAGTCGAACCACGGTCTGAAAGGCAGGTCGGCCGCGCTGGCGCTGCATGTCCTTCGCGGTGAGGCGGTCGGTACGGGACTCGACAATGCGGGGATTGAACTCACCTTTGACCGTACCTTCCTTGCGATTCTCGGCCATGCCGTCAACGTCGTGGCCCCGGAGTGAGGCAAGCGCACCTCGTTGGTACCACTCTCGCTTGTCGACGGGCATGAACGCACACTGAACGAGCGCCCGAGTGTCGTCGGGACCGACCAGTGCGCTCGCTATCGCTGTGTACGGGTCGGTTGAGAGTGCGTCCACCGAAGCGTTCCGGTGAGACAGGGGGAATGCACAGTCTTGGCGCAAGTGCAACCGCGCGCTCGCCACGTACTCGTCGGGATGCAACTCTAGAAACGTCCGGTCGGGGGTATGGACTGAAGAGTTCTGATACCGTGAGTCCAGCAGTTGGTCGAATCGGCCGGGTGTCGTGGTGCAAAAGCGCTGGCTGAGTTGACCCTCGGTAAACCACCACTCCATCGACTCGATGGACTGCTCGCCCGCTTCGGTGTTCGGCGAGCGATACAGGTCGCGGACGAACTCAAGAGCGGCGTCAAAGCCGTCACTATCACCATACGGCCGAATGTGAACCAGCGCGTGTTCGCCGGTATCGAGCGCGGTGGGGTCGGTCGTCGGGATGATCGTCTTGGTCGCTCTGTCAACGTGCGAACGCAGGTCGTCGTTGACAGCCGTGATCGGATACCCACTGTCGCCAAGCAGACCCATTATGCCTCACCTCCCGTATCTGGCGCTGCCGACGGGTTGCCGAACCGGTTACCGTCGTGGTCAAGTCGCCGGAGTAACGCTTCGACGTCGGCTTTCGTCGTCCCCTGCGGCATGGGCACGTTATCGCGCTCGACCACACGGTACAGATCCTCGACGGTGAATGGCCCTCCACGGCGTGCGACCGTCCGCACCAACCAGACGGCGAGGGCGTGCGTGCGAGAACTGGGAACTATCACCTCGTACTCGGCTTCGGTCTCGCTCGCGGGCACAGTCTCGGTCAACAGACCCGTGGCGATGGCCTTGGTTTCCCTGCTGAACCACGGTTCGCTCGGCTCGGAGCGCACCCGAATCGGCTTCTGTGACGGGTTTGAGTGTGCCATCACGTACTCACCTCCTCTATGTCGTCGCCTTTCGGGTCGATGAACGGGCCAAGCTCCTCGTATTCGTCTTCGTCGGCGTCCGCGAATTTCTCGCGGAAGAACTCTCTCGCTGTCGTGATTCGCTGGGACGCGCTCTGCTCGGTCTCCGCTCGCTGGTCGCTCGTGTCGGTACTCTCGCTCGTGGTGTTATCGGTGGTGTCAGTCATGATTGCCTCCTGCATCGCTGGCGGCGTGACTGCCGTTCTCGCTGTCCTCGCGCAAATCCGCCAGAAGCTCGGTCTTCGTGTTAACCGTCTTGCCAACGCCGACGGTCCCGATTGTGAACGAGTGATAGTCTCCACCCTCTCTGTGCCGCTCGAACCGTTCGACAGCCAGCGACTCGTCGATAACTGCCTCTAGCTCCGCGCGGGTCTGATCGGGGATGAGGTCGATAACCAGCGGGGTGAGTGCCGGATGCCGGTCGTCATGGCGATACTCGTGCTCGTGCTCGCGGTCGTAGGTGGAGTTGGGATGTGCGTGGCTCATTACGTGTAGCCTCCGTTAGCCGCAATATCCATCTCCTCAGCCGCCTCGGGGTCGATCAGCGGGACTTCCTCGGAGAGCGCTTCGACACGCAGCGGGTACTTCCCTTCCTCTTTGACCATCAACAACGCCTCTGAGTAGCCTGCACCCGTCTCGCCCATTGTCGCGTTGTTGACGTAGCTGGCCTCTCGCTCGGTCAATTTGAGATGGTTGGCCTGTTCGTCGCTCAGACCACCATCGAGGTTGTGCAGCAGTTTCGTTGCCGAGTTGTCGAGGATGAACTTCGCGTCCTCGCGGTCGTAGAACTCGTCCAGCGTCTGGGTGATGAACTGAATCGAGAGGTCGTGATGGCGGCTGAATCGCGTTCCCTGCTGGAGCCACGTCAGGCTCTCGGAGTTTTTGATGAGCCGCCACGCTTCGTCAATCGGCAGGACGATGCGCTTGTCGCTGGTTTTCGCGCGCTCGTAGATCGCGTTGAACAGCACTTTTGTCATGAGCGACATTTCCGTTTCCGTGTCCGCTGCTTGGAAATCGAGTAGCGTCACATTCGCATCGGAAATATCAATGTCGGTGGGCTGGCCCAGATGACCGAGTGCGCCGCCCGGCCGGAACGGTGCGAGCGCGATTTTCAGCCCCGAAGCATGGTTCTCCCAGTCCTCTACGGTCTGGTCGGCAATGTCGATCTCTTCATTGTCGTCCATCCAGGCGGGCGTCCCGGCCGGGCTGGTCCCACCATCCGGGGCCGCTGCTGTGGTATCTGCCGTAGACGCAGGGGTGTATGCGCCGGGCGTGACTGCCTGTTCAAGCCATTCGTCGGCTTCGCTGAGGCGTACATCGGCTGCTCGCGCCACGGTCGGCGGGTCGCTCTCCGACAGGTCCCCAAGCGTGTCAATCCCGGCGTCAGCCAACTGATCGGCATGGCTCTCGGCGATCTCCGGCAGTGCCGTGAGCGGCGCATTCTCCGGCGAACTCCCAGCTGTAACGCGACGATTCGCAACGTCAATTCCCGGTAGCTCGTCCACAACTTCAGGAGTGACTTGGAGCGGTCTGTTCGACAAACGGATGAATGGCTCTGGGTTGCGATTGATCGCGCCGAGCACCGACCGCACATCCGGGATGATCGGACTCTGATTCGTATGGGTCGCTGGGTCGGTCGTGAACCCGCACATCGCGTAGGTCACATCGAACGCGAAGCCCAGTACCGACCGCCGCTCGGCGGACAGACCACCCTCGCCGGCTGTGGAGTTCATCTGGAAATACGAGTCGAAAATGTCCATTGCCGACGAGCGGCCCTGTCGGAAAGGATTGTACTCGTTCGTATCCATCCCTGCGCGGACGTGCTCGGGAGTAGCCTCGATTTCCAGCGGGTTGATCGGGCTGGTTCCACCGACGGCGATGCGGTTCCCGCCGAGGGTGTCAACCAGATCGCTGAATTCGCCACGCGGGTCGATGATGATAACAATGGTTTCAGGATCGCGGGCGAGCATCCGCAACAACATGAGTTTCGTATTGAACGACTTGCCCGCGCCGAGTTCCCCGGCGACGATCATGTTGTAGTTCGACCGCTGGTAGCGGTCCATCACAATCGGCGAGTCCGTGAGCGCGTGATAGCCCATGAGCACGCCCGACGGTTCGATGAGTGAGGTACTGGAGAACGGATACATCGAGCCGACTGCCCCGCCCATCATCGTCGTAGTCCGTTCGAGTCGGTCGGCTCCGACGGGACTGCCCGCCATCAGGCCGTCCTGTTGGGCGTAATCAGCGGGCTTGACCGTGAGTTGCTTGGTTTTGAGCTTCGTTTCGATAGTGTCGGCGGCGTCCTCGACGCTACTCTCGGTATTGCCGCGCAGGATGATGTAGAATCCAACGTCGAAGGCTTCGTCTTTGCCTGTCGAGAGCGTATCATACACGTCCTCGTGACCCTCAAGCCGGCGGGCGGTATCGCGGAGGGTCACATCGCTCTCGTCGTCTTTCTGGGCGACTCGGACCTGCAAATCCTCGATTGCATCGCGGAGGTGGCCGATTGCATCGAGGCGGTCGTGCGACCCGACGTGAATAGACATATCAACGTCAACGTTGTCGGATTCGGCGAATAGCTGCTCAAACATCTTCGTCTCGGCGTATTCGGGATAGCCTTCGACGTAGATGGTCTTCGTATGCACATTGCTGGTCTGCGAACTCGACGGCGAGAGACGGAGGCTCGCGGGCGCGATGAGGTCCGCCGCGTAGGTCTCCTCCATGTCGCTGTTCTCGGTAGTGACGCTCGCGGTCGCGGCACTCTGATCGGCAGTGAGGCCGACGCTTTCGTTTTCGGTGGCGTTCTGAATCAACTCGCGGGCTTTCGACGGTGAGACATTCGCTGTGTCCGCTATTTCGGCAATCGCTTCGTCGCCCAACTGCTGGTCGTCGTCTGCGGTGGGCTGATCGCCGTTCTCAGCGGCGCTGACTCCATCGTCCTGTATGACCGAGGCGGGGTTCACGACCGCGCGAGCGGCTGTCTTGACCGCGCCTGCGCTCTTGGTAGCGATGCCGGCCTCAGCGGCGTTACTATCGTCGGCCGTGGTATCGGTCGCCGCAGTATGTTTACCATGAGGCTCAGTCTGCGGCGCGTGCCCATGCTCGTCGTCGTCGGTATCTTCGACGCCCCCGCTGCCCTCTGCGTCGGTGTCCTCAATCTCCTCGGCATCTCCGGGCGATGTCTCGATTAGCTGTGCAGCCGCGTTCTGGAGATAGCGGGCGTTGGTCTCGTCAACGCCTTCGACGGCTACGAGCGCGGGCTGATCGGCGCGGGCTATATCTCCAATCGTCTCGAAGTCTGCTTCATGGAGGGCTGCGGCTTTTTGCGGCCGAACCGTGGCGATATGAGTCAGGTCTGTCTTGTCTGCGTCTGCTTGCGGACTGCCGAGTGTCGCGGTGACGGTATCTTTGACGCGGGCAATCGGCCCGCGTTGGTCTGTGTCTGCTCCGTTCTCGGTGGAACTCGCCGACGCCGTGGTAGCTGTCTCGGTGCCGGTGTCGGCCGCCGTGCTCTCGCTGTCCGCGTCCGTCTCACTGGAAGGAGCGTCGGCTGAGTCCTCCGGTTCTGCTGCCGTCTCCATCTCCTCGACGGTGGTCATGAGCGTGTTCGCGCGACTCTCACCGATGCCCGTCGCGTCGGTCAACGAGGCTGGGTCGGCCGCGCGCATGTCGCCGACCGTCTCGAAACCCGCCTCGTCGAGCGCTTCGGCGCGCCTCTCGCCGATACCGGAAATCGCGGTTACATCGCGGTCGTCGCGGTCAGTCATGAACTATGCACCTCTGTCCGTGCCACCATCGGTGGCTAGCTGTTGTGAGCCGGTCATGGTATCGAGTGAGTCGATAGTTGCGTCGTCCGTCTCGCCGGTCGTAGGGTCCTGCTCGTGGTCCGGGCGGATAATCGGCATCTCGTGATTGCGGATGCTCTCCGGGCTTTCCTCGTCGTAGTTGCTCGGCTCACCGGTCCAATACTCCTCAAGCAGGTCGGTCAGGCGTGCGGCGCTGACCTCCTCGGGCCGACAATCCGGCAGTTCGGTAATCCCGCGCCGAACGCTTCGCAACCGGCGATTGAGTTCGCGCTGCTGGCGCACGAGAACTTCACCGTCGCTGAGGTCACTGCGACCCGCGCCGATGAACTCGAAGATCGTGCCAACATAGGGCGCGTCACGAAGCGTGTCCAGCCAGCCCTGATTGGCGAGTTTCACATCCATCTCGCGGACAGAGACGATGATGTAGTATTCGCGGACGCTCGTGCGCCGCCGCTCGAACTCTTTGGGCAGCTTATCGCGGTAGGCGCGTATCACCCCGCGCAAGCGGTCGTTATCGCGCACGTCGGGATCGTCCAGCCGATCACGGTATGGGCCGACGATCTGACTGGCATCGACCGGCCGGGCCGTGCTGTAAATCTGTGCGTCGAACGAGATACTGCGAAGGAACCCTGCAAGCGAGTTGGCCGCCGTCTCCCAGTCGCTCTGATCGCCCAGCGCCATGTTCGCAGGATGGACGCGCATCGCGCCGACGAGTCCGCCGTCGGAACGTTTGACGGAGTTCCAGCGCCGGAGAACCGAATCGACGTTGGTGAGCGTACGAGTCTCCGAATCATCGTCGCTGTCGTGTGGAAGCATGAGTGTCTTACCTCGGAATTTCTTGAACCGGAAGGCCAGTACGTCGGTGAGCCAGTCGTATGCGACACGATGAGGCGGCGCTTTCCAGATGAGACCGGCAGTACCGATCAGCACCAACGCGCCGAGTGCGAAGCCGAGAATCCCCCACCCGGACGGCATCGCGCCGACAACCAGTATCACAAGCATGAACGCCGGCCCGAACAATTTCAGGTCAGCAGCCGTGTAATCCGTACTGAGCAGCGTCTCGTCTTCTCCAAGCTGATCGAGGATGCGCCGTGTCGTATCGCGCTCACCCATATCCAAATCCGGGGGTGGAAGCTGGTTAAATATGTGTGATGTATGGTGTTTCCATTACTGTATGGTGTTCCATTCGTTGAATTGTCACGTCCACCATACAGTATAGTGGCTGGGAAAATCAGTAAAACACGAGGCATACCGCTGTTCGCCGCCGCTATCGGTAGTCTTCGGTGCTCTCGGGGTGCTCGGCGCGCTCGCTACTCGCGTCAGATTGGGCCGAATTGATCCATTCCTTCGCGTGGGCGGCCCGGATACGTAAACGGTCGGCTGCCTTCTGGTCGTCTTCGTCGCTATCGAGCGTGTCAGTGATGCAGTCATTGCAGATCGTCACGAGATTATCGAGGTGGAAATCTCCAGCACAGACGGGATACGCGACAAGCCCGCGTTCGGTCTTCGGGTATCCTTCCTGTCCGCATAACTGGCAGGTATGGTCGTCGCGCTCGAACGCGCGTTCGCGGTTCTGTTCGTAGTCTCCTCTGTCCTGTTCCAGCGTCTCCTGATATTCTTGCATCTCACGAAGATACTCGTCTAACTGTTCGTCAGTGCGCGCGACGAAGCAGTCGCCGCAGATGGCGAATCCTATATCGGCTGGATAGTCGGGATGGGCCGGATAGACAAGCATATTACCTTCATCTGGATAGACGATTTCGCCACAGACGTAGCAGCGGCATCCGCACCGCTCAACGATAATATGCGGATCATCTTCATCTGCGGTTAGTGATTGTTCCGTTCCTGATTCCAGCCCGCCGGACATGGATTGTACGCTGGTATTGGTTGTCATTGGATATATGTTCTTGGCTGACGTTTGGTTAGCTATTCAACACGCTTTCGGACGTATCGCGGCTCATTTGCTCGTATGATTGCTCTCGATGCGTCATTGAGTCAATATCAAAGTGCGACCCATCTTCTCTCGATCGTAAGAGCAGCTTTTCGTTTCGGTACTTCTCAGTACCAGTGTTCAGTCGGTTATACATCCCGTTGAGAAGTCTTGTACGGTCCAAGTTACGACCATTTCTCACCGGCTTGAACTCCCCATCATCGGTGATGTGTCCGGCGGTGTAGTTCGTCTCTGTCGGCAGGTCGCGCGGGTGGTTGACCTGCGTCACATCTGTAGCCGATACTCGGTCCGCACCCGATGTTGTTCCCGATCCACTGGCGGTGTTCGTCGTCCATCCACTCGCTGTCGCACCATCACCGCCGGGCGGAAGTTCGGGATCGCCGGCTTCGGCTGTCTCGGGTGCCGTTGCATCGGAGGCCCACCCGCGCGGCGACTGAGTTCCGTCCTCCATCCCGGCAAGCGACGAATCTCCTGCTCGTCTGAGGTCTTGATTGAGACCTGCTTCGAGCATCGAGGATCTGTCGTTGCCGCTCGGCAGCGGGCCGCCGAACTCGCCGTTGTTTCCATCGGGGTTGATGTCCGTCGTCTCGTTGACGTTCGGCGGTGGGTTTGTGTCAATGCGTTCTTTGGCGTCTTGGACTTTCTCTTGGACATTGCTCGTCGCTAGCGAAGCGCCGAGCATCCCGGCGGCCATGCCCTTGATGCGGCCGGTGTGCGAGAACACGAACAGCGGCGAGACAGCCGCCATGATCCAGAATCCGAGGATCAACAGCGTGTTCGCACCGGAAAAGTGCATGCCAGCTTGGGCGATAGGGTCCTGATTCATGCTATTGACGACGACATAGCCAACGCGCAGGACCAACGCCATCGGCAGTGTCAGAAACACGAACGGGATGAACATGTCTATGATCCCGCGTGCGGGCTTCGACAGCAGCTTGAGCGGCCCGACGTTGAACGCCGCGAGGGGCAACAGTATCGGCAGCGACCACATCATCACGAACACGACGGCGTACTTCGAGAGCACCAACAGCAGGATGAACAGGAACAGGATGCCCTCAAAAAACCACAACAGCAGGCCGGCGGCTCCCGCCGCACCGACATTGCCGACAAAGACCGCTAAGTTCGATGCTATATCCTTCCCGTCGGGCGCGACCGCGAGCGTGATCCCGTTCGACAGGTGGAGAATCGCCGCTCCGATAGCCCATGAGCCGAGCACACCCAACAGGACTTTCCACGACCGGCTTTTCATCTCCTGGCGTTTGAGTTCGTCCGACGACCCGGAGATGAACACCTGACTGAACAGGATACCGAGCATCATCAGCATCCAGAGGATGATGCCCAGCGGCATGGAAAACGTCAACCACGAGTTATAGACACCTTTCATCGGCTGATTCGTCGGCTGCTGGAAGAACGCGGGCTGACCGTTGTGTTTGGGAACGGGCGTCCCGACGATCACGTTCACGACGCCGCTGATAATCCCCTGCACGAAATCAACGACACCACCGATGACCCAACCGAACAGCGCGTTTTTCGCCTCACACATCGCGGAGTCGATGAACCCGCCGCCCGAACATTTCTGCAATTTCACTTGCCCGCCGGCCGAGGAATTATTCTGCGAGCTCGCGTTCTGAGCGCTCCCGTTCGCCGATGAGTTGCCTATCGAAAGAACGCCCGACACCTGCCGGGCGGCTTGTCGCGGCCGCTGCTGGACGGTTTTGTTCGGATTCGGGATACCAGCTTGGCCCAGTGTCTTCGCCAGTTGGTCGGCTTTCTGTGGATTGCCCTTGACGGCTTGCTGGGCCTGCTTTTGACTCATCCCCGCGAGGTCTTTGACCCATGACCTGAGACTCGCCGAACCAGACCCGGACCCGGAGGCTCCTGTCGAGCTTCCCGCCGACAGGCGACTCGTGTTTCCGCCGGCACGCACACTCGCACTCGTATTCGTACCCGTCGCGTTCGTCGGTTGGGTGGTGTTCTGACTCCCGTTCGCGGTCGGGGTCGTCCCGCTTGCCCCACTCGTCGTGGCCGTCGCGTTCGGTGCGGTCGTCCCATTTGCTGGTTGGGCGCTCACCGCCATCGTGGGAGCGAGCGTCAGACCACTGAGGACCACGACGGCGAGAACCGCCACGAGAACTCGCTGGCGAAGCTGCTCGGAAGTCGGTGACAGCCGAGAGAATGGCATTCTGAGACTACACCTCGTTAGATACCCGGAACGATGTCGATACAGCCGGCGAGACCCAGCCCCATGATACCAATCATGATTTCGAGGGCTTTGCCGAGCAGCGGGGCGGAGAGAGCGCTGATGCCCGCGCGGTTTCGCCAATCCTTGATCGTTTTCGCCTGCTGCGGGTCTTTCTTGAAGCCCGCCCATGCGTGCAGCAGGTAGGCGAGCATGAGTCCGCCGATGATGACGACGAACAGCACAATCGGCGCGATGCCATTGATGGTCTTCGTAATCGCCGTGCCACAGACTTCGCTGCCGATGTTTCCACCGCCGCCCCCGCCACCGCCACCTCCGCCCTGTTGACCGGCGACGACGCCGATGAGGTTGGCGACGACGATCAGGCCGTAGGCTGCCGTAATCAGTCTCCCGTGCACTCGGCGTTTCGACGGGAGATGGGTGCGATACGCGCTAATCCATTGCCGGAGACGGGTAAGCACGCTCCCCGTCTCGGTTGCGGTCACAGCGTTCGTCTCGGGTGTGGTAGCTTCATCACCCATACCCAAAACCGAGAGTGGAAGTCGGTTAAATATGTGTGATGTATGGTGTTTCCATTACTGTATGGTGTTCCGCCCATTGAACTGTCACATCCACCATACAGTAAGGAAATAACACCATACACCGGGGGGATATAAGTGGGAAGAATATGTTTATATGAATATGGCGCAAACTGCCAGTGAGCCACGGCAGATAGGCCCAATCGAACAGCCACACAGTCAGTATTCCATTCATCCATCAGGGAACTCGAAGACGGTAACGATCCCGCGAGCGACGAGAGTCGAATCTGGAACGACTGTGTGGCTGCGTGAGGGGTGGTACGAGGATACGATCATCTATCTGAAAGCCGTCTCGCTCGATGCCGCGCTCGATGGATTGCCGGGAACAGAGACGACCGTGACAACGGCTGAGGGCGAGACAATCCACGAACGCGAGAGATGCACGTTGACTGTTCGTGGCAAGGGTACCAATGACAAAGGGCTCACAATCCCTGCGACGTGTGAGACAGATCGGTTCGCGGAGAAAAGTGAGCCGATGGTCGTGAGCGGGATAACCGAAAATGAATTCGTCTATCTCAAACTCATTCCACAATGTCTGTACGAGAAGGTCGGATCAATCAATATCGACGAGATCGTGCGCTCTATCTCTCGGTCGTAGTGGCCTCGGTATTGGACGACTATTGATTGTCCGTCTCATCTTGCTGGTTTGGTTGTGTGCTCGGTTCGTTTTCAGAGTTCCTGGGAGGGGAGGTTTCGTCGGTATCTGTCTCGGACGGGCGTTCTGATGGCTGTTCGTGAGCAGGTCGATGTTCCTCTCCACGCGCGGGCGTATTCGGTGCCATATGAGGCCCAGTCCTGCATTCGGGCTGATTCCCCGGTGCAGTCATTTGTTGTTTGTAATCGAGATAAAACTGTACCAAGAACTGGTATCGGGCTGTATCTGTGCTGAAACTCGGTAATTC
Source organism: Halococcus sp. AFM35 (assembly GCF_051195015.1). Lineage (NCBI taxonomy): Archaea > Methanobacteriati > Methanobacteriota > Halobacteria > Halobacteriales > Halococcaceae > Halococcus > Halococcus sp. AFM35. The sequence continues at coordinate 47,337 of NZ_JBNTJU010000019.1, forward strand.
AGCACAGAGAGCGTCGTATGCGTCTTGGGGGAGTCGGACTGTCGAACGCACCCTATCATCATCGGCCATAATGGGGCCTATTGACGAAGGGAATGATAAATATGGGCGGTGTATGGCGTTTCCATTACTGTATGGTGGCTCGGCGGGATTGTTACTAGATAAGTTTCTTGAAAAATAACAGCAGGCCACCGAAGGTGACACCGCCGAGCAGCAACAGTCCGATAATCAGCGGGAGGGCTATGACTGCAATCCCGATGAGCGGGACTACTGCGAGACCGCCAAGCAGTTTACCAGCCCATCTGCTATCACCACCGCTGCTCGCGCTGGCTCCCGTCCTCACCGAGCCGTTCGGCGCAGGCAATGAACTGATATTCCCGCCGCTGCCCACCTTCTTCGGCTTGCTCAGGCCGCTCCCGCTCTTACACTGCTTGCCAAAGCTCACACCGCTGCCAATCGTTGCTCCCTGAATGTCGTCCGGTCCCGCGTTCGACAGTTTGATGCACGTCTGCTGAATCTTCGATTGAGGCCGGTCCTGTATCTCCATGACGGCTGCTGATGAACTCCCGTCGATGAGACACTGGTCAACGAGGATGTTCGTCGCTGCTGGAGCCGAGGGAGACTTCCCAGTAATCACCGGCCGGTCGAGGTGGTTCGTGATGTGGCAGTTGCGGATGGTTCCCGGGCCACTCGCCGATTCCCACTCGAACAGCGATGCACCCTCGCGCATCGACTTTGCGACGACCTTGCAGTTCTTGAACGTTATCGGGTCGGTCTGGTTGCCCTTCTTCGCGTCCACACGCGCAAAGTACACGCCTTGATGGCCGATTTTGAACGGTCCCTTGTCCGACCATTGCCGGTCATCGAGTAGGCCTGACACCCCATCAACCACGGAACCGCCGCCAAGGCGCGTCAGTGCGTTGAAGTTGTTGACGAACGTTCCGCCGCGAACTTCAACACGGCCTGTCGTTCGCCCGCCGTAGATACCGTTCGACCAGCCCCGGAGCTTCGGGTTCGCTAGCTGAATCGTGCCCTCGTTGGACTGGCCGATCCAGATGCCCATTGGCGAGCCGAGCGTGTTCTCCGGCGAAGATTCAGGCAAATCACTCTCGTTGTGCGTGCCGGCGGCGGTCCCGCCGACAGCCGTGAAGTTCGTCACCCGAATGACTGCCTTGCCCGTGCGCGCGATGGGCGAAAACATCGCATCCACGCCGCCGTTGTCCGAGTCGCTGGGTTTTGCCGGCGCGTAGCCCTTGATCGTCACGTTGTCGGCACGGACGACACCCTCTGATTGGATGCTCAGTTCTTGGAGCGCGCCTTTCGCACTCTGGTCGATAACGATATCGTGGACGAGACTCCCACTCGGCAGAACGAGCGTGAGACTCTTCATCTCCTTTCCCGCCGGAATCACGAACGAACAGCCGTTGCCGATGAGTTCGATAGGCCCTTCGGGGATCGCTGAAAGGTGCTCCGAGAGCGCGAACGTACCATCACTCGGAAACGTGACCCGCGTATTCGACATTCCCGATAGTGCCGATTCAAGCTTCCCGTTGACCGGGCTACCGCCGGAAGGATCGAGACCGAGGTCTGTGACCGCATCGACCGTGTTCTCCATCGCCGGGCGTTGCTGCTGGAACCGGCGATCAACCGCAGCGAGCGCTTGCTGACCTTCCGGCGAAATCCGCCCGCCGGCTGCGAGCGCTGGGGCCGACGGTAACGAGAGTCCAGGCCGCTCTGGTTCCTGCTGTGCTGCGCTGGCAACAGGTGCGCCAACCGCGGCCGCTCCAACGGCTCCACACCCTGCGAGAAACTGCCGGCGTGAGATTTCTGCCGAACCAGCACCGGACATGCTTGATTAGCGGACCCTATGGACGGCGAGAATGACCCCGCCGGCTATTCCGAGGATGACGATACCAACAAGCCAGATGCTACTACTGAGTCCGCCTGTTTCGCTGCCCGCGGCCGGCGTCGATGGAGAGCTCGCGCTTGCTGATGTCTGCCGGCCGGAGCCGGGAGCGCGAACCTGCGCGGAGTCGGTGATGACTCCCGACCGATTCACCGTCTCGTAGGCGACATCCTGAAACCCGTCCGAGGTGACGAAATCGTACTGCTGGTTATCGTTCGTATCGAGGCTTGGGCGGATGGTGACAGTCTGCGATTCGTCCAGCGCTCCCTGCTTGACGCTGAGGGTGACGTTCGAGTGGTTGCCCGGCGGGAGATACCGCGAGATGGCGACCGCGCTTGTTAGCGCGTCTCCTGTCCGCTGGTAGCTCTCGTTGTGTGCGATGAGAAACCCGCCGCGCGGGAGGCGGACCTGCGCTACGGTGAGAGTGTCGTTCTGAAAGGTTTGATTGCGGAAGGCGACCGAGGCAGTCCGGCGTGGTGGCGACGGAACGCGCACGCGCGCCGAGTCGCGGACGACGCTGCCATTCTGGACGACGAGCGTATCGTTCTCGCCGAGTGACCGCACGGAGTCGAGTCGCACGTTGTCGTTCGTATCGCCGTACACGGTGGCGGCGAGCGTGATGGTCTCGTTGAGTTGCGAGCGATTCAGTCCCGGCGCGTTGCCCGGCGGCGCGTTCGACACGTCAATCGTGATGCTGTGATGTGTGCCGGCGGCGAGGCGCTGCGAGACGGCGATAATCGACTCGTTCGGGCCGACGAGATCATCGGGATACGAACTGGTATGGATGGCGACAAAGCCCGGCTGAGAGAGCGTTGCGCGCTGTACCGTGACTGTTCCCCCGGAACTGGTCTGATTGTGTATCTCGACCGCCGGGGTGGTCGTGTTCTGGCCTGAGTCATTCTGCGCGCCGGGCATCCCCTGAGCATCGACAGCGCCGACAGGCGAGAGATCGGCGGGCATAGCGATGCCAGCACCGCCGACTGTCAGTGAGAGCACAACCGCGATGGCAACCACACCGCCCGCGAACAGGCCTGTATTGCCGAGCGTGCTGTTCGCCCGCAGCGAACTCAGCGATACCCGCCGAGACGAGATCGGCAGCAACGGTCTGATACCGCTCACGGTAATCACGTCACCGAGCAGATGAACGAGGATACCACCCGCACCGATGACGAAACCGTACTCGGCAACTAGCTGTCGATCAAGGTCCTGCAATTGGCTGCCTATCCATGCGAGACCGCCCGCAAGCGACCTGAGCAGGTCGACGATGCGTCCGGTGGCCCCGAAGGGTGTGAGCGATTGCAGCGCCGTTGCGCCGCTTGTGACGGCCCCACTGACGGTCGTGAACCCGGACGCGAGGGAAGGGGCTATCTGCCCAGTGGCGACCCAGCCACAGAGCGCAAGGAAGCCGCCGATATACTCACGGACACAAATACGTGAAGAGATTCGGTGGTTCGATAGAATCGAGTGCAGCGAGAGCAGCGTCTCGAAG
>NZ_JBNTJU010000020.1:0-50394 GCF_051195015.1 Halococcus sp. AFM35
AGTTCATTGGCTGCTTGGTTCGGTCGCATCAACTGACCAAGCAGCCCGTTCATCTAACCCGCTTTGTGAGGTACTGATATTTAATTTGATCGGGGGACAGGAGGACGGAGAGAAAGGAATATCTGACTGTGCCGGAGCCATATCTCAAGACTGTGGAATACTTGCTGATGAGAATCTAAGGGAGATGGGTGAAGACGCCTCGAAAAGAATGGACAATTTGAAAGAGCCTCTTTTCGACGATTGTGAATCTTTGATTGATGAAATAATGAAACTCAGGAACGAAGATCTACAAGCGGACTTCAAAGAGTGAGAACTCTCATATGGCAGCTTATTTGTGTCAATTTTACTATCTTTTTAGGTGGAATTGTCAAACTTTACACTCTGTAAAAATCGTTTTGCAGGACCTCTATTGACAATTCAGGCTTCGGCGCTCGACCCGGTGAAGAGTTTGTGCGCGCTGAACACGACGAATCCGAGGACAGCGGCGTACCAGAGCGTGCCGACGCGGATGACCATCGTCGCGCCGACCGCGATTGGTTCGGCAATGCCGAAGGTGAGCAGCAATCCGGCCATGCTCGCCTCCGCGGCACCCAGCCCGCCGGGCAGCATGCTCACCGCGCCGACGACCGACCCGAGCGCGAAGACGAACGCGCCCACCAGCAGAGAGGTCTCGATGCCGAACCCGCGCAGGGTGAGCCAGAGCGCGACACCTTCGAGACCCCACGCGATGAGACCGAGCACCGTGGCCACCGAGAGCGGGCGGAGCCGGAAGAGCGCGTACGTGCTCTCGTACAGCGTTTCGAGTGCTTGAGCGTGTTCCCCCACGACAGGCAGCGACTCGGCCCACGAGAGTAGGCGCAGACAGCCCGCCCGCCACTGGAGCAACCCGATGCCGAGCGCGAAGACGACGGCGACGGCCACCAATACCACGGGCGAGCGCCCGTAGGCCACCACGCCGAGCGCGGCGAGCAACGACAGCGAGAGCAGGTCGGTGATTCGTTCCGCGCCTACCACGGAGGTCGTTCGGCTCGCGGGCACGCCCGCCTCGTCGCGCAGCAGCCACGCCTTCCAGACCTCCCCCGCTTTGCCGGGCGTGACGACCATCATCAGCCCGCTGAAAAAGACCGTCAAACTGGTCTTCAGCGGCACGTGGATGTCGAGTTCGCGCAGATAGAACTCCCACTTGGCGAAGCGAAAGCCGTAGCCGACAGTCGTGAGAGCGATGACCGCGCCGAAGGCCCACAGCTCGAAGCGCGAAAAGGCCGCTATCACCCGCTGAGCGTCGGCGACGACGAACAGCGCCGCGAACACCACGACTGTGAGCATCGCCGTTACCCAGACGCCGTGCTCGCTCACCAATCGCCGGAGGCGTCCCGTCGGCTCGTCCTCGCCCAAGCCCTCGTGGGACTCGCTCATCGCAGCCCCCCGAGTGCCCGCCGACCCTGTTGGAGCTTCGTGGCGACGTGACCGGAGAGATAGCGCCCACGCCCGCACGGCGTCGTCGTCCCCTCACGAAGCGCCTCCCGAAGCGTCCCATCGAACTCGGTCGCGGCGCGGCCGACCTCCATCGGGAAGTGTGCATCGCTGCCGCCCGTGATGGCCAGCCCGTGATGGGTGGCGAACGCGCGCGCCTGCCGGTTGAACAGCGGGCGCACACACCGGGAATTCACCGCTTCGACGCCGTCGACCGCCGCCGCGATGGCGGGAAGGTCCCGCTCGTAGAACTGCCGCATCGTGTCGAAGGGATGGGAGAGCACCGCAATCCCCCCTTGGTCGTGTATCGCATCGATGACGGTCAGCGGGTCGGCCTGCGGCGGCACTTCCTCGACGTCGATACCGAGCAGGTGACCCTGCGTGGTCGTCACCTCGACGCCCGAGACGACGTCCAACCTGTCGGGCGCGTGCTCGCGGACGCGGGCGACGTTCGCGAGCGTGTCGTGGTCGGTGACGACGATGCCGTCGAGTCCCGCGTCCGCTGCCGCCCCAGCGACTTTTTTCGGGGGAGTGGCCGAACACGGCGAGGCGTCGGTGTGTACTTGGAGGTCGTACCGCATCAGCCGAACACCCCGACCACCCACGCGCGCGGGCGACCGTAGAGGACGAGTACCGCGATGAGACCCCAAAAGAGGAAGTTGACGAGGAGCTGTCGGTCCACCAACAGCGCGCCGGGCGATGCGCCACCCTTCGTGGTGTAGACGAGGTGGTGATAGCGGAAGACGCCGAAGAAGGCAAAGGGCAGCGTGAGCATCATCGCCAGCTTCGCGCCCGTGAACGTGTAGATGGAGTAGGACATCAACAGCGTCGAGATGACGATACCGAGCAACTGGTCCAGCGTCTCGGGCGTGTACTCGGCGAGGGTCGCGCGGGTCTCGCCGGGCACCTCGCTCGCGGCGAACTCGTGGCGGCGCTTGCCGAGCGCGAGCAGGAGCGCCGCGAGGAACGTACAGACGACGAGCCACGGGCTGAGCGCGACGCCGATGGCGACGACACCCGCGACCGCTCGCAGGACGAACCCGATGGCGATGAGCAGCACGTCGACCAGCACGACGTCCTTGAGGTACAGCGAGTACGCCGCGTTCTGGACGAGATAGGTGGCGATGACCGCAATGAACAGCGGGCCGAGGGTGTACGAGAGCGCGAAGCCCGAGACGAGCAGGGCGACTGCGAACGCACCCGCCGTCTGGACGCTCACCTGCCCGCTGGCGATGGGACGGTTGCGCTTTTCGGGATGGTTGCGGTCCTCCTCGACGTCGCTGATATCGTTGAAGATGTAGGTCGCGCCCGCGACCGCACAGAAGGCGGCGACGGCGAGGGAGACCCGCCCCCACGCCATCGGGTCGAACAGCCGCTTCGAGAAGACGATGGCGATGAGTATCACGCCCTGTTTGTACCACTGCCACGGACGGATTTCGTAGGCGAGACCGGCGGCCGTCCGCACGAACCCGGCCTGCTGTGTCTGCGCCTCACCCATTGCTCGTCATGGCGGGCCGCGAAGCATAAACCTGACCGATTGATACGCACCGTTTCGGATGGTTTCAGGCGTGATAATCACACACGAGCGGTCACATTGTATCGGTAGATAGTTGAAACGCCCCCCACTACCGCGAGCCAATGCAAGCAGACACACGCGACGACGAACGACTCGCCGACCCCGGCTCGCTGCTCGTGACTGGCGGCACCGGCTTCCTCGGTCTGCACACCTGTGAGTACTTCAAAGAGCGCGGCTGGGACGTGACGGCGCTCGACCTCAAGCCGTTCAAACCCGAGGACGAGATCGAGGGCGTCGAGTTCGTCGAAGGCGACGTGCGCGACGAGGAGTCCGTTAGTGACGCCATCGAACAATCGGACGCGGACGCAATCGTCCACACCGCCGCCGCGCTCCCGCTATGGGACGACCAGCGCATCCGCGAGACGACCATCGACGGCACGCGCAACGTACTCTGGGCAGCCAACGATTCTGACGTCGAGCGCGTGGTCTACGTTTCCTCGACCGCGGTGTATGGCACCCACGACTCCCATCCCATCACCGAGGAATCGCCGCTCGACGGTGTGGGAGCCTACGGCGAGGCGAAGATCGAAGCCGAGAAGATCTGTCGAGACTTCCGCCGGATGGGGATGTGTGTGCCCATCCTGCGACCGAAGACGTTCATCGGCCCGAAACGCCTCGGCGTCTTTCAGGTCCTGTTCGATTGGATCGAGTCGGGCGCGAACGTCCCGATGGTCGGCTGGGGCAACAACCAGTACCAGCTGATGCACGTCTACGACCTCGTGCGCGCGATGGAGTTCATGTTCGCAAAGGACGAAGACGACGTGAACACCACGTTCAACGTCGGGGCCGAGGAGTTCGGCACGATGAAGGAGGACTTTCAGGCCCCCATCGATTATGCAGGAACCGGCAAGCGAACGGTGGGAACGCCCACACCGCTGACCGTCACCGCACTCCGGGTGCTCGAAAAACTGAACCTCTCGCCGCTGTATCCGTGGGTCTACGAGACCGCCCACGAGGACTCCTACGTGTCCGTCGAGAAGCTGCAATCGCTCGGCTGGGAACCCAGCTACTCGAACAAGGAGGCGCTGGTCGAGACCTACGAGTGGTATCTCGAAAACTACGACGACCCCGAAAGCGAGGGCACGGGATTGGACCACCGCGTCGCGTGGGACCAAGGCGCGCTCACGCTCGTCAAGGGCGTCTTCAAACGCATCTGATACTGTCGGTCAGAAGGATAGCAACGGTCGTCGCCCCACATCGATTGGTACGACCGAAACGATTGAATCGATGACGACATGTCTCTGACCGACAGTACAACCGTCGCCAACCAAAGCGCGGATACCGCGCCGCCGCCAACCTTCCGCAACCGTGACGAACACGCAGATCACCCTCGTGCAGATCGACAACTACGGGCCGTGGACGGTCACGCCGGAGCCACGGCGCGAGGTCGACCTCCAGACCCTCCAATCGCGGCTGTACGCCGACCTTTCCCAACTCTTCGGCAACCGCGACGGCTACGTCTTCTTCTCGCGGTTCGACAACATGGTCGCCGTCACGAACGGTATCGACGAGGACACCCACGCACTCATCCAAGAGTCAATCGGCAATCGCTACCCGGTGACGGTGAGCCTCTCCATCGGCACGGCCCCAGCACCCACCGCCGCAATCGAGACCGCGAGCGAGCAGCTCCAAGCCGCCGGCAGCGCTCAGGCCAGCGACCGCCGGGAGATTCTGCGCGGCAAGCCGATCCCCGAACCCGACCGCACCGAGGGGGACGTCCAAATCGCCCACTTCGACGTGAACGACGCCACCGGCAAATACACCGATAGGTTGAACGAGTTCGACACGTTCATCAACATCGAACAGAGCTACGCCGAGTTGATGCGCTATCTGCGCGAAACGCACGACTCGCTGTCGTTTTTCGTCGGCGGCGACAACATCATCTCGCCGTGTCCGGCGCTCGACGAGGATGCCTACCACGACGCCATCGGCCACGTGCGCGAGACCGTCGGCGTCGACCTCAAGGTGGGCGTCGGGCGGGCCGCGGACGCTCAGTCGGCGGGCATGGACGCCAAACACGCGCTCGAAACCTGCCGGTACGACGGTCGTGATGTCGTTTTCGGGGACCGGTAGCACCGGACCGCGGATCACCCGAGGTTGGCCCAGACGACCACGACCTGCATGCACAGCGTTCCCACGAGCACGAACAGTACACAGCCGTCGTAGAGCGGGCGGACCGCGCCCAACTCCCCGGTCCGTTCGAGGCGGGTCCCGAGCCAGCGACCCCCGACGTAGAACCCGGCGATGAGCAGCGAGAACGCGGCCAGCACGACCAGCGTCGGAGCGAACTCGGGACCGTAGTAGGGTCCTCCGAACGACCAGTGGACGCGCATCCGACCGGGGAGTGCCCCGGAGGCGAGCACGCTCGTGGCGATACTCGACACGGCGACCAGTGCTCCACCCGCATTCAACGGCCCGCGGGACGGCGGCGTACGGCTGGACTGAGTTGCTGTCTCCGTCATTGCGTCCGGCGGTACGAACCGAAGGCTAATATATCAATCCAGCATCACAGTACAGTAAGAGAGTTGACAACTCGTGGTTCGACGCGAACGGGCGTCGCATACGGTCTCGGAACCGTGCTCCGCCGTCGGAACGCTTGTAACATCCCGTTGCGTACTGCTCGGTATGGCCGATGCGGACCCGCCCCGGCGTGGGTTCGACGTCCTGAGCGACGAGACCCGTCTCGGAATCGTTCGGGCGCTCGCCGACCGGCTCCGGGAGACACCCGAAGACCCCACGGTCGGATTCGCCGACCTCCGCCGGCAGGTCGGCGTCAGCGATTCGGGGAACTTCAACTACCATCTCGAACGACTCGACGGGCGGTTCGTGAGAAAGACCGCCGACGGCTACCGCATCGCGCCGGCTGGCATCATGGTCGTGGCTGCCCTCATCACTGGCGTCTACGGGGAGAGTAGTCAACTCGGACCGACCGAACTCGACGACACCTGTCCCGCCTGCGGCGAAGTGTTCACCGCGACGTACGAGGAGAGCGTCCTTCGCGTTACCTGTCCAAACGAACACACGTTCCAGCACGCCCTCCCGCCGGGTGTAATCGACGACCGCACGCTGGCGGACCTCATCGAACTGTTGACGCTCAAAACCAGACACGACCTGCAACTGGCACTCGAAGGCGTCTGCCCGTTTTGCTATGCGCAGTTGGCGTGGTCGTTCGACGCCGAGGTCCGCACCGAGATGCCGAAGGTCGAGACACGCTGTTCGCGGTGCGGCGTCCACTTCACGGTCCCCATCATCATGAGCGTGGTACACCACCCCATCGTCGCGTCGTTCTACCACGACCACGGAATCGACGTTCGAAAACGCCCGCTCTGGGCACCCGAGTTCTTCGACGGCGTCGACGTGACCGTCCCGGACTCCGACCAGGTTCGCGTCACCATCGAGCGCGGCGACGGGACGGTTACTGTGACGCTCGACCAGTCGCTTTCGGTCGTCGAGGTCGTTCGCAAATAGGCGACCGATGACGTAGGAAGGCTGCGGTCTTAACCCTACTGGAGGTAGTTTTTAGCACATGCGAGCGGAACGGATTGGTATGAGTAGTGCTGTCACTGTTCGTGAGGTGATGACGCGGGAGTTCCTCGGCGTGAGCGAGGGCGACGATTTGCTCGAAACGGTCGAACTGCTCCTTGCGGAGGGGACCGACTGTGCGGTCGTCCTCCGGGGACGGGACCCCGTCGGGGCGCTGAACGAACGCGATGTCCTCTCGGTGCTCGTCGGCGACACCGACCCGGACACGGCGACGGTCGGCGACGTGATGAGCGACGGAGTCGTCCGCATCGCGTCTGACGCCTCGCTCGCGGCGGCTGCCGGGGCGATGGCCCGCGAGGACGCCGGCTGGCTGCTCGCCGTCGAGGACGGCCCCGTGGGAGTGGTCTCGGCGTACGACGTCGTCGCCGCCTCGACGATAGCACCCGACGCCAACGGGATTCCGACGGCGACGGCCGATTCGGCGACCTACGATACACAGGGCATCTGTGAGACCTGTGGGACGCTCGCGAGCGACCTCGTGAACGTGAACGGACAGTCGGTCTGTGCGAACTGCCGCAGTACCTGAAAAACCGACCGAAGAAGGTGCCAACTAGAGGGAAGACTTATATCGGTATCAACGAACACTACTGTTGACATGGCACGTAATCGCAAGCGACGGGAGTTCCTCGTCGGTGTCGGGGCAGTCGGTATCGCCGGCTTCGCCGGTTGTATCGGCGGCGGTGGTGGCGGAGGCGGGAACAACGGCAGCGGCGGCGGAGGCGGTGGCACCGACAGCGGCGGTGGCGGTGGCGGAGGCGGGAACAGCGGCAGCGGTGGCGGTGGTGGTCGCGCCATCAAGGTCGGCGTGCTCCAGCCGACGACCGGCGACCTCGCCTCGGTCGGCAAACCGATTCAGCAGGCCGCGCTGTTGCCTGCACGGCAGTTACAGAACGCCGACATGGGCTTCACCATCGAGACACAGACTGAGGATACCCAGACCGACCCGCAAGCGGGTATCAGCGCCGCCCAAGCGCTCGTCGATGCGGGCTTTCCCGCCATCACCGGTGCAGCGTCCTCGGAAACGACGATTCAGGTGGCCAAAAACGTCACCATTCCCAACCAGGTCGTGTTGACCTCGCCGGCGAGCACCTCGCCGGCGATCACCACGCTCCAGGACAACGGGTACGTCTATCGGACGCCGCCGAGCGACGCGCTCCAGGGCGAAGTGCTCGCACAGGTCGCCAGCCAGCGCGTCAACGCCTCGTCAGTGTCGGTGCTGTACGTCAACAACTCCTATGGGCAGGCGCTCGCCGACAGTTTCGTTCAAGCCTTCGGTGGAAACGTCCCCGCACAGGTCTCCTTCGAGAAGGCACAGTCCTCGTATACCTCGAAGCTCCAGGAGGCGATGGCGTCGAGTCCCGATGGCCTGTTGATCATCGGCTATCCCGAGAGCGGCAACCAGCTGTTCCGGGATTTCTACTCGAACTACAGCCGCGACACCACCATCATGGTAACCGACGGGCTGCGCGCACCCGAGCTGCCGGGCGACGTCGGCCAGTCGATGACGAACGTCATCGGCACCGCACCAATCGCCGCCGGCCCGGCCCAGCAGTTCTTCACGCAGTCGTTCAAAGAGGAATTCGGCAACGAACCCGGCGTGTTCACCTCACAGGCCTACGACGCGACCGCCGTACAGATACTCGCCAACGCCGCCGGCGGCGAGAACACCGGCTCGGCCGTCAAGGAGAACATGGACAAGGTCGCAAACCCCGGCGGGAGGCAAGTCACGCCGAAGAACCTCGCCGAAGGCATCCGGATGGCTGCCAACGGCGACGACATCAACTACCAGGGCGCATCGAGCAGCGTCAACTTCGACGAGAACGGCGACATGGAGTCGGTCGGCTACGAGATATTCACCTACACCGAAAGCGGCGACATCGAACAGCAGGACACCGTCGAGTTCACTGCCGGCGGTAGCGGTGGCGGTGGCAACAACAGCAGCGCGGGCACGACGAGCGGCTGAACGGGAGTCTCAGCCGCCGAGGAACTCCCGTCGCACTTCCTCGTCATCGAGCAGCGCCGCACCGGTGTCAGTATAGCGGTTCTGGCCTTGGACGAGGACGTAGCCACGGTCACAGCGCGAAAGCGCCTCCATCGCGTTCTGCTCGACCATCAGGACGGCTGTACCGGCGTCGTTGATGGTGTCGATGCGGTCGAACATCTCGTCGACGAGGTCCGGCGCGAGTCCCGCCGACGGTTCGTCGAGCAGCAGCAGTTCGGGGTCGAGCATCAGCGCCCGGCCCATCGCCAGCATCTGGCGCTGCCCACCGGAGAGGGTGCCCGCACGCTGGGACTGGCGCTTCTCCAGGATGGGAAAACGCTCGAACACGTCGTCGAGTCGCTCTTCGGGCACCGAATCGAGGATGTACGCACCCATCTCCAGGTTTTCACGTACCGAGAGTCCGGCGAAGACGTTCTCGTTTTGGGGGACGTAGCTCACCCCGCGACGGATGACCGCCTCGGGGGCGAGTTCACTGATGTCCTCGCCGTCGAAGGCAATCGTCCCATCCATATAGGTCGCCAGTCCGAAGACCGCCTTCATGACTGTGGATTTCCCGGCCCCGTTCGGCCCGACGATGGTGACGTACTCACCGGATTCGACCACGAGGTCGACAGCCGAGAGGATTTGGAGGTCGCCGTAGCCCGCATCGAGGCCCGTGACCGAGAGCAGGCCTTCGGTAGTCGTTTCGCTGTCAGCGTGAGCGCTGGCGTTGCCCTCGGCCGTACGCTCGTCGCTCATACGTTCGCTCCGAGGTAGGCGTCGATGACCTGTTCGTTCTCCCGAATCGCCGCCGGCGTGTCGTCGGCGAGAACCCGGCCCTGATGCATGACGATGACGCGCTCGCAGTTGTCCATGATGACGTCGATGTCGTGTTCGACCAGCAGGAAGGTATACCCCTGTTCGCGGAGTTCGTGAATCCGTTTCAGGAGTTTGCGTTCGAGCGTCGGGTTGACCCCCGCGAGCGGTTCGTCGAGCAAGACGACCTCGGGGTCGGTCAGGAGGGCGCGAGCCATTTCGAGGAGTTTGCGCTGGCCGCCCGAGAGGTTGCCCGCCTGCTCCTCGGCGAGATGGTCGATTTCGAAGAATTCGAGCGTCTCCCACGCCCGCTCGCGTAGTTCGCGCTCTTGGACCTCGACCGAACGGCGCGCACCCGGCAGCACCGACCGCCAGAGCGACTCGCCCTTTTGGGCTTTCGGCGCGAGCAGCATGTTTTCGAGCACCGTCATTTCCTTCAGTTCGCGGGCGATCTGGAAGGTGCGAACCAGCCCACGGTTCGCTATCTCGTGTGGGCGCAGCCCGGTTATCTCCTCGTTGTGGAGCTTCACCGAGCCGCCAGTCGGGCGATGAACACCAGTGATACAGTTGAACGTGGTCGATTTTCCCGCGCCGTTCGGCCCGATGAGTCCCGTGAGCGACCCTTCCTCGATGGCGAAGGTCGCCCCGTCGACCGCCGTCAGGCCGCCGAAGGCCATGCGGAGGTCGTCCACCCGGAGCGGCCGCCCGGGTGGGGTCTCGCGGGCGGCGCGTTCGACGTCCGAGTCCTCTTCGGGGTCGACCTCCGGGATGGTCTCGGGACTCTCACCCTCGATGGCCGCCCGCGTGTCGGGCGTGTCCGTGCTCTCACTCATCCCCGCCCTCCCCGGACCCATCGGCCCGGCTCGCCTCGGTCCGGTCGCGCGCGAGCGAGACGGCCGCAGCGGTCTCCGTGCGGTGGCCGAGCAGTCCCTCCGGTCGATTCTGCACGAGATAGACCAACACGACTCCCACGAGCACGAACCGGAGGCTGGCGATGTCCGCGAGCGTGTAGGCGAGCAGCGGGCCGAAATCGAGCGCGCCGAGCGCCCCGACGGCGTCGGTGAACGTGTTCGGCGCACCGCCGAGGTCCACCGTTTGTTGGACGAGCCGCCGGACGAACGTCGGTCCCTCGAAGAGCAAGCCCGCAAACAGCGCGCCGCCGATGACGCTGCCGGTATTCGACCCCGAGCCGCCGATGATGAGCGCGATGAAGATGTAAAAAGTGACGATTGGCAAGAACAGGGCAGGGCTGACAAGCGCCTGACTGCCCTGCCAGAGAATCCCGCCCAAGCCCATCAGCGCACAGCCGAGCATGAACGTCTTGATCTTGAAGCGGTTGGTGTTTTTGCCCAGCGAGTTCGCCACGAGTTCGTCCTCGCGGATGGCCTTCAACACCCTGCCAAAGGGCGAGTTGCCCACGCGCGTGAGCAGGAGGTAGAACAGGCCGACGAAGACCACGAGCACGAGGGTGTAGGTCCAGTCGACGACGACCGGTTCGCCGAGTCCGAGAGTCCCGAAGAGGCCGAAGACGCTCTCGCCGAGGGCCGTTGTTCCCGATGCGGGACTCGACGGGGTGGTGTAGTACAGCGCCATCACGGGGTTGGTCGGCGTCTGAATGCCTTGAGATGCGCCGGTTCCCATCTCCAGACCCGCAATCGAGAACGTCTGAAAGGTGGTGGAGTTGTACGTGAGCCGGATGATTTCCGAGAGACCGAGCGTGACGATGGCGAGGTAATCGGCCTTGAGTCTGAGTGCGGGCAGCGCCGCGAGCGCGCCGACCAGCGCCGACGCGACCATCCCGCCGACGACGCCGACCCACAGCGGCAGTCCGAGACCGGGCACGCCGCCGGCGGCGGGACTCGCGGGCGCGGTGAGCATCGCCATCGTGTAGACGCCGACGGCCATGAACCCCGCGACGCCGATGTTCAACAGTCCGGCATATCCCCACTGGAGATTCAAGGCGAGCGCGAGCAGCGCGTAGACCGCGGCGAAGAAGGTGATGCGCTGGAGGGTGCTCGCAAGCCCCGCGACGTCGAGGCCGAGCGCCATCCCCAACACCGTGAAACCGACGTACAGCCCGAACAGCACGCCGAGAATCAGCACGGCATCGTTGTCGGGCAACTTGGCCGCGACCCGCTCGGTGGCGCTGCTCATCGACCAACCACCTCGATAGCCGTCCGCTCGGGAGCGTGCTGACGGTTCATGCGGTCGTCACCCCGCCGAACAGCCCCGACGGTTTTACTAATAGCATGAGAATCATCACGAGAAAGGCCGCGACGGTGGTGAAATCGGAGGGTATCCAGACCAGCGATACCGTACTAGCGAGTCCAATGAGCAGGCCGCCGAACATCGCGCCGTAGACCGAGCCGATGCCACCGAGGATGACCGCGGCGAAAATGAGGAGGAGGAGGACCCAGCCGAAATCGAAGGCGATGGTCCCGGTCTCAAGGGTGATGAGATAGCCCGCCGCGCCGGTGAGACCGCCGCCGATGACCCACGTGGCGCGGACAACGCGCTCGGTCGGAATGCCGGTAACGCGCGCGAGGTCGCGGTTGTCGGCCATCGCGCGCATCGCCGTGCCGAGTTTCGTGTACTGGAGCACGACGTGGACGCCGACCAGCAGTCCAATCGCACAGACCGCGAGCGTTGCCTCGTGGGCGTTGATCTGGATACCGATGCCCGGAACGGTGACAGCCGGGAGCGACCCGCCGGTGACACCCGGTCGGCTGGTGCCGAAGACGAACGCGAGCAGGTACCGCAGCGCGAGCGCGACGCCGATGCTGGCGATGAGCAGCGAGATTCCGTCTTGGTCGCGCATCGGCCTGTAGACGATTCGGTCGATGGCGAGCGTGAGGAGCACAGTAAAGACCGCCGCGACGACGAGACCGACGAGAACTGCCAGCGGCGTCGAGACGACGCTTACGCCGACCGTGCCCGCGTTCGCGTCGCCACTGACGCCGAGCAGGAGGAGGTCACCCACTGAAAGCGTGCCGAAGCCCGCGACGACGTAGGTGGTCGCCCAGCCGGCGAAGGCCCCACTGGAGATGTAATCGCCGTGGGCGAAGTTGGCGAAGCCGAGGATGGCGTAGGTCATCGAGAGACCAACCCCCGCAAGCCCGATGACCAGCCCGAGGATGAGACCGTCCTTCAGGAAGATGGCGAGACTGAGCACCGACAGCGACCCCCCTACCAGTTTGCCGACCAGATCGAGCGCCAACAGCACACAGACGACCGCGACCAGCAGCGTGAGGGGTTGTTCGGCGACGACGCTCCGGCCGCGAGAGTAGGTTTCAGCAATACCCATGATACGATTCCACATGAAACGGTGGGGGAGACCATAATAAGTGTTGCTCCCTTCGTCCGTCGAGCGCCGGAGGGAAAGGGATTTGCCGGCGGCCGGAGGAGTGCGGGCAATGATACGAACCCTCGACGACCTCGATGTGGAGGGCGTCGCCGTCGGGGTGCGCATCGACATCAACAGCCCGCTCGCCGAGAGAGGATTGGCCGACGACGCCCGCCTGCGCGCCCACGTCGAGACCCTCTCGGAACTGCTCGAACGTGGCGCACGCGTCGCGATACTCGCCCATCAGGGCCGGCCCGGCGACGACGATTTCTCGACGCTCGCGGCTCACGCCGACCGCCTCGACGAGCTGCTCGCCGCTCCCGTCGACTACTGCGATGCCACCTTCTCGGCGGCCGCCAGAGAGCGCGTCGCGGAACTCGATGCGGGCGAGGCCGTCCTGCTCGAAAACACCCGCTTCTATGCCGAGGAGTACATGGAGTTCGCCCCCGAGCGCGCGGCCGACACCCACCTCGTCGAGGGGCTTTCGCCCGTGCTCGACGCCTACGTCAACGACGCCTTCGCTGCCGCCCACCGCTCACAGCCCTCGCTCGTCGGCTTTCCGCAGCGCCTGCCGGGCTACGCCGGCCGGGTGATGGAGCGCGAACTCGACGTGCTCGCGAACATCGAGGAGACCCCACGCCCCCGCGTCTACCTGCTCGGCGGCGCGAAAGTCGGCGACTCCATCGGCGTCGCGCGCAGCGTCCTCGAACGTGACCTCGCGGACACGGTGCTGACAGCGGGGCTGGTCGGCAACGTCTGTCTGCTCGCAAGCGGCGCGGAACTCGGCACGGCGAGCGCGGAGTTCGTCTACGACCAGGGCTACTGGGACGAAATCGACCGCGCGGGCGAACTGCTCGATGCGTACGACGAACTCAGGGTTCCGGCGGACGTCGCCATCGAGCGCGGCGGCGAGCGCCACGAGATACCGGTGAGCGACCTCCCACAGGAGACCGAAACACCGGCCAAGGACGTCGGTAGCGAGACCATCGCCGCCTATTCGGAGGTCATCGACGCCGCCGGCACGGTCATCCTGAACGGACCGGCGGGCGTCTTCGAGGAGGAGACCTTCGCCCACGGGACGCGCGAGCTGTACTCGACGGCCAGCGAGGCCGAGCATAGCATCGTCGGCGGCGGCGACACGGCGGCGGCGATTCGACGGTTGGGCATCGATGGGTTCGACCACGTGAGCACCGGCGGCGGCGCGTCGCTCGCGCTGCTCGCGGGTGATTCACTGCCGGCCGTCGAGGCACTCGGCGAGTGAGCATCGAAGCGCCCGACACCGAAGCCGCTGGTGCGGTCGCGGACCTCTGGGTGAAGCTGGCGCGCGAACAGCACGCGTTCGGCTCGCATCTCCGCGCCGAGGCAAACCGGGCGACCATCCGCGAGGCGGTCGTCCGGGACATCATCGCCGACGGCTTGCTGGTCGCCCGCGAAGAGGGTGAGATAGTGGGGTTCGTCATGTTCGGTCCCGACGCCGAACGCTTCGAACAGGACGTCTCGCGCGGTGTCGTCCGCAACATCGTCGTCCGTCCCGACTACCGAAACGCCGGCATCGGCGCGGAACTGCTCGCGACCGCCGAGGCGAAACTCGCCGAATCGGGCTTCGACGTCGTCTCGCTGTCGGCGCTCTACGAGAACCGGGCGGCGCGGCGCTTTTACGCGCGGGCGGGCTACGAGCCACACCGCATCGACCTCGAAAAGCGACTCGAAAGCGACACCGACAAACCCGAGCGCAGGTAAGCGAGAGTGCGCCAGGGGAGCTTGGGCGGTGCAAGCACTCGATTTGTAATCGAGAATTCGTGGGTTCAAATCCCACCCCTGGCTTGGAGACGAGTTTCTGCAAACGCGACCGAGTTGCCGTTCCAGACGAACCTCCGTTGGGACCGGATTTACTTTCACTCCGGTACCCAGAGATTTATTAGGTGATCAACAACACACAACTGTTGTGCCATGGAATTACATACTCGATAGAGGAACGATGCAATGCGCGTGCTGACGAAACTGTCCGCCCGCGCGGACGCGGCCTACGATAACGCCCACCATGCGAAGCTCCGCGGGCGGCTCTGGGGCGCGCTCGACGGGACCGACTACGACGCGCGCCACGACACCGACGAGCCGCCGGGGTTTTGCTTCAGCCTCGTCTTCCCGCCGCGAGACATGGAGGAAGGCGACGAGCGCTGGCTGCTCGTCGCCTCGCCCGACGAGGAGCTGCTCGCCCACGTCGCCCGCGACCTGAAGCGTGACCGGGAACTCAACGTGGGCGAGATGCCGTTCGAAATCGAGCAGGTGCATGGACTCGCGCCGGACGTCGGCGAACCCGGCACGCGAGGAGTGCTCGAATCAGGTACAGGGGTACTCGTGCGGATTCCGCCGTGGCAGCGCGAACGCTACGGCATCGACGACGGTCACGGCGACTCGGCGACGTTCTGGCGGCCCGAACACACGATGGAGCCGTTTCGCAAGCAGGTCCGGGCGAACCTCGACCGCAAGCACGGGCTGTTCGCGCCCGACTACCTCTCCGGTCCGAGCGACTGCGAGGGCGGGTTGTTCGACGAGTATGACCTGCTGAAGACCTACGCGCTGCCGGTGGATGTGACCGAGGGCGAGCGGATGACCTACATCGTGAGCAAGTGGAAACTCGGCTACACCGTGCGCGACGACGACCACCGCCGACATCTGAATCTCGCGCTGGACTGTGGCATCGGCGAGCGCAACTCGCTGGGATTCGGGTTTCTGAACATCATGGAGGACGACGATGAACAGTGAGGCGCTCCGCGAACTGCCCGACTCGGAAATCGAGGCGGCGCTTCCCGACCGGCCGGTCACCTCGGTCCGAGACGTGGAATCGCTATATGGCAAACTCTACACACTGGGCCGTGGATTCACCGGCGAGTACGGGCCGTTCCTCTCGCCGGATGCCGCGAGCGAACTGGTCGGCGAGGAACGCCTCGTGGTCGTCCGTGTAGACCTGACCGGCGGGGCAGCGTCGCTTCCTGAGGACCCCGTTCGAGTCGTCACCTATGCGTCCGAAGTATCAAGCCCAACCCGTGGAGGACTCGTTCCGGACATCGAGCACGTCGCACACGCGAAATTCGAGGCCGCCCGCGGCGTTGACCACAGCATCACCCACCTCTCTGGACAGACGAACACTCCCGAAAAGCACGCCGACCACGCCATCGAGCGATTCACTCGCTGGCCGAACGAGGATGCCGTACTGGCCGAGGCGGGCGTTCACGACGATGGCGAGCTGCTCGACGCGCTCGATGCGTTCGGGGAAAACGAGGACTCGATGGAACGAATCGCGTCCGCCGTCAAGGAGCAGACCGAGGAGGGTCAGTTCCTTCACACCGTCGCGTTCAAACTCGACGCCGACGCGGTAGCGACGACCGAGCAGTTCGACCCGGCTGCGACGTGGCATCTGCCGGGCGAAATCGAGGTGTTGCAGGAAGCGATGGTTCGTCGGAAGACAACGAAATTTCGGGCGAAGAACGAAGCGGAGGACGCAAGCGGCGATGGCGTCTGTTACGTTGAAGACACCGACGAGGAGGTGTACGGCGTCGTGGACGACCCGCTGAAGTGGTATCTCTCGAAACAGATGGAACGGTTCCCGCGATTCGACCCAGACCAATCGTGGCGGACGCAGGGACTCGGCCGCGAGGCCGCCATCGCCGCCCAGAACGCGACGACGTTTCTCGACGCCTGTGCAGAGTCCGGCCCTGGTGTTTCGGCGTTCTACTTCCCGTACTTCGAGGGCGAACTCGATGCCGAGGACGCCCGCGAGTTGTATGCCACACTCGCTGAGCAGGCTAACGAACTCAACGACCGGAACGCGGTTGCGGCACTATATGACTACATTCGTTCGGAATTGCCGGACAGTGATGTCGGCGACCTCCGGTTCGTTTTCATGGTCGTCAACAAGTACCAGAAGGACCGCTGGCGACTCCTCGCGTTCGAACCGAACGGAACCGTTCACTACGGTGACGAACTCGCTCGCAAACACCACGACGCTGTAAATAGCTCCATCTTCGGTGAAGACGGGCCATTGCCAATCCGTGAAAATTTCGACCTGCTCAACACGGGTCGCTCATCGCTGGAATGGCTGGACACCGTGACTGGCGTCGGCTACTTCGCCGAGACCTGTTCACCGCCCGATACCGACGACGAACCGAGCAGCGACGACTTCCGGTTTCGCGCGACGAAAAAAGTGGTCGGCGGAGAAGGTATTGAGGTACATTCGCTGCTGGCGGCGTACGTCGACCGCATCGCCGACCGATTCGATCCGGACGGCGAGTACCCGTTTCCTGGCACAATCATCGCCGAACAGCACGCACAGCTCACCGCACTCGCAAACACGGGGTTGCTCGACGCGCGCGGCGACACCGACTTCACCGCAGACACAGCCATGACAGAAAGCACTACGACTGATGAGACGGAAATGAACCGTACCGAACAGTTGAAGGAATTCATCGACAGGCATGACGCGCTCCGAGGGGAGGAATCGTATGAACGTCGTGCGGTGTTCCTACTCGGTGCACTCAACGGACGAATCACAAGACAGCAACGGCAAGACGAGAGAGGTTCGACAGCCGTGACAACGTATCCCGTCGAAAATATCACGAAACACAACATCAAACGAACCGCGAGGGAGCTACTGACATCCAACTTTGTCCGTACTGAGGAGGCCCGCAAAAGGGACGGAATTAAGGTCAGCGGCACGCTGTTTGCGGAACTCGTCCGTGAAATCGTGGACGATATGGAGCGGGAAGAGCCAACCGGCTGGGACCTTACTACCGATGACCTCCGATACCACTACGCGCTGGGAATCGCCTACGGACTGAACGACCGCAGCACTTCCGGGTACGACAATGAGTGAAAGAGATTCAGCAATCGTCGAGAACCGTTCGGAGATCGTCTTCCTGTACGACGCCGTGGATGCAAATCCAAACGGCAACCCCCTCAGCGGGGCGAACCGTCCACGAAAGGACCCCGTGACCGACCAAGCGGTCGTCACCGATGTCCGCCTGAAACGGTATCTCCGCGACCAGCTGGAAGACGACGGTCACGGCGTCTATATCACGAGCACCCGTAACTCGGAGTACGCCAAGACCCGTGAGGAGATGTTGAAGGACTCGCTGGGTATCACCGACCCGGAGGAGGTCGGCGAGGACGCCTTCGACGGCTTTCTCGACAATGCCGTCGATGCCCGCTATTTCGGTGCGACGCTGAGCATCGACACCGACGACGAGGGAATCATCGCGGCCGTCGAGGACCAACTCCCAGACCATCTCACCGGCCCGGTGCAGTTCTCGCCCGGCAAGAGCCTCCATCCCGTCGTCGAAAACGAGGAGTACAACAGCCTCACGAGCGTCATCGGAACCCAAGAAGGGAAAGAGCAGGGTGGGTTCGACCTCGACGACCACCGACTGAAATACGCGCTCATCGGCTTTCACGGACTCGTTGACGAGCATGGAGCCGAGGACACGAACCTCTCCGAAGACGATGTGGAGCGTCTCGATACGCTCTGTTGGCGCTCGATAAAGAACCAGACCATCACGCGGAGCAAGGTCGGACAGGAACCGCGGCTCTACCTCCGCGTCGAGTACGCCGACGAGCGCTTCCACATCGGTGGGTTGACACACGACCTCGACACGGTGGGCAACGACGATGACGCGCGCTCGTATCGCACCGTGCGGGACGTGACGCTGGATGCGACCGGCCTGCTCGACCGTCTCAAAGACCACGACGACCACATCGAGCGGATTCATCTCGTGGCCGACAGCGCGCTCGACGTCGAGGTCGATGGTGAGCCGGCCGACCTCGCCACGGCGTTGACTGGCTGGTTCGGCGAGGACCGAATCCACGAGATCGACGTGTACGACGAACACGAGGAAACTCGTCCGTGAGATGAGGACCGAACGCACACTCCGCACGGACGGTGGTGCTTCACCGCACGAGAAGTCACCGGAGCGCTGCCTGTCGCTCACCGTCGCCGGACCGTGGGGCCATTTCCGTCGAGTTGACGGAAACACGATAAAGGCAACCTATCGACTCCCGCCCCGGACGACCGTCGCCGGACTGCTTGCCGCCATTGCGGGTTACGAGCGGGACGGCTACTACGACGTGTTCGGCCGCGGCCGTTCGGGAATCGCTATCCAGCCGGTCGGTGGTCAGGCTGCTGGGGGTGTCGGCGAACAGGAGTCGGCAATACGGACGATGAACCTGCCCGAAAACAGTCTGACCACCTCGAACGAGGGAATGAAGGCAGTCAACAGCCGCGGGAAGGTAAGCATCCGTTATCCGAATCCGGCGACCGACCGCCAACGGATAAACTACGAGGTTCTCGTGAACCCGGCGTACCGATTCGACATTTGGCTCGCCGACGACGCGGCCTACGACCGACTCCACGACCGACTCGCCGACGGGCGCTCCGAGTACGTCCCGTCGCTCGGACTCTCGGAATTTCTCGCCTCGGTGACGTTTCACGGCGAATTCGCGCTCACGCCGAGTGGGGAAATCGACGGGCCGGTTGCCGTCGATTCCGCACTACCGAATCCCGAGGGCATCGTGCCAGCTCCCGGCCGACCACACGGAACCGAACGGTCGCCGGGCGATATGGAGCGAACGATCCGCGCTGGCGAGTTCGCCGGACGGAAGACGACCAAGTTCCTCCGGTGGGCGTACAGTCGAGACGGCGAGCCGCTTCGAGCGGGCGGTGTCGATGCCTACGAAGTCGATGGCAGGACGGTAGTGTTCTCGTGACCCTCGACGCCGACGACCCGAACTGGTCCGAATTGCTGTCACATCCGGCGGAAACCGACCACGAAGGCGGCGAAATCATCCGCGAGGCGATGCCGCTTGAACGCCATCTGCTGGCGGTTGCGCGGCGGGCACGAGAAGCAACTCCCGCTCACGCCGAGACCGCAGACGGCGAGTCGTTGCGCGACGCCGCCGAAATCGTCGGGCTGGTACACGATTTCGGAAAGGCGACCAAGTGGTTCCAGACCCATATCGACAACGGAACCGACGACAGCGGCCCGAGCCATCACGCGCGGCTCGGTGGATTGCTCGCCTACTATGCGCTCAGACAGCGTGGCTACGGATTGCGGGTGCGCTTTGCCGGTCTCGTCGCCGTGGCGAAACACCACGGTTCGTTGCCGGATTACGATAGATTCGCCGGGAACGCAATCGCACAGCAATCAACATGGCGGCAGGCCGAGGCACGAGGTGCGGCCAGCAGTGCGTACAACGGCGCGGCCGCGCGGCAGGCCGCACATATCGACGAGAAGCGTCCGGCGTTCGCCGATGCGGTCGTCGAGCGTCTCAGCATCGAAAACGGGTCGTGGACCGACTTCTGTACCCGACTGACGGCAAGTAACGATGCTATCAAGGCGGATAAGGCGGATGGGTTCGTGGAGGCAACGCTCTACGAGTGGCTCCGCGAGGATTTCTTCCGCGGAAAGCGTCGGCCACGGGTTGATGGTACCCTGTTCGACGACGGCCGAGCGTATCTCGACGAACTCAGGCTGTACGGAGCACTCACGTTTGCCGACAAAACCCACGCCGCTGGCGTTCGCTCCGATGACGACCGACTTCACGCCGACCCACTTACCACAGCACAGTTAGACGAGCACATCGCGGACCTTGGAGATGACGCCCCCGCGGCGACACTCGAAGCACGGCTGAACCGCCTTCGAGGTTCGATACAGGACCACATTCGCGGGCAATCGACGAACGACGACCCGATTGCCGCGTTTCTCGATGCGAAATCGCAGGTGGCGACGCTCACGCTGCCGACCGGCTACGGCAAGACGCTGACCGGCCTGCTCGCCGCGGCGCGCATCCGCGAGGCGACCGATGGCGACCGCATCATCTACGCGCTCCCGTTCACCTCGGTCATCGACCAGACGGCGGACGTGCTTCGGGAGGTGCTGAGCGACGAATCGGACGCGGACCCAGCGATGGGACGTCAACTGACGGTCCACCACCACCTCTCGGAATCCCTGATACTTTCGGACGACGAGGAAAAAGAGTCCGAGGGAACGGATGCAGACGCCGATAGGGCTGTGATGCTCGCCGAGAGCTGGCGGGCCGGCGTCACGCTCACCACGTTCGTTCAGTTGTTCGAAAGTCTCGCCGGCCCTCGAAACAGTCAGAGCATGAAACTGCCGGCGCTGTACGAGAGTGTCGTCATCATCGACGAACCACAGGCACTCCCACTCACGTGGTGGCCGCTCGTCGAACGACTCATCGAAGCGCTCGTGGCCGAGTACGACGCGACCGTCGTGTTAATGACCGCGACACAGCCGCGCATCGTCGGCGAGGACGATACCTTCTCGCTGCTCGATGGCGAGACGCTCGGCGCGCTCGAACCGGAGGGGGACAATGCACTTCCGGATCGCGTCGAATACGGATTCCACCCGACCGCGTTGGCAACCGGTACTGAGGACGGACTGCTCGACTACGATGACGCGGCCGCGACGCTGGCGGTGGCCGCAACCGGGACGGCCGATGCGACGCTCGCCGTCTGTAACACGGTCGATAGCACCAGCGAACTGTTCGACAGCGTGACCGAGGCGTTGGGAATGGATACCGACTCCGAGGCCGCCGTGACCGCCAATGGGCCAGTCGATATCGCGGCCCGATTCAAGAGGGAAATCATCGATGACGAACGATTCGGCGTCCCTTCGAGCACGGACGATACAGAACAGGTTCAAGATGCGTTCGTCCGTTCTATCGTCTTTCGGGCCGATTCGAACGCTCCTGCCGTACTATACCTTTCCACGCGGTTACGTCCGTGTGACCGCCGATTCTTGCTCGCTGTGGCTTCGGAACTGACCGCCGCCGAGATTCCGTTGCTCGTCGTCTCCACCCAACTCGTCGAGGCCGGGGTGGACGTGAGCTTCGACCGGGTGTTTCGAGATTTCGCGCCGCTCGACAGCATCGTCCAGGCAGCCGGGCGATGCAACCGCTCGTTCGAGCGGGCACCCGATACTGGTGGCGTAACTGTCTGGCGGCTCGGTCCACCCGAAGATAGTACCACGATTCCCGGCGAGGCGGTGTACGCCCGCAGAGAGGGTGATACGGACCTCGACCTGTTGGCGAAGACCCGCGAAGCGCTCACCGACGTGCCGACCGACGAGACAGTTTCGGAGGAAGTCGTCGAATCCGCCGTCGATACGTATCACGATATCGTGGGCGATGCGGTCGGTACAGTTTCCGCGGACAACGCTCTGCGTCGGCACTTCGAAAGGGCGGACGGAGCCGCGCTTCGTCGGGAATCACTCAT
The DNA here is from genome assembly GCF_051195015.1 of Halococcus sp. AFM35. Lineage (NCBI taxonomy): Archaea > Methanobacteriati > Methanobacteriota > Halobacteria > Halobacteriales > Halococcaceae > Halococcus > Halococcus sp. AFM35. The sequence goes on from NZ_JBNTJU010000020.1 coordinate 22,019, forward strand.
CGATACACGATTCACTTTCGAAGTGTATGTCTGTCGGTCACAGGCAGATCACATGATGGTCGATATGTATCGCAGAGCCGAGAAATCATACAACTTCGATGGAACAAGTCGGTTGAAAAAGCAGCTTGCGGCTATCCGCGTTTCCGTTCCGGCGTACCGTCCCGACTCCGATACAGCAGCAAAACTGGTTCGGCTCGACCCACTCTCATGGGATGGCGAGAAGCGGACTGCGACGGAGCGAGTGTGGGAAGCTGATGCTGGGTTCGAGTCCTACTTCGATACGAGAACGGGTATCGACATTCCCGAGAGCATCGTGGATACGCTGATCTTATGAGCACGACAACTGATCCCGTCGACCGCCTGCTCGCCACGGCCCGCGACGACACCACCGAGGCGTCGTTCAGAGTCACGGGCGTGATGATGCAGTACTATCACGCCTGCGAGCGCGAGCTCTGGTTCGTCAGCCGCCAGCTCGAAATCGACCGCGAGAACGCCGCCGTCGTCCGCGGGACGCGCGTCGACGACACCGCCTACGGCGGCCGCGAGAGCAAACATCTCGGAATGATCGCCATCGACCTGCTGGAGGACGGACGGGTCGTCGAAGTGAAACCCTCCTCGAAACTCGTCGAACCCGCGCGGATGCAACTGGCCTACTATCTCTGGTATCTCGACCGGGTGGCCGACATCCAGCGCGATGGTGTGCTCGCCCATCCCCGTGAGCGAAAGCGCGAGTCGGTCGAACTCACCGACGATCTCGCCGAACGTGTCGAGGAAGCGATTCGCGGGATTCACGCGGTCGTCACGAGCGGGACGCCGCCGCCCGCGAAGGAAAAACCGTTCTGTGGGTCGTGTGCCTACCACGATTTCTGTTGGTGTTGAGATGGATAGAAACTATCACGTGTTCTCGAACGGGCGGCTGGAACGGCGCGAGGACACGCTCAGACTCGTCACAGAGGACGACGAGAAAAAGCATATTCCAATCGAGAACGCCGAAGCCATCTACCTCCATGGGCAGGTGGATTTCAACACGCGACTGATGGGGTTTCTCAACGAGAATGGCGTCGCGGCCCACGTCTTCGGCTGGTACGACTACTACTCGGGGTCGGTCATGCCCGAGCGCGGCCAGACCTCCGGCCAGACGCTCGTCGCGCAGGTCCGCGCCTACGAGGACGCTGCCCACCGACACGACATCGCCGCCGCGTTCGTGCGGGGGAGCATCCACAACATGCGCGCGAACGTGGCCTACTACGACGGCCGCCGAGGCGAGTTCGGGGCGACGCTCGACCGACTCGACGCGACCCGCGAGCGCGTTGCGAAAGCGGATGGGGTCTCGGAGCTGATGGGTGTCGAGGCGACAGCCAGAAAGGCCTACTATGGAGCGTTCGACCGAATCCTCGACGACGAGTTTACGATGGGGGGACGCGAATACAACCCGCCGCCAAACGAGGTGAACAGCCTGCTTTCCTTTGGGAACTCGCTGGTCTATGCGAACTGCGTGTCGGCGATCCGCGCGACGGCGCTCGACCCGGCGGTGAGCTTCCTCCACGAACCGGGCGAGCGACGCTATTCATTGTCGCTCGATCTGGCGGACCTGTTCAAGCCGTTGCTCACTGACCGAGTGACGTTTCGGCTCGTGAATCGCCGGCAGCTCACGACCGACGACTTCGAGACCGAGTTGGGGGCCTGCCTTCTCACCGACCGTGGTCGAAAGACCTACGCGAAGGCGTTCGAGGAAGCACTCGAACGCACGGTTCAACACCCCGCCCTTGACCGGAAGGTGAGCTATCAGTATCTGCTCCGCCTGGAGGCCTACAAGCTCAAAAAGCACCTCCTGACGGGCGAATCCTACGAGCCGTTCGAACGGTGGTGGTAGCGTGTACGTCGTCCTCGTCTACGATATGGAGGCCCACCGAACGCAACTGATGCTCAAACTCTGCCGACGATACCTTACCCACGTCCAGAACTCCGTCCTCGAAGGCGAGATCTCGAAGGGAGACCTTCAACAGCTTCGTGGGGAAATCGAAGACGTTCTCGTCGCCGGCGAGTCGGTCATCGTCTACGAACTCTCCTCGGATACGCTGTTGAATAGAACTGTGTACGGCGAGGACCCGACCGAAGACAGCCGCTTTCTCTGAGTCGTCGACCCCACGGGGCACTTGGCGTATCGACGGTCGACGGAAGAACTATACCACCGACAGCCAATACGGCGCGTGTGCCCTCTCAATCGGGCATGGTTTCAGACGAACCCTCGTGGGGTTGAAGCTACGAGGATTTCTGCCGGGGGTGGGGCCTGAGTCGTTTCAGACGAACCCTCGTGGGGTTGAAGCGTCAACCTCGCCCGGCAGTCTCTCCCAGTATTCCGAGTTTCAGACGAACCCTCGTGGGGTTGAAGCATCAACGCGGGCGGCCGTCGGGGTAGCGCGTACCGGGTTTCAGACGAACCCTCGTGGGGTTGAAGCGGCCGCGCGACGCTCTCTATCGAGAGCATCCGCGAGCGTTTCAGACGAACCCTCGTGGGGTTGAAGCGGCCGCGCGACGCTCTCTATCGAGAGCATCCGCGAGGTTTCAGACGAACCCTCGTGGGGTTGAAGCGTGGGTATCTTCGCGCTCGATCCATCCATAGACCGAGTTTCAGACGAACCCTCGTGGGGTTGAAGCGGCGCTCTTGATGTCAGCCACCCGCTCGTCGATCTCGTTTCAGACGAACCCTCGTGGGGTTGAAGCCGTCGACAGCCGAGGGTCCAATCGAAGATGTGGTTTCAGACGAACCCTCGTGGGGTTGAAGCGACTCGAACCCCATCCCCGACGACGCCTACCAGACGGTTTCAGACGAACCCTCGTGGGGTTGAAGCGGGGCGATGACTGTCTCGCTCGATAACGAGACCGAGTTTCAGACGAACCCTCGTGGGGTTGAAGCTTGATGGCACAGGGTGGACTCCGCACGAAAGAAGTCGTTTCAGACGAACCCTCGTGGGGTTGAAGCGTTGTCTGGCTTGAATATGAGCAGTTCGGCCTGACCGTTTCAGACGAACCCTCGTGGGGTTGAAGCCCGGTCTCGGCGGCGTCGAGGACGTTGAGATAACGAGTTTCAGACGAACCCTCGTGGGGTTGAAGCGCCGCCGACCTGCTGGAGCGTGCGATAGTCGGCGCGTTTCAGACGAACCCTCGTGGGGTTGAAGCGACGAGCGGCGGCTCGCCTTTCGCGACCGCGCCACAGCGTTTCAGACGAACCCTCGTGGGGTTGAAGCCTCACCGCCACCGGCAACGCTGCGGGCGAAATGGGCGTTTCAGACGAACCCTCGTGGGGTTGAAGCGAGAACCGCCGCGAGTGCGATGAACGCGATGGCGAGTTTCAGACGAACCCTCGTGGGGTTGAAGCGCGCCTTTAGCGATAGCACCGACCAATAAGTTCCATGGTTTCAGACGAACCCTCGTGGGGTTGAAGCCCGCTCCGATTGATGCCACGGAGCGGCAGGCGGTCGTTTCAGACGAACCCTCGTGGGGTTGAAGCGCAACTGGAGGAGGCGCTCGGAATCGACGTTCCCGGTTTCAGACGAACCCTCGTGGGGTTGAAGCGTGGACAAAGTGGGCGGCATGACCATCGACCTGCCGTTTCAGACGAACCCTCGTGGGGTTGAAGCGCCGGTCGAAGGCGGCGCTGGAGTTCTCGACGGCGTTTCAGACGAACCCTCGTGGGGTTGAAGCATCCGTCACATTCCGTCGAATCAAGAAATCTCAATTGTTTCAGACGAACCCTCGTGGGGTTGAAGCCATGACGGATGGGATGTCGACATCAGCATCGGAGAGTTTCAGACGAACCCTCGTGGGGTTGAAGCACCGGCATAGCGCACTTCTTTGGCTGTCACCTTTATCGTTTCAGACGAACCCTCGTGGGGTTGAAGCTTGTTGCCCTTACAAGTAAAGTCGCCTGAGTAGCTTGTTTCAGACGAACCCTCGTGGGGTTGAAGCTGGCGAGGGAACGGCTGTATGTGCGACGACTACTGGTTTCAGACGAACCCTCGTGGGGTTGAAGCGCCACGCAGGCGTTTTTCGCCGCGACCGACAGCCACGTTTCAGACGAACCCTCGTGGGGTTGAAGCTCGTTCGATGCAGCGACAGGCCGATGTCGTTCACGTTGTTTCAGACGAACCCTCGTGGGGTTGAAGCCCCTCAGACGGTCGCCACTCGATGGGGTTGATGGACGTTTCAGACGAACCCTCGTGGGGTTGAAGCGAGGAGATCGTCCAAGACGAGGACATCGACACGCCGGTTTCAGACGAACCCTCGTGGGGTTGAAGCGGGTGGGCCTCGTGGCGATGGTCGGCCGCGCGGGGGAGTTTCAGACGAACCCTCGTGGGGTTGAAGCTTACGGCTGCTCCGTGGCGGCCCCTTCGAACTCGTGTTTCAGACGAACCCTCGTGGGGTTGAAGCAGGACAATATGGCGATTCATCGGCTTTAGCTTCTTGTTTCAGACGAACCCTCGTGGGGTTGAAGCCGAAGGGACTGCTCACCGCCGTACACCAAGCTCTCGTTTCAGACGAACCCTCGTGGGGTTGAAGCCTGAGAAGGCTAAATAGACACCTATGTACGGCAATGTTTCAGACGAACCCTCGTGGGGTTGAAGCCTCGGCGACCAAGTCGAGCGCATCGAGTACGTCGATCGTTTCAGACGAACCCTCGTGGGGTTGAAGCGTCTTTCGGACGGTCTGTCGCATCATCCGCCATGAGCGTTTCAGACGAACCCTCGTGGGGTTGAAGCGAGTATAACGACGACGGCCAGATGGTCGGGCGGTTGTTTCAGACGAACCCTCGTGGGGTTGAAGCTTCGAGAGCCAGCTACTATGAAGTGATGAAGATAACGTTTCAGACGAACCCTCGTGGGGTTGAAGCATGGGCAACCAGAACCGGCCGTGGATGTTCGCCGGGTTTCAGACGAACCCTCGTGGGGTTGAAGCTGGAGGCCCACCGATGAGTCAAGTGTGGAGCGACGGTTTCAGACGAACCCTCGTGGGGTTGAAGCGCGTTGTCGAACACGCCGCGCTCAGTCGCCTCTTTGAGCGTTTCAGACGAACCCTCGTGGGGTTGAAGCATCCATCGAAAACTGTGCGTAGGTGAATGAGTAGGGGTTTCAGACGAACCCTCGTGGGGTTGAAGCGCGGCTACGCTGGTGGCTACGGAAGTGGCTACGGTTTCAGACGAACCCTCGTGGGGTTGAAGCCTCCTCACCATCGTACGCACTACCGTACTTCCGAAGGGTTTCAGACGAACCCTCGTGGGGTTGAAGCGACGTTGATTGGGTGAGGTTGTTGTTCGCTCATGCTGTTTCAGACGAACCCTCGTGGGGTTGAAGCGGCCATATCGGCCATCCAGTCCATGAGCTCGTCCGGGTTTCAGACGAACCCTCGTGGGGTTGAAGCATCGAACGCGAGGCGGACGACGTTGCCAAGCGCGAGTTTCAGACGAACCCTCGTGGGGTTGAAGCTCGGCGAGGCGTTCTCGCTTGATGGGTCCAACGACGTTTCAGACGAACCCTCGTGGGGTTGAAGCATCACGAGCGCAAGGTGGTCGAGCGCGGGTTGCCGCGTTTCAGACGAACCCTCGTGGGGTTGAAGCGCCGACGGTGCTGCGCCATCTCCGCACTGTGAGCCGGGTTTCAGACGAACCCTCGTGGGGTTGAAGCCTCATCCGTCAGGAACACTCGGTCTTCATCTTTGCCGTTTCAGACGAACCCTCGTGGGGTTGAAGCCCAGCAACAACTGGAATTTGGAGGTACTCCGTACCGTGTTTCAGACGAACCCTCGTGGGGTTGAAGCTCGTCGCTGCCGGAGCGCGGTCGGTCACATCACGTTTCAGACGAACCCTCGTGGGGTTGAAGCGACGGCTTCGGCGAGCGCCGGCAGCATCGCCTGCGTGTTTCAGACGAACCCTCGTGGGGTTGAAGCCGAACTCCGCCATCGCCGCCCGGTTGCCGAGGCCCACGTTTCAGACGAACCCTCGTGGGGTTGAAGCGCGCTTCAGGTCGGTGAAGTGCGGTGTGTCGTCCGAGTTTCAGACGAACCCTCGTGGGGTTGAAGCATGCTTGTTGATGCCGACCGCACCCCAGCAGAGTTGGTTTCAGACGAACCCTCGTGGGGTTGAAGCTCGATGACGTGACTGCTCTCGGTGGCGGGTATGTTGTTTCAGACGAACCGTTTCAGACGAACCCTCGTGGGGTTGAAGCGAGCGTGCCGTCCGCGACCACCAAAGCCGCACCGCGTTTCAGACGAACCCTCGTGGGGTTGAAGCATCAAAGACCTCGAACAGTCCGAGCTGGCGCTGCCGTTTCAGACGAACCCTCGTGGGGTTGAAGCCGTGAACGACCGCTCGGCGTCGTCACCGAAGTCCACGGTTTCAGACGAACCCTCGTGGGGTTGAAGCCGCGGCGGGCGAACCCCGACACCCAGCGATAGAGGTTTCAGACGAACCCTCGTGGGGTTGAAGCCGAACAGTCCCATGCCGTTGCACTACGCGCCCGCGTTTCAGACGAACCCTCGTGGGGTTGAAGCTCCGGTCACTCGATGGCGCAGTCCGTTGGCGATACAAGTTTCAGACGAACCCTCGTGGGGTTGAAGCTCTTGCCGATAGTGCTTGGTCAACCGTCAGTTCTCGAGTTTCAGACGAACCCTCGTGGGGTTGAAGCGCGGGTGTGGTCGCGTGGGTGGCTGGCGATATGCTCGTTTCAGACGAACCCTCGTGGGGTTGAAGCGTCCAGTCGAGCGGCAGCTCGAAGAGGAAGCGCAGCGTTTCAGACGAACCCTCGTGGGGTTGAAGCGGCAAAGTCGAACACGGGTTCGGCGGCACGCCGCGTTTCAGACGAACCCTCGTGGGGTTGAAGCCCCGCTGACCCGACGCTCCCGCTCTCGGAGTTGGAGGTTTCAGACGAACCCTCGTGGGGTTGAAGCGCCGCCAAGAGGATCGACAAGAGCCGCCCCCACGTCGTTTCAGACGAACCCTCGTGGGGTTGAAGCCGGCGTGGGGTTGACCGCGCGGAGTCGTCGGCGACGTTTCAGACGAACCCTCGTGGGGTTGAGGTCACCGACGATGGCTGTAAGATTGTAGTACCTCCCCACCATTGAGAGGACGATGACGAACGTCTCAGCTAACGAAACCACGCCGGTGACGGTCGTGAACGGTGCGCTCGGTGCGGGCAAGACGACGCTCCTCAATCGCCTACTCGCCGACCCCGGCGGCCGCGACATTGCCGTCGTCGTCAACGATATGGGCGAGGTGAACGTCGATGCCGACCTCCTCGCCCGCTCGGCGGAGACCGACGACCCGGGCATCGTCGACCTCTCGAACGGCTGCATCTGCTGTCGGCTGCAGGACGACCTCCTCACCGAGACCGCACGGCTCGCCGAGACCCGCGACTTCGACGTGCTGGTGGTCGAATCGTCGGGCATCAGCGAGCCGGTGCCGGTCGCACGGACGTTTCTCGACGGCTCGGACGAAAGCGACATCGACCCGACCGAGCACTACCACCTCGACACGATGGTGTCGGTGGTCGACGCCTACGGCTTCTGGAAGGAGTTCGATGCCGGTGCGTCGCTGCCCGAGCATGCAGAGTCCGCGATGGACCGCCCGCTCGCCGACGTCCTCGTCGAGGCAATCGAGTTCTGTGACGTCCTGCTCTGCAACAAGTGTGACATGGTTCCCGAGGCGCAACTCGACGGAATCGAGGCCGCACTCCGCCGGCTCCAGTCCCGGGCCGAAATCGTCCGCACGACACACGCCGACGTCGACCCGGAACTCGTGCTCGACACCGACCGATTCGACTTCGCCGAAGTCACGCGTTCGGCCGGCTGGAAGCAGGCGCTCGCGGGCGATGGCCACGACCACGACCGGCCGGCGGCCGCCGCACACGGCGTCTCGTCGTTCGTCTATACGTCAGAACGACCGTTCCACCCCGAACGATTCGACGAGTGGCTCGATTCGTGGACCGAGTCCGTGATTCGGGCGAAAGGCGTCTTCCGGCTCGCCGGCCGCGAGGACGTGATGGGACTCAATCGGGCCGGGCGGTCGGTGCAGGCCGGTCCCATCGGCGAGTGGAGCGATGAGGACGACCGACGGACCCGGCTCGTGTTCATCGGCAGCGAGATGAACGAGGACGCTATCGTTGCGGACCTCGATGCCTGTCTGCTCGCCGACGAGACGGACGACCGCGCGTTCGACGACCCGTTCCCGACGTGACTACGGCGACACCTGCTCGCGGAGGTCGTCCCACGACTCGTGGAAGCCGTAGTTCGACGCCGTGGTGTCGTCCCCGCGGACGACTTCCTGATAGGTGTCGTCGTATTCGAGGAGCTTCCCCCAGCCGTCCATGTCGTAGCTACAGTAGATGCACATCGTTCGGCAGTAGGCGTCGTACCATCGCATGAAGCATAATGCTTGCGTCGAGAGCGAGGACGCGCAGCCAACGCAGGTCGGTCTCAGCGCCCGGCTTCGGTTTCCTCGGTGGACTGCTCGCTCCCCGTGGCGACGAGCGAAACGCCGCCCAGCGCCAGGTAATCGTAGAGGAGCGCCCCGGCGGCCGCCCCAATGGCGGGACCGAAGAGATAGATCCAGACGAACCGCCACCAGTTGGGACCGCCGAAGATCGTGTTCGAGACGTACGGGCCGATGGTGCGTGCGGGATTGAACGACGCCCCGCTGATGTTGCCGGTCGTGAGGACGCCCATCGCGACCACGAACCCGATGACGAGACCGGCGTGCTGGCCCGGTCCGTCCTCGTCGATGGCGAGCGCCATGATTACGACCATCAGGAAAAACGTGATGACGATCTCGTTGGCGAACGCCTGCCAGACGGAGACGCCGGGGAACGGTGCCGTTGCGCCGGAGACGCCCATCGTCGCCGCTTTGGTGCCACGGATGAGAACGAAGACGACCGCGCCGGCGACCCCGCCGAGCAACTGGGCGACGACATAGACGCCCGCCGCAGCCGAACCGATCCGGTCGGTCAGCCAGAGCGCGAACGTGACCGCGGGGTTGATGTGCTGGCCGGAGACGCTGCCGAAAACGTAGATCGGAATCGTGACGGCCGCCCAGAACGCGAGCGCGACCCCGACCCAGCCGAGCGCGCCGAACCCGAGCCCATTGAAGACGAACGTTCCGTCACCGCCTCCCTCTGGAGCGGTGAGGATGTCGATGGCGACCGCCCCCGCGCCGAAGAAGACGATGCTGAACGTTCCGATGAACTCCGCGAGCGCCTTCTTCGCGAGCGTGTGGTCGTCTGCCATGGAAAATGATGCGTGCTATGGGAACCGCGCTACGGTTCGAGCAGTACCTTCGTGACGCCCTCTTCGCGGTTGTCGAAGCGCTCGTACATCTCGGGGGCCTCGTCGAGACCCACCCGGTGCGATACCAGAAAGCTCGGGTCGGCGCGGCCCTCGACGATGAGGTCCCGCAGCTGGCGGTTGTAGGATTTGACGTCGCATTGGCCCGTTCCCAACTTCTGGCCCTTCTCGAAGAGTTTGCCGAAGTCGATGCCCAGTCGCCCTTCGGCGGACATCTCGTCGGGTGCGCCGGGGTCGTCGGGGACGTAGAGTCCGACGATGCCGAGTTGGCCGGTCGGGCGTACGGTTCGAATGAGGTTGTTGAGCACGTTCGCCGGGTTCTCGCGGGCGGGGTCGTAGGCGTCATCGGCCTCCTTGTCGGGGTCCACGGCTTGGTAGCCGACCGCATCCACGCCCTTGTCGACGCCGCCGCCGTGGATCTCCTTGATCTGCTCGACGGGATCGCTTTCCTCGAAGTTGATCGGAGTGGCATCACAGTACTCGCGCGCGAGGTCCAGCCGACTCGGCACGCGGTCGACCGAATATATCTCCGATGCACCCTGAATCTTCGCGCTGTAGGCTGCCATCAGGCCGACGGGACCCGCGCCGTAGACCGCGACCGACTCACCTGGCTGGAGGTCCGCAAGCCGCGTGCCGTGCCACCCCGTCGGGAAGATGTCGGCCAACAGTGCGAACGAGTCCTCGTTGCTGCCGCCCTCGGGGAGTTTGAGCGCGTTGAAGTCCGCGTACGGGACCCGGAGTTTCTCGGCCTGCCCACCTTGATACGGTCCCATGCCGACATAGCCGTAGGCACCGCCGGCCGGCACGCTGCCTTCCTCGTTGACGTTCGTACAGAAGGCGGTCTTGCCGCTCTCGCAGTTCTTACAGAACCCACACGCGACGTTGAACGGGAGAACGATGCGGTCGCCCTCTTCGAGGGTGTCGACGCCGTCGCCGACCTGCTCGACGGTGCCCATGTTCTCGTGGCCGAAGACGATGCCCTCCTCGGCCCCAGTCCGCCCCTCGTACATGTGGAGGTCCGACCCACAGATGGCGGTGGTCGTGATATCGATGACCACGTCGTTTGGATGTTCGATTTCCGGTTCGTCGACGTCCTCGACCGCGACGTCGTGTTCGCCCTTGTAGACGACTGCTCTCATTGACATTGTGTCCCAATCCACATGGTGGCGAGAGATCCTTCAAGCTTTCGTAATTATCGGTATATATTCGCCATGGACGAACCGGAAGGCTCCTCCGCCGTCCGGGCGAATCGTGTCCGTGAGCGACAGCAATCGACGGTTCGTTCTCGGCAAGCGACCCGAGGGAAGACCCGACCGCGACACCTTCGAGCCGGAGGAGACCGAGCTACCGGAGCCGAACCGCGGCGAAGTCCTCGTCCGCACGCTGTATCTCTCGGTCGACCCGTACATGCGCGGGCGGATGCGCGACCGCGAATCCTACGCCGACCCGTGGGAGGTGGGCGAGGCGATGGCGGGCCACGTCGTCGGCGAGGTCGTCGACTCCGCACACGACGACTGGCAGGGCGGCGAGTTCGTCTTCGCCAATGGCTACTGGAGCGAGTACGCCACCCTCGACGGCGACGACCTCACACCCATCGAACCGAGCGAGAACGCCCCGCTCGAATCGTACCTCGGCGTGTTGGGCATGCCCGGCCGCACCGCCTACTTCGGCACGCGCGAGGTGCTCGAACCCACGCCGGGCGATACGGTCGTGGTCTCGGGCGCGGCCGGCGCGGTCGGCTCGACGGTCGGCCAACTGGCGAGTTTCGCCGGTGCGCGCGTCGTCGGCTTTGCGGGGAGCGACGAGAAAGTGCGGTATCTCGAAGACGACCTCGGCTTCGATGCCGGCATCAACTACAAAGAGACCGACGACTACGGTGACGCGCTCGACGAGGCGGCTCCCGAGGGCGTCGACGGCTACTTCGACAACGTCGGCGGACCCATCACTGACGGCGTTTTCACCCGGCTCAACGTCGACGGGCGGGTCGCGGTCTGTGGTCAGATAGCCACCTACAATGATGAAGGCGTTGCGACCGGTCCCCGAAAGCTCCCGCTGCTCATCCCCTCGCGCGCCCGCGTCGAGGGACTGCTCGTCGGCGACTACGTGGCCCGCTTCGAGCAGGCCAACGCGCGACTCCACGAGTGGGTCACGAACGGTGACCTCGCCCACCGCGAGACCGTCGTCGAGGGCTTCGAGAACGCGCCTGACGCATTTCTCGGCCTGTTCGAGGGCGACAACATCGGCAAGCAAGTGGTGCAGGTCGCCGAGCCGAGCGAGTAGTCCCGTCCGCAAGCGACGGGTCTACCCTTCACCAGCGCCAACCGAGAGGTGATGGCATCCGCTGACGGCACGATACTGCCGGCCGACGACGTTCCTGCCGACACGACGGCGCTGTTCACGGTCCGCGAACTGGATGGAGAGCAAATCCACGAGGCCGTCCTCATCGACACCGACGACGGCATCGAGGCGTGGCTGAACCGCTGTATGCACTTCACGCACATCGGACTCGACAAGGGGTCGGGCGCAGAATACCGGGACGGCGAAATCGTCTGTACGAACCACGGCGCGATGTTCGCAGCCGACACCGGCTACTGCACGTTCGGCCCGTGCGAGGGCGCATATCTCGATTCGGTTGCCGTCGCGGTCGAAGACGGCCAAGTGAAACTCGCCGACGGGCGCTACGAGTTCGTCGCCACCGGGCCGAACGAGGACGACGGCGACCTCACCTCGACCTCGAACGTCGAGTTCTGAGTGGGTCGGTTCCCGAATCCGCGAACTGACTTCCGGCGAATCGTCTGGAGACGAGCGACGGCTATCGGTCGCGCGCGACCGTCTCGTTCGGGTTCGTCCGCGTGCCGGCATCGAGCACGACGCCCGGATAGAGCGTGGTGTGAACGCCGGTCTTCGTCCCGTCGCCGGCGACGACGCCGTATTTCCGTCGCCCCGTCGAGACGCGCTCGCCCTTCACCGTTTGATTCACCGGTTCGTCGTCGTGGCGGAGGTTGGCGACCGTCGTGTTGGCCCCGAAGTTCACTTCCCTCCCAAGGACGCTGTCGCCGACGTAGGAGAGGTGCGGAACGTGCGTCTCGGCCATCACGACACTGTTTTTGATTTCGACGGCGTTGCCCACGCGGACCCCCTCGCCGAGCAGTGTCGCCCCGCGAACGTAGGCGTTCGGGCCGACGTGTGCGCCCGAACGAATCAGGACTGGTCCCTCGACGACCACGCCCGGCTCGACGTGTGCGCCCTCCTCGACGACAACTGGTCCCCGAAGTTCGGCGCGCTCGCTGACCTCGCCCCGAACGTCGCTATCGAGGTCGGCGAGCTTCCACTCGTTGGCCTCCAACAACTCCCACGGCCGGCCGACGCCCATCCAGCGGTCGAGTTCGGTGTAGGAAACCCCGTACTCGGCGAACACCCGGTCGAGGACGTCCGTGAGTTCGTACTCGCCGCGCTCGCTTTTTTCGACGTCGAGCCACTCCCGAGCCTCGCCGGGCAGGACGCAGGCCCCGGCGCTCACGAGGTTCGTTTCGGGGTTTTCGGGCTTTTCCGTGACGCCGACCACTCGCTCCCCATCGGTATCGAGAACGCCGTAATTTTCGGGGTTCTCGGCACGATAGGAGGTAATGCCCGGTGCGTTCTCGAACAACTGCTCGATGCTCGCCGCGTCGTAGAGGTCGTCGCCGTAGAGGACGGCGAAGTCGCCGTCGAGGTGGTCGCGGGCGGCGCGGACGGCGTGAGCAGTCCCCAACTGTTCGTCCTGTGTGGCGTATTTCACTGGGATGCCGCGATACTCCTCGCCGAAATACTCCCGTACTGTGTCGGCCTCGTAGCCGACGACGAAGACCAGTTCGTCCGTGCCGGCGTCGATGGCGGCGTCGGCGGTGTGGGCACAGAGCGGACGGTCGGCGACGGGAAGCATTGGTTTCGGCGTGTGGGCGGTCAGCGGGCGCATTCGCGTGCCTTCGCCGGCCGCGAGGAGCACAGTCTGCATACCGGGGCCGACTCGCCGGTGTGAAATAGGCCTACCGTTCGTCGCTGGCAGCGAGCATCGGAAGCGGTGCCGTGCTGTCGGTTGCGGTGGCGCGCGTTCGCGCTCGTGTGCGAGTGGAACGAGCACGAGCGCGAACACCGTGCGAGTCGGTTGGGGAGGGTGTGGACGGTCGTCGTGGCTCGTCGTTCGTTCCGCCACATGGGCTGCGATGAATGGGAGATACGCCTTCGCTGACTCAGACGAGGCTCTCCGGCGGGTCCGGGAGCTCCTCGAAGTGTTCGCGGTCGTGGGCGAGATAGACGGCGGCGTCCTCCTTCCGTTCGAGGTTGTGAACCCTGCGGTTCGAGCGAATGGCGTATTCGGTGTCCCACGCAAAGGCCGGCTGAAGTTCCTCCTCGTAGGCGCGCTGGGTGAAGGCGAGGTCGGCCGCGAGGATGACTGTGCCCGCCTCTTCGAGTTCGACTTTCACCGCCTGATGGCCCGGCGAGTGACCGGGCGTCGGGATGCACTCGATGGTTCCATCGCCGAAGACATCGTAGTTTCCGCTGATTGCGGTAACGCTGTACTCGGCGTCGTGGAACACGCCGAAGTCTCCCTCGACGTAGAGGTTCTGCTGGATGGGGTCGGCGGGCCACCACGCGTATTCGAGTTCGTCCTGCTGGACGACGAACTCGCTGTCGGGAAACTCGCGGATGTCGCCCGTGTGGTCGAGATGGAGGTGGGTCATGACCACGGTGTCGATTTCGGCGGGATCGTACCCGAGGTCTGCGAGTTGATTGACCGCCTTTCCGTCCTCGCTCATCTCGATCTCGTCAGCGGCGAACTCGTCGATGTAGCCCGCGCCGTAGGGGCCGTAGTCGGCGGGGTTTTCGAGCATCTCGTAGCTGGTGCCCGTATCGATCAATACTGTCCCCTCGGGGTGGTCCACGAGATAGAACGGCGTGAGCGAGGGGTAGGTCTCGCCCGGCTTCTGGTTGCGCATCATCGCGCTGTACTCGTACTCCCAGTCGGCGCTGTTCATCGCGTACAGCTCCGGTTGCGCCATACACCGAACCAGACGCTCGACGGCACTAAAGGTAAGCCATGAATATGTCGCATGGCACGTCACGAACTGCCGCTTTCGTCGGCAGTCGATGGACCTACGGACGATGTGTCGAACCACAACCGAACACCGACAAGCGTTTTTCGCTCGCCAGCCTCTCTTACTGTGTGACGGAGCTTCGGGGACCGCTCGTCGAGGTCGATGAGAAAACGAGTGTGAGTACCGACTACGGCGAGCGCGACCTCGCGGAACTCACCATCAGACCCGAGCGCGGGCGGGCCGCCCCCGTGACGCTCACCCTGTGGGGCAAGTGGACCGAAACCGTCGAGTACGCCGAATCGGGCATGGAGCTGCTCGCCGTCGGCGTCGAGCGCGAGGAATACCGGGGCGAGGTTCAGTATTCGACCACGGCCGATTCACGAATCGTGGTCGAACCCGACTACCTCGTGAACGTCACGGACGTGCGCTCGTGGGTGCAATGCCCGCGAATGCACTACCTCAACAAGCTCTCCGGCGTGCCGCTGAACTACCCCGTGGTCAAGGGAACAGTCGTCCACGAGGTGTTTTCCGATCTGCTTCGCGGCGGCGACGTCGAGACGGCAATCGACGACCGAGTGGCGGAGGCGGGACTGGATTTGGGACTGCTCGAACGCGACGCCGACGTGGTCAGGAAGGACGTGGCCGACCACGCCCGCGCCATCGACGGGTGGCTCCGGCAGGGCACCCTCGACGGCGGGGACGAGTGGCGCTCCGAGCGAACGCTGATTTCCGAGCAGTATGGCCTGAAGGGACGGGCCGATGCCGTGCGCGGCGGCTCTCCTGTGGAACTCAAAACGGGCAAGAACACCAACAGCGAACCCCGATTTCAGGACAAGGTGCAGGTCGCCTGCTATGCACTCCTGCTCGACGAGATGGGCGAAAAACCCGACACTGGGACGCTGATATACACGAAAAACGCGGCGCTCGACAGAAACGAGGCGGATGGTGATTTATCGCCAGCGAAGGATTTCTCGCTGTCGGATGGATTGGTCGAGTACGTCCTCAGACAGCGCAACGAACTCGCCGCGATGGGCGCTAGCGACGAGATTCCGACCGGCTACGAGGCCAACGCGACCTGTAACTACTGTTTCGAGCAGGACACCTGCATGGTGGTTTCGGGCCGTCTCGACCAAGAGTCGAAGGCCGGACAGGTGGGCAGCGCACTACCCGCCGAGGAACGGGCGTATTTCGAGCGGTTCTATCGCGCCATCGAGAACGAACGCCGGGCGGTCCATCACGAATACGCGAAACTCTGGACACAGAGCGCCGACGAGCGTACCGACGCCGACCGGGCGCTCATCGACCTCGAACCGATAGGAAGGAAGGAAGCCGATGGCCGGTGGGAGCTACGCGCGCGATGTGCGAACCCGGTCTCGAAAATCCGCGAAGGTGATGTCGTACTCGCGAGCGATGGCCACCCCGTCAGAGGGACCGCCGAGATGGCCCGCGTGGTGGAGTTGGGTGAGGAAATCGTCGTGCGGACCGACGAACCCGTCGAACTCCGCCGGCTCGACGTCTATCCCTCCGAGATGGGCGTCGACGGGATGCTCACGGCGCTGCACGACGCGGTGCTCGCCGGCGACCCCAGTCAGAAAGACGTGTTGTTCGGGCGACGCGAGCCGGAATTTCGCGATATCGAGGAGGAGTTCATCGACAACAATGCCGCCCAGAACCGGGCCGTGAGCCGCGCAGTCGGGGCCGAGGACTGTGCGCTGATTCACGGCCCACCGGGAACGGGCAAGACCTACACCATCGCGCGTGCGATACGGGCGCTGGTCGACCGCGGCGAGCGCGTGCTGCTGTCGGCCTTTACCAATCGGGCGGTCGACAACGCGCTCGAAGCGCTCGAAGCACAGGGATTCACGGATTTCGTTCGCGTCGGCACCGAGCACGGCGTGCGCGCGGACATGCAGGAGTACCGACTCGAATCGCGCGGTGACCCCGCAAAACGGGCGCGCGAACTGCACGAGGCTCCGGTGGTGGCGGCGACGACGGCGAGCTGTGGCTCGCGCGTGCTGCGCGAGGCGGACTTCGACGTGGCGCTCGTCGACGAGGCGGGCCAGCTCACCGAGCCAGCGACGCTCGCGGCGCTCGCGCTGGCCGACCGGTTCGTTCTGGTGGGTGACCACCAGCAGCTCCCGCCGGTGGTGCAGGCCGAAGACACCGAGCAGGCGAACGATCCGGCGTCGACGGACCCGGCTGCGACGCGCTCGGACGGCGGGCACGCCGACCTCCAGCAACCGACCGAGCCATCGCCCGACAGCGAGCAGGTGGCCGACCTCTCGCGGTCGCTGTTCGAGCGATTGATTGACGAACATCCGGCAGCATCGGTGTTGCTCGATACCCAGTACCGGATGGCCCAGCGGATTCAGGCGTTCTCCTCCCAGGAATTCTACGACGGTGCGCTCAGGCCCGCGAGTGGAGCGGTCGCCGCCCAGCACGTCACCGACCTCCCGACGGTCGACGCCGACGCACTTCCCGAGAGTCTCCAAAAGCGCGTCGCGTTCGTCGATCCCGACGGCGCGGCGCAGGGCAACACGAACCCCGCGGAGGTCGAGGCGGTCGCGGAACTCGTCGAGCGATCCGTCGCGGCCGGCGTCCCGCGCGAGGACATCGGTATCATCGCGCCGTTCCGCGCACAGGCGGCAGCCATCCGTCGGGAAGTTCCCGACATCGCCGTCGACACCGTCGACCGCTTTCAGGGCTCGGCGAAGGAGGTCGTTATCGTCTCGTTCGTCGCCACGGGAACTCTCGACTCGCCGATCTTCGAGGATTACCGGCGAGTCAATGTTGCGCTCACGCGCGCGAAGAAGGCGCTCGTGCTCGTCGGCGACGAAAACGCGCTCGCCGCCGACGAACGCTACGCGCGGATGGTCGAATGGGCGAGATAGGACCTACCGCCGTTCGATGACAGTCCCCTCGGTACCGACCGCAACAGCTCCCGCGTCGTCGATGGCGATGCCGTGCAGATCGGCGTCGGCCGGCGTCTCGACCGATTCCCATCCGTCATTCTGTTCGTACACCGCTCCGCCGTCGCCGGCCGCGAGACCGGTTTCGCCCGCGAGAGCGACCGCCGAGAGCGCGCGCTCGCCGGGCTGGAGCCGCGTCCAGACCGCCCCGTCGTAGCGAAACAGCGAGCCGTCGTCGGCCGCGACGAGGGTTTCGGAGTCGCTGGCGGCGACGCCGGTGAAGGCGGCGTTCGCGTCCTCGATGCCGATCTCCTCGTAGCTCGCGCCGCCGTCGGTCGTCTCGTAGACCGACTGGTTGGTGTCACAGATGTATCCACGGTCGGTATCGAGAAATTCGATGGCCGCGATGCTCGACCCGCTGCCCGGTTTCTCGATGTCGCCCCACGAGACCGTGCCGTTCTCGTAGCTTCCTCGCAGGAGTTCGCCGGAGCCGTTCACGAGATGGAGCCGCTCTTCGCCGCTATCGCCCGTCACGGCGACGTCCGCCCACGTGCTGGTCTGGTCTTCCGGTGCGGAGTGGTCGGTGAGTCGACCATCCGCGTAGCGCCCGAGGACGCCGCTGTCGCCGGCGAACCAGACGGTTTTACCGTCGTCAGTCGCGTCCACGCCGCGAAGCACGTTCGCGTTCGCCGTCGGACCGTCGTCGAGCGCTACCTCCCAGCCGTCGTCGCGGGCGAGCACGACGCCACCCTCGCCGGCCGCGTACGCGCCCCCGCGGGTGGCGACGACGTCGAGCAGCGACTGGTCGGTCGGCGTGTCGATGGCGTTCCAACCGGGGTCGGTCGACCCACCGCTGTCGGTTCCCTCACCGACTCCGGCTGCGCGTTCGTCGTCCGCATGGTGGTCCTCGGCATCGTCTACGTCGGCTGTGGCTGCCGCGTTCGGAGCATCGCGGTCGGTCGAGCTGTCGGGTGTGCTATGGGTCGCCATGTCGACATCGGAACCATCGGCGCGACTGGCTGGTTCGGTGGCGTTACTGGCCGAACCGCGGTGGCTGCCGGCGCGGTCGTTGCCGGTTCCGCCGTCGAGCGGTTCGTCGGTACTCGTGTCGGGTTGGTCCGTGCTCGTTCCGGTCTCGCGCGTCTCGTCGTCGCCGACGACCGACGGGACGTTCTCGCCCTCGCCGGTGAGATAGAGGAGCACCGGCGGAAGGACGTAGACGGCGATTGCCAGCAGGATGAACCAGCGGTTGCCGGTGAAGCTGGCCCATAGCCCGAGGGCGGTGAGCGCGGCCGCACTCGCGGCGTGGACGCCAGAGCGCGCGTACTGGCGGTAGTACGCGAAAAAGCCGCCGCCAGTAGACGAGTCTGCCATTGGTTTCCGTCGGTCGGTAGCGCTCATGAGCCTTCGGCTTGAACACGACACGTCGGCGAGTGCCTTTTCCGCCGTGCCGTCGCCCATCCACCATGCGCGTGACCTTCCTCGGAACCGGCGCGGCGATGCCGAGCGGCCGGCGTGCCCAGACCGGACTGCTGCTCGAAGCCGGTACTGATACGCTGCTCGTCGACTGCGGCAGCGGCGTCCTCAACGCGCTCGCGCGCACTGACACGGGCTACGAGGGCGTTTCGACTGTGCTCTTGAGCCACCACCATCTCGACCACGTGGCCGACCTGCTTCCCCTGATGAAAGCCCGGTGGCTCGCTGGCGCGGACTATCTCGAAATCGTTGGCCCGCAGGGGACGAAGGACCTGCTCGACGGCCTGCTCTCGGTCTTCGAGTACATGGACGGCCGCATCGACCTTCGAGTACGCGAAATCGGTGAAGAATCGTTCTCGGTTGCGGGTTTCGACGTCGAGGCGAAGGAGACCCGCCACTCGATGGACTGCCTTGCCTATCGCTTCACTCACGGGGCGGACACACCGGCCTTCACGTTCAGCGCCGACAGCGAGGCCTTCACTGGGCTGGCGAACTTCGCCGATGGCTCGGCCATACTGGCCCACGACTGTTCGTTTCCCGACGAGGTCGACGTCTCGAACCACCCGACGCCGAGCCAGTTGGGCCGAGTGCTCGCGGAGTCGGGAGCCGACGTCGGCCGGGTCTATCTCACGCATCTCTATCCCCACACCGAGGGCCGCCACGAGGAGATGCTCGAATCCATCGGGGAATACTACGACGACGATGTCCGGTTCGCGCGCGACGGACTGACGGTCGAAATCGAATAGTGGGGCTACTCCAATCGATACCGCAACAGCGCCGCAATCCCGCCCAACGAGTTCAACTGATTGCCGGGTGCGAACTCGCTCGAAAACACGGTGACTGAGCCGCCCTGCTGTTCGACGCGCTCGATGATCTCGTTCACGTCGATGGCCCAGTCGCCCTCGCCGGCGCGCTCCGCGCGGAGTCGGTCGTCGAGCACCAGCAGCTCCTCCACGGCCCCGAACTCGGTGGCCTCGGCGACTTCCTCGATGCCGTACGTGGCCTCCGCGCCCTGTGCGATGCGGGCGGTGAGGTCGTCGATTTTCTCGGCTTCCTCGGCGATTCTGGTTTCGGCTTGGACTTCCTCGACTGCACCGCGTTTCAGCACTTCGTGAACGCCCCGGTCGCCGATGGCGCTCGTGTCGACCGTGGCACCGAGTTTGTCCATGACTTCAGGTGCGTTCCGCTCGATGTACGTTCTGGCGTCCTCTTTCGTGAATCCCGGTCCAGCGAGCAGGATGGCATCGACATCGAGATGCGAGAGGGCGCTTGCGAGGTCGGCGAAGAGTTCGGAGCGCTCGCGGGCGTACTCGCCCTTGCCGGTGGGACCGGTGAAGGAGGCGTACTCCTCGGCCCCGTACTGGGCAACGGTGTGAATCGACGCCGCGCCCTCTTCTACTGTGGCGATGGCGACGTCGGCGTTTTCGGTCGCCTCGACGGCTTCCTCGACGCGTTCGCGCTGGTCGGGTTTCCAGACCTTTTCGATATCGACTTCTTCGCGTTCCTCGACGTTCAAGGTGTGGTGATGGCCCACTTGGTCCTCGCGGGAGGCTGATTCAATGGTGCCAGAGACTCGAAGACGGTTGGCGAACTTGTGGAACTCGCTCTCTTCGACGCTGATGGTCACCGACATCGGCTCGCGCTCGCCGCCGGTGTCGCGCATGCGGTCGTCGTTGCGCTGGATGCGCCGGGTCGTCTCACCCGAGACGAGGTCGCCGGGTTCGAGCACGTACGAGAGATGCCAGAGGTCGTCCAGACTCTCGGGGACGAGCGTCCAGCGTTCGCGCTCGCCGTCGAGACGGGTCCGGTCGTTGATGTGCATACTTCGACTGGGGAGGCCGAGCAGTAAGTGCGCTGTCGTTGGGCCTACTCGACCACGCGACTCCCGCCGGGTGGCAGGAACTCCGCGATGAGGTCCGGGCTCGCCACCTTGCGGACGAACGAGGTGTCCTGAAAGCGCTCGCGGAACTCCCGATAGAGCCGTTTCGCCGCGTCGTTCTGGGCGTACTGGCCGGGTTCCACAGTGATATCGGTTTCAGTGCGGTCGACGATGGCCGACGGTGGCCCGCCGATGACTCGTGTTTCCGGTTCGCAGGTGATGCCGACGGCGACGCCGACAGGTATATCCCGGAAGTAGGTGCGGTCGCCACGGATGGCGAAGCCCCCTTTTTCGAGATACTCGCCGCTCTCTGGGGTCTTCGAGACTTGGTCGGGGGCGGCCATGTACGCGTCGCCGGCGAAACGGCCGTTCTTCCAGACGGTCGAATACGAGACGGCGAACTGGGCGGCCTCTTCGAGACTCCCGTCCGGAACGTCCACTTCGCGCGTGGGTTCGCTCGGTCCCGTCGCCTTGAGCACCGTGACCGGTCCGCCTTGGACCTGCGTGTGGAAGAAACGGTCGCCACGGTCGAGATATTTCTTCACCAGTTCCTCGTTCTGGTCGGCGTTACGCCCGCCGAGGACGAGGAATCCGTCCGCGGTGTGAAACCACCGGAATCGCTCGTACCACTGCTCGTTTTGCCTGACGGGAATCGACCGTCGTGAGAGCCAGTCGACGTCTTCGGCTTCGTCGTCGGGTTCACTCTCGGCGTCGCCGGCCTCCCACTCCTCGCGGCGGCGCTCGATTGCTTCGAGTTCGGCGCGCGTCTCGGCGATGGCTTCCTCCGCGCCCTCCTTCTTCTCGACGACGCGCTTGGCCTCGCCGTAGAGGCGGTCTGCGTTCTGCTCGACGCCCTCCTGCGGGTCGAGTTCGACATCGCGGCCGTCGATGTCCATCCTGACCGTGCCCTCGCTCGGTTCGACCCCCGAAACGGTCTCGGCGGCCGCGATGCCGCGCTCTCTGCCCTCGGCGAACCGCTCGTCGATGGCCTCCCAGCCGATACCCTCCTCGCGCGCGTTTCTGACCGTCGAGAGCACCTCGTCGACGAGTTCGTAGTTGGCATACAACGACTCGGCCTTCGCGCGCTCGCGGTCGGCCTGTTCCTCGAAGTCCTCGATGGCCCCCTCCTGTTGGTCGATGATGCGCTTTTGGCGCTCGATGTCCTCCTCGAAATCTGGTCTGCTTCGCCCGCCGCTTGCCTCGTCCTCGGTGGTATCGAGTTCGACGAAGTACGCATCGAGCGCCGCGGTGAACGAATCGAATTCCTCACTACTCAATCCAGCCCGCTCTTCGAGCGCGAACGGCGTGACGTCGACCGGCTCGCCGTCGTCGCGGTAGATGCGCGGTGCGAACGCACCACTTGAGAGCTGTTCGGACAGTCTGGTGAGCGCCTCGTAGAGCGCTTCGAACTCCGCCTCGCCCGCCTCGGCGATGGCGAGTTCCTTTGCGACGCCCGCACGGGTACAGAGTTCCTCGCCGTAGAGACCGCCGAAGTTCAACTGGGTGGCGAGCGTGCGCACGAGGTCGGTGTTCGATTCGCGCATTCGGGCGGCGAATCCATCGTAATCGACAGCGAGCGGGTCGAAGCGCGCGGAGGGGTATTCGTACTGTGCGCCCGGGGCCACGGTACGGGACTGAAGACGAACAGTATTCAGGCAATCGACCACCTCGCCGGCAGCGTCGAGCACGGCGACGTTCCCTTCGCCGAACAGTTCGGCGACGACCTGCGTGTTCTGGTCCTCGCGCTCGAACTCGAAGGTGAGGACTCTGTCGAAGCCGAACTGCGAGACGCCGGCGAAATCAGCCCCCGAGAGTCGATTGCGGAGCATCTTCGCGAACCCCGGCGGGCGACCCGGTGCGTCGGGGACGTGCTCGGGCGAGACGACGTGTGCGCGCTTGGTCTCGCCGACCTCGACGATGAGTTCGACCCGACCACGGTCGAAGTCCCGGAGTTTCAATCTGAGGAGGTCGTCGCCGTAGAGATAGGCCTTGTCGAGTTTCGCGCCGGCGTACGCCCCGAGCTCGGTGACGAGGGCCGCGAGGTCGACGCTGGTTAGCTCGCGTTTCGGGTCCATGACTGCCCTGCGTGTGGACGAGAAAAAGGGGTGTCGTTACGAGCGCTCGACGATACGTTCGCCGGCGTCGAGACCGCTGTCGAGCGCGAGATGGATGCGTCCCTCACCGTCGACCCAATCGCCGGCGAAAAACAGGCCCGCCCGTTCGGCGCTATCGAGCAGGTCCCCGTCGACGCCGCCGTCGGGTTGGGCGAGCCGCCAGCCATGACCGTCGACCCAATCCGGCTCGGCGAGGCGCTCGTCGTCGAGCAGGTCCGCGACCATGTCAGCCGCCGCGGCCGCGATGTCGTCGGTTGGTTCGCCGTAGCGCTCGGTCGACCAGCCGGGAGCCATCTGGGCTATCAGGAGCGACTCGCCGTCGGGGACGTGGCTCGGCTTGCACTCCTCGCGGGAGAGCCAGCCGATATCGTGCTCACCATCGATATTCACGAGCGCGTAGTACGGCCGGTCGAGCGAGAACGGGTAGTGCAACACGGCGGTGATGGTCGTTCGATATGGCACCGTCTCGACGCTCTCGACGAGGTCGGCGCGGAAATTGCTCTCCCACGCCGCATCGGCGAGCAGGCTCGCCGTCTGTGGGGCGGGCGGTGTGAGTACCAACGAATCGAACGTTCCGGCATCTCCACCGCCCACGCTTTCGATCCGCCAGCCATCCGTCCGCTCGATACGCCCGATGCGGGTGTTCGTCTCGACGGTGGCATCGGTTCGCTCGAACAGCCGTTTCGCCAACTGGTCGATACCCTCCCGATACGTCCACTTCCGGTCGTCGGTGTCTCGGCCCTCGCTGACGTCGTTTTCGCCGTCGAACGTCCAGACCGGGGCATCGATATCGACCAACCCCTCCGTATCGAGGTCCGCGAGGAGGTCGGCAACCCTTCCTTCGTCCTTGCAGTAGTTCGCGCCGTAATCGTACCGACAGCCGTGATTGCGGCGGGTCGCGGTCCGCCCGCCGACCGTCGGTTCCTTCTCGAAAACAGTTACGTCCGCCGCGCCGTCGAGGGCGTACGCCGCCCCCGCCCCGGCCACCCCGGCACCGACGATGGCGACGGTCATCGCTTTTCACTCCCGTCCGTCGAAAACGAATCGTTCATCGGCCGGGCTACGCACTCCGAACGGTAAACGCGACCGCTCGGAAGAAAGGACTGAAAATCGACGGAGGGGTGCGAACCCCGAGCTGGCTCCGCGCCCCACGGGCGGGTCCGTCCGTGGCATCACCTGCGGTCGTCCCCGATCCCATGCGCTCACCCCATCTACATAAATCAACTGGCCGAATCGGCTGTGTACGCGGCTCGCACACCCGTTTTCAGCAACTCTGGTGAACTGAATCGCCGTTTACAATGCTTGCTCACGTACGGGCCGTCCTGCCGGTGGCCGCGGTTCCGATAGTATTCCCGCCGACCTTTTACTGCGCTCAGTCGTTGCACTCCCTCGCTGGCAAAAGGTCGATCAAGAGCCTGCACCGCTCCCGTTGGTCGCGCCTTGGCCCGCTCGCCCCCGCCGGTCGCTCGCGGTGGGGAGCTTCACAGCCGCTTGCTCACGTACGGGCCGTCCTGCCGGTAGCCGTGGTTCCGATAGTATTCGCGCGCACCGATGCCGCTGATGACGCTGAGCTTGTCGAATCCCGCATCGGCGGCCATCGCCTCGGCGTGGCGGAGGAGTTTCCCGCCGTAGCCCTTGTGCTGCCAGTCGGCGCTTTCGTTCCCGACTTCGACCATCGGCCCGTAGACGTGGAGTTCGCGCACGATGGCCGCGTTTTCGAGTTCACGGCGCACAGGGTTGTTGGGAAAGCGCAGCCGGCAGAATCCCACCAGCAGGTCGCGCTCTTCGTCCTCGTAGCTGATGAACTGCTCCGTCCCGCCACCCGATTCGTAGGTGAGCACGTCACGTTCGACGGTTTCGGGTGGTTGTTCGTTCATCCCGACCTCACGACACCGGATGCAGTCACAGCGCCAGCCGTGTTCGTCCATGCGCTGTCGGGCGAGCTGTCTGAGATTGGACTTCCAGACGCCCGCGTCGATGAAGTCCGCCGGAATGTCGCGCTGCACACGTTGGAGGCGGACGTACTTCGGTATCATGGACTTGATTTCGGCGACCAACTCGGCGGCCTCGTCGTTTCCGAGCGGCTCGAACTCCTCCTTGCGCCACATGTCGTAGGTCGCGGTGCCGCGCACGATGAGCATCGGGTAGATCTTGAGGTAGTCCGGTCGCCACTCGCTCTCCTCGAACAAGCGTCGAAAGTCCTCGATGCACATCTCCCGGCTCATTCCCGGTTGGCCGGGCATCATGTGGAAGCCGACCTTGAACCCCGCATCCCTGAGCCGGCGGTTCGCGTCGACGGAGGCCTGCGTGCCGTGGCCCCGATGCATCGCGCGATTGATCTCGTCGTAGGTGGTCTGGACGCCGACCTCGACTTTCGTCCCACCCAACGAAAGCATCCGGTCGATCTGCTCGGGGTCACACCAGTCGGGTTTGGTCTCGAAGGTCGTCCCGATGTTGCGAACCCGCGCCGTCTCGTTGTCGGCGATCACGTCCTCCAGATATTTGAAGTCGTACTCCTCGGGGTCCTGTGCGAAGCTCTCGGTCTCGGAAGGGTTCGGCTCGGCGTCGGGGTCGAACTCGTTCAGCGCCTGCAACGCCCGCTTGACGAACCACTCCTGATAGTCGTGGCTTCGGGCGGTCATCGTCCCGCCCATCAGGATGAGTTCGACCTTGTCGACCGGGTGCCCGATCTCGCGCAACTGATTCAGCCGAAGGGTGACCTGCCCGTAGGGGTCGTAGTCGTTCTGGACGCCGCGCGCGGCGGCCGGCTCGTGGC
Organism: Halococcus sp. AFM35; assembly: GCF_051195015.1. NCBI lineage: Archaea > Methanobacteriati > Methanobacteriota > Halobacteria > Halobacteriales > Halococcaceae > Halococcus > Halococcus sp. AFM35. The sequence continues at coordinate 47,578 of NZ_JBNTJU010000020.1, forward strand.
CCGTGTAGGACTGAGCGCTCGAAAACTCGGACCCGGGACCGCCGGGACAGTACAGACACTGCCCGTGCGGGCACATGTGCGGGCTGGTCATGATGGCCACCGGCGAGACGCCCGACGCAGTCCGAACGGGCTTGCGCCGAAGCACCGTCTCAAGTTCCTCGCGGCGGTCATCGGACGCGTGGTCCAGAATTTCGGAGTTCTTGGGGACTTTCGGCGCGGAGTGGGTCGAACAGGCTTCGAGTTTCGCCGCCTCGACCTCGCCGCGTTCGACCTCGCCGTCGAGAATCCGCTGGATGAGCGCCTCGCAGGTCCGCTCGAATTCGTCTGACTCGGTCGGCGGAATCTCGGTACTCATCGCACTCGTGGAGACCAATCGCGTCGCGCGAATAAGGCTGTTGTTGCCGGCCTACGCCTGCTCGCCGACGGCTTCGAGGACCGCCTCGCGGACGGTCTCGCGCTCGCCGACGAGGAACGTCAGTCTCTCGTCGCCCGCCGCACCGACCGAGACGTCCGCCTCGAGCGTGCGCTCGGCGGTCGCCTCGGCCAGCCGGTCGATGTCGAGCTCGCCGGCGTGGCGGACGAGCAGTTCGTCCTCGCCGATTCCCAGCAGGACCGGTGCGTCGTCGCGCGTTCTCCGGAAGAGTTCGTCACAGAGCAGGTCCGTCGGCGGGAAGTCGTAGCGATGGGTGAACGCATCCGTATCGAGCACGTTCAGGACTGTGCCGTCGACCTCGTGCCGTTCGAGATGGGCCTCTGCGGTTTCGATGGCCGTGTCGAGCTTCTCGCGGAACTGTGTCGCAAGCCGTGCCGCGAGCGACTGTCGACCGTCGAACAACAGGTCGGCGACGAGTTCGCGCTTGTCCTCGTAGGCCTGATAGTTCGCCACGAGCGCCACGGATTCACGGAGGTCGCGCGCCCGCTCGGCGTCGTAGCCCGCCTCGGCGGCGAGGTCTGCGTACGCCTCGGGGGTGTCCACCCAGAAACTCACTGCCGGCAGGTGTTCGAGGTCAGTCCGTGCATCGGGATTGACGTGGACGGCGACGGTCGCCGCGAGCGCACTCGCGGTCGTCCCGTCAGTCTCGACGAGCGCTTCGGTCGCCCCATCGTCGGCCGCGTCGGCGATGACGGCCCGGTCGGCGTCGTACAGCGAGAGCAGCTCCAAGCCATCTCGGGAGGCTCCTGTCCCGCCGACGCCACAGAAGACGAAGAGTGGAAGTTTCTCGTCGTGGCGCTCGTTGGCATCGAGCATGTTCGTCACGTCGCGGGTCGCCGAATCCATGTCGTAGACGCCTTCGCCGAGCGGTCGGCGGTCGAAGTAGTGGTATTCGGCGTCGCTCTGGGCGTGTTCGTCACGGACCAGCGGGAGCGTCGCCCGTTCGATGGCGCTGGCGGCGACGTAGCCGTCGGCGCTGGCGTCGTGGCGAACGATGACGGGCCGCGAATCCAGTACGGCGCGGCGAATCAACCCCGCGAGGTCGCGGATTCCCTCGATGCGGTCGGCCACCGTGTCGTCCTCGGCGAGCGGTGGGACCTCCTCGGGACGGGCTTGCTCCGCGAGAGCCTCTTCCATCCGATTCTCGACGGTCTCGCGCTCCTCGCCGTCCAACACGGTGAGTCCCGATGCCTCGACCTGGAGGTCCTCGCGGTGGCGCTCGACGCGGCCCTCGATGGCGACGACCGCGCCCTGCTCGACGTCGGGATACGCACGGACGCCGGCCTCCTCGAAGGCCGCACAGTCCACAGCCCCGGTTTCGTCGTGGAGCGTGAAGACGGTCGGGCCGCCGGTCTGGCGCACGGCCGCGACCTCGCCCTCGACCCGCACCGGGTCACCGACGCGGGATTCGAGGTCTTCGATGGGGACGCGCTCGCGGTCGGCGTCCGGTTCGGCGAGCGTCGCGTCACCGGTGTCGGCCGTCGTCTCGGTGCCCGTGTTACCGTCCGTCCGCGGTTGGTCGGCCGTCACCTCGTCGGGTTCGGCCGCCGGACGTCCGGCGACCGCGTGCTCATTTGGGTCGGGAGCCTCCGCCTCGTCGGGAAGTTCGTCACCCTCTGGCGTGTCGACGAGACTCCCCCGAAATTCGCGGTCGGCCTGGCGAATCGACCACGTGAGGTCGACGTTGCCGTTGTCGTGGACGTCCGTGACCTGGACGTACACCGAGTCACCCGAATTCCAGTCGAGACTCTCCAGCCGGCTGTCGAGTTCGCTGCGGTGGAGCAAGCCGGTGACGCTGTCGCCGATGTCGATGAACACGCCGAAGTCGGCGAAGCCGTCGACCGAGCCGCGGTAGAAGCGTCCGGGCGTGAGTTGGTTCGCGTGCGAGCCTTCGAATTCGAAGACGACGTCCTCCTCGTGGCTCTCGCAGATGTAGCCATCGGTGGAGGAGCCGCAGATGATACAGCTACCCATTAGCGGAGAGAACGGCCGGGGATTAAAACGGTTGTCGAAACGCAACGCGCACACGGGTCCAGTCGAACAGTGCTCCGCAATCGTGTCAGTTGTTGCTGGACGTTGCGGCGGCGCGCGATGAATCCGGCCGAAGGCCGGAGGACGCGCGAGGGATGAGCGAACGTAGTGAGCGAATCGGCTGGGGAGGGTGTGGCCGTCGTGGTGGGTAGCGGAAGGTCAGCTCTCGAACACCGGACTCTCGTCTTCGAGCGCTTCGATATCATCTTCGATTTTTCGGGCCTCCTCGGGAAAGAGCGCGACCTGCACCTCGTTTCCCTCGTCGTCCTCGAAGACGGCCCTGCCAAGGAGTGTGTTGTTGAAGACGAACGTAGCTATTCTCGCTCAGTGAGATATTGACCTGAAACCTCGGC
>NZ_JBNTJU010000021.1:0-48962 GCF_051195015.1 Halococcus sp. AFM35
GGGAACCGCTATTCGATATCACTACCTACTGCTCGCTGACCAGTCAGCGAGCGTAGAGAAGAGTTGCCAAGTCGAGAGTCCAATGTAAAGAGAGAGTCGCTCAACGTGCCGCGAGCGTCCCCAACTACAGGCGGCATATCTGGACAAGCGAGTTCGTTGAGCGCGCTAGGCCTCAAAGACGAAAACGGATAGAGAGCCTCGATCTGATTAGGCTACTCACCTTCGCTCTTCGAGGAACTCGCGTGTCAGAGCAGCGACCTCGGAGCGGAACACCTGCATCTCCACGTTCGTATCGCCATGATGCAGTTGTTTGTGCTCTTCACGAACGATATCTTCAAGCACACGCTCGTAGAGTCTCTCGAACGTCACAGACTGGTGACGATCATCGAGTTTGGCTGTGAGTTTTTCGAACCGGCGTCGAGTAGCATATTTCGCAGCCAGTTCCTCTGCTGATGCATCGACTGGAACCGTTTCATCGACCTCTCGAAACACGGGGTGAAGCAACTTCGCACGGTGGCCTCGCTTGTTCCAGATGATGACACCCTCGGCGGGACCGTCATACCAGTTAGACTGCGGGACTATGTACGAATCAAGGTCAAAATGTCGGGCGCGACACTCCTTCTCGAAGGCGTTTACGGTTTCGAGGCCGAGACGGCCGAAAATCTGTTCGGCAGTATCAAACGGATAGAATGCTCCCGCCTCGGCTGACCAGACGCCGAACCCCAGAAACGAGGGCGTACGTTCCCAGTCATAGCTGATCGTATGGTGGTGCATCGCTTCTCCGAAGAAGACGACATCCTCTACGGTGTCGACGGCATTCCGCAGCGCTTCACGATTGAGATTCTCTCGAATGTGTCGGACGGCGTGCTGGTACGGAGCAGGAATAGCGTCCGGATCCTCATAGATGCGGCTCCGATCGCCAAACAAGATCAGTCCCGATTGCTGGAGTTGAAAGCGAAAATTCGCTCCATCAAGCTTCTCGAGGAGCCACAAGTGGCCCTCTTCGAAGAGTCCGTCAGGAGCATTGGCAACTCGTGGAATCGACGGGAATTTCTTCATCTGCGATGGTTCATTGGTGTCAAGCGACAGCTGGATCCGAATCTACAGTGCGCACAGATTTACTCGTTTGGCATATCGATGTTCCGAATCGAGTTCCTCTACCATCTCGGCAACCACATCACGCCAGCCAGCTCGGGGGACTCGTCGGTGCCAAGTATCCCCACACTTAGAGTGAATGAACGTGCTCCCGCAAATTGGGCACTCAACTCGCGTACTCTTCGGCGAGATTGAATTGACGTGAGGAGATATAGACGAAGAGTCGAGAGTCGTTAATGTCCCACCTCAAGCTCGGTGCCGATTTGCATATCTTCGAGTTTGTCGCTGACAGTGTCGAGTTTCTCGTCAAGGTCTGCAACGAACTCGCTTGCTTGGTCGGTTGCGATTGCACCGTTATTCGTCGGTTCGATCAGCTGTTCTTCTTCAAGCACCCGCAGCGAGTAGCGCACTTCGTGGTGTTCGTAGCCTGTTTCGTTCGACATCTTCACAATGCCGATGGGTTCGTTCTCAAGAACCAGCTCTAACACTTGGAAGTGCCGTGATAGCATATCGACCTCTCGTTCCAGTCTATCTATCATAATGCACAATATCACGTATTGATGAGGGTTAACTCTTATTGCCGTCTTTTGACTCTCTGACCGTGGTGAAGTCTGTCCCTGAATCCCCTGCTTCGCTCACCTAGTCTCCGCAATCATCCATCTCAGCCGCTTTCTGCCGACGTCTCGAACGAACTCGCCGGCGAGAATTCAGTCAGTTCTTCGATCTCCTGCTCCAAGCGTTCGACTTCCTGACGCAAGACATCCGCTTCGGGATCGTCGCTGACCGCCAGCCGGTCTTTCAATCCCTGCAGGCGTGTCTCCTTGCGCTGTTCATCCACCTCAGCTTTGCGCACGTACTCGCTCTCGCTCACATCGTACACGTCCTCCTCGGAGACTGGGACGACATCCAGCGCTTCCTCGACCTTGCTCCGGTCGACGCCGAGCAACTGCTCGCGATCGATACCTGTCTCTTCGAACGCGTCGAGCACTTCTTCGTCATCCTTGAGCGAGCGGTTCCGTCGCGTCGTTCGCTGGACCGACCCATACTGGCCGTGCAGCGGCCGGTCGTGCCCGACCCGCTCCAAGAGAACGTCGGTCACGTCCTTGCGCAGGTCGTTGGCATTGCGCTGGACATCCGACAACAAGGTGTAGAGGTTTACCAGCACGGGCGTCTCGACGTCGTCGAGGGCACTCATGTCCTCGCGTTCGAGCGCGTCGATCAACAGCAGCATGTCCGAATAGACGTCGATCTCGGGCTCCTCGCGTTGGCTGTCCTGTTCGCTGTCTCCGCCTGCGTCCATCGACAAGTGCGGTGCATCGTCCAGCACGGCGCTTTCATCGGCTTCGTCGAGTTCGATTAGCTTGCTCTCGCGCTCGTCGAGCACGTAGCGCGGGTGAAGTGCGAGCACCGCCGCGTACGGTTCGGCTTTCGGCGGCAGCCGGGAGAGCTCGAAACTATCGATAGCCTCGCGTGTATGCTCGGTGAGCGCTTCGAACTGCTCGCGTTGCAGCGGCTGCGAGTCACCCGAATCGACGTCTTCGATGATGATACGCTGGTCCTGGACGTCGGTGATGCGGAATCGTTTCGAAGCCAACGGCGTGATCAGCGTCGCCTCGTCGGGCAGGTCCTCACAGCGTTCGATTAGCGTGCCCCACGTCGCGCCGAACGGAATCGCCATGCTCGCGTTCAGAGAGCGGACGTGAAAAACACTCGTGGGCCACACACCGCATTTTGAACGGGAGTCACCATGTCCAGCCTCCTACCAAGGGGGTGGGACCAGAGTGACAGCCGGTGCTTCAGTCCTCAGTCGGCGTGATCCGAACATGCTCTTCAACGTAATAGACATACCCGCGACTCTGCAGCACGTCAAGCGCTGCTTCGGCGTCGGCTTCGTCGAAGCCCTCGGCGTCAGCGATCACTGCTTTGGCTTCGTCGTTGGGGAGTTCTTCGCCGGTTCCGCCAGCCGCTTCGGTCACCACGGAGAGCGCGTCATCAGCGAACGGCGGTATCCGCCGCCCTTTATCCATACGTATGCTTCAAACCGCCCGTATATGAATCTGTATCAGCCAATTAAGCGTCAGAGCTCGTCGAGATGCTCGATACCCTCTTTCGAGACGTTCGCTTCGGTGATCGTCTCGGGCATCCAGTCGGGTTTGTCCTCGGGTGCGTCGCCGCGCCACGCCCATCCTTCGTAGATGTGGAGTTTCTGCGTTCCTTTCTCTCGGAGACGGAGTTGGCTGCGTGGTGCCTGATCTTCGCTCTCTGCCGGGTCGAACTGCCGAGCAGCCTTCAGCGCTGCTTGGCGCGGCGTGCTCCCGGTGAACACGCTTGTCTCCTCGCCGGTTTCCTCTCGGAGCGTGAAGTTTCGCTTGTCGCTTGCCATGAGTTCCTCACGCGAACACCACACTGCTATGTGATAAATGTACTCCTGTCAAGCGATTTCCCACGACAAATAGCCGCTCTCTGCGGCCGAATAATGGCTAGCGATCTACAGAAGTATCCGAGTCATCCTGCACTCGCGTGAACGCAAAATTCTCCCGAGCGTTGGTGATCTCGACAGTCACTTCATCGTCAGGGCGCGCTCCGGGAACGAACAGTACGTATCCGCGCTCAACTTTCGCTATCCCATCGCCTTGCTCGCCCAGCGATTCGATGGTCACCTCGCGGACGTCACCGCTCGATACCGGTGGCGTCGAAGACGATGACGCCCCTGCTGTCGCCGGCGCTTCAGCCGGCTGACTCTCGCTTCTGGGCTGGGGCTCGTCCAAGATCACCACGCGATAGGTCTCGCCGGCTGAAACCGTTCCCACGTCGAGTTCCTCTCGCGGTATCTCGATGCTGTAAGAGCCTTCATCCTCTTCGACCGAAGCGCTGAACAGACACTCCAGCCGGTCAGGGATCTCGACCATTAGACGCTCTCTGTACCAGCAGCGTTCAGTACCGCTCTTGACGAGCAACCTCTCAAAGAGCGAGCAGTGCGAAGAGAAACGCTACTCATGGGCTTTCAAGCCTCGGCTTCAGCAGCCACGTACTGCTCTTCCCACTCGCGGCGGGCCTCAATCTCGCGGTGGCCACGCTGGGTGACCTCGTAGGAGTTCGTTCGGCGGTCGATCTGGCCCTTCTCAATTAGTCCCTTCTCGACGAGCGTGTCGAGATTCGGGTAGAGACGTCCATGGAGGACTTCTGTCTCGTAGTACTGGTCAAGTTCGTCTTTAATTGCAAGTCCGTGCGGTTCGTCCTGTTCGGCTGCAACGTACAGCAGATCGCGCTGGAAGCCAGTCAGATCGTACATATCCCAAAGGTGGTTATTCTATCAGTAAAATATATCGATATACGGATATCGAATGAGCCATCCAGACGGATTCACTCTTCGAAACCCTCGGGAAATTGCGTGCTAGAAGGGTTGTTCCTCCGACTCCACTCACAGACCAACTCTAAAAGAATCGGTTGCTGTTGAGTCAGAGCGAGCCGATGCATTTCGTTGTGCGGGCTTTCGCAGGTAAGGAAAGGTGAACGGTATCACTACCCCTCAGCTACTCTATTCAGCACCTTCTCGCCACCTTCAATCAGCGCCTCGATGTATTCGTACGCTTCGAGAGTGTCTTGCTATCCTGCTTTGATAGTCCTTCAGCGAGACGCGTTGGCAACGATTTCTACAATTTCTAAAATGCCCACAAATTCTAGGCTGTGTCGGCCGACTAGTTGTCCTCTCGGACATCATGAATTCTTGCAGCGATCTCGTCAACATGCTCAGTAAGGACGTGGATCATCGCATCGTGGAACTCCCGACCAGTCACATTCCGAACGTCGTGCTCCTGGCGGAGTATCGACTCAACCTCGAACTCTGCATCTTCGAACGACTTGAGGGTCTCCTCGCGGACATAGATACTCTTTGGAGTGGTTGCATCGAATCCGAAAGCTGGCCCCCCTTCAGACTCCTCCTCAGAGGGGTCATCCGCTCCATCGGTAGCGTCTGGTTCGTCACTAGATTCAAGTGTTTCCTTATCTACGCTCGGCTGAGCAGAGCCTTTCTCCTCAAGTTCCTCGCCAATGCCTGCAAAACGGTTTTCGTCAGCCATCGCCCTCGATCACCCCTCCATCTTCTACAATCTTCGCCAGTTCATCGAACCGCACGAGCATATCATTGTCAGAATCGTATTCTCGAAGTGTTTTGCCTTCTCGCCATGCACGGCTGAATGCAATTCGGTGGCGAATACCTGGACCAGGGGTCATTGCATCGTCGAATAGATCTGAACGTGCGAACGACGGGAGGTACTGGCTGAACGGAGAGTTCTCCAAGTCCTCGATGATACGTCGTTCCTCGTTGTTTCCTTGGAGGTCGTTCGGAACGATTGCCAGCAGGTCCAGATCGACCTCTTCTCGAATAGGCTGAATCTGGTACTCCCACATTCGTTCGAAGCCACTAATACTGGGCTCGCTCATTAGCAGTGGCACTGTGACATTCCGGGCACCGATGAGCGCCGCGTCGGATAGGGGGCCGAGACTCGGAGGCGAATCAATGATGATGTACTCATACTCATCTTCCAATAGAGGTTCAACGATTCGGCGACGCACCCACAACATACCGAACGTCGAATTCCGTACCTTGTCCTCGACGTCATCGAGGTTGACGTGAGCAGGAAGCACATCGAAGCCCTCACGAGATCGAATGACTGCCTGCACATCCAGCGGATCATCCTCGGTAAGCACGTCCCCGATGTTCGGGTCCCCTTCCTCGTAGACGTCTCTGAATCCGACTCCTTCGGTAGCGTTCCCCTGCTGATCGAGATCGGCAAGGAGCACATCGTGACCGCGGGCACCAAGCGTGTCTGCCAGATTGATTGCGATCGTTGTCTTGCCGACTCCACCTTTTTGGAGCGAGACACTTATCGCACGCGCCATTTACTCGCCACCTCCACAGTTTACAATTTGTGGAATTTTTGGAAATCGTGCCATGTTTGAGGTGTTTAAGATGTACACGATTCGCACAATGTTTCCGTGCCGGTTAAGCACTAGGACTATTGTCTGACGCGCGTCAGCCAACATTCTCGAAGACGAGAATCCCAATTACACATTCTACGAACCCTGAGAATCGTACAAATTCTACGATTTCCACAATTTCTAAACCATCTAAGAATTGGAAACCGTCTCGATAATTCGCTGGCACAGATTCCAAGGTGAGGCAGTCATGAACTCAAAACATATTTACTGAAGTAGCGTAAATATATACCTAGCATGGCGAGCTTCGGTCCTACTCCAACGGACGAAATGCTTGACGAAGAGTTGGAGTCATGGGCTCAAACCCACGATACAAGACACCGAATCAAACAAGTGACAGCTGGGATTCGAGAACCTAAACCAGTGTCATACATCGCAGAGCGCGCGCAATGCTCGCCAAAGACAGCACGCAAACACCTCGAAGAACTCGTTGGCGAGCGGATCATTTCGAAAACCGATGACCCGCAAGGGGCTCGGTATCGTCGGAATGACGAGTACTTCGCGTGGCGACGCGCACATCAATTGTCGGTCGAGCACTCCGAAGCGGAACTGCTCGACCAGCTCGGTGAGTTGGAGGACCGAGAAGAAGCGTATCAGAACCGTTTCAATGCCGAGTTGCCAGCCAATGTCGAATTCCCGCCGGAAAACGCCACTCACGACGAGATTCACGAAATCTGGGAGGCACTAACCTCCTGGGAGACTCTGCGTAACGATATCCAGCGCTACCGGGAAGCACTCCGATTGGCCCGCAAGCGGAGTGACGAGGCGCTGTCGGCCGATTGAGGATCGTTGGATGGCACACGGAGCAACCGGGCCGATCGACGACAACGTCATCGAGACTATCCAGCAGTTGGCATCGACCCATCGGTTCGTCCATCGGGTATACCTGAACGATGACCCGGGTGGACGACGGGAGTTGTACATCGAGCTTGATCCGGATCACTACCCGGGAGCGATAGAAACGGTGACCCTACAGGTGCGGTGGTACAAGACTGACGACTACATGTTCCACTACCGCGAAGTCTGGGAGAGCGACGAGTGGCAGTGTCGCTGGGATCGACACCCACACCCCCATAATGCCACCCGTGAGCATTTCCACGAGCCGCCGACCGCCGCTGACGATCCGATCACCGATCCTATGGGGAGAGTCGAACCTCACTACGTGTTCGCACGCACGATGGCGAACATAAGCGAGCGTGTCGAACAGCTCTGGGAGAACGAATCGTCATAGCTCACTCTATAAACCCAGTTCAGCTGAGCGAAGCCCTTTCCAGTGACCAGCGATGGGGCCCTCGGCCAGTACTGAGGTGTGCACGAAACGACCGCGTCCTCCTTGTCTCAGCCGAACCGCAGGATCGCTTGGAGTGTCTGGCCTCGCGCACATGTTTGGGGAACTTGCAGCGATAGCGAGTTCCTCACAATCTCTCGCGGCCGGTGGTATCTAATCCTACGACTGGATTGAGATAGTCGTCCTCGTGGAACACAGGCTGATTTCGGACGGTCAGAGCGCGGCGTGCGGCCGCGAAAGCGAGGAGCATGCCGTTCTCGATGCGAGTGCGGGTCTGTCGGTCGGCGCTCCCCATTGCCGCTCGCAGCGCCTCGTGAGCGGTGGCTATCCGTGGTATCCCACTCAGAACCGAATGCCTGCACGCTTGCGAGAGCGGTCGCCAGCGCGTCGGTGTCGCCGACGCTCTCTTTTGGCTTTCTACCTTATGTAACATCTCTCTTGGCTATGGGTGCGATAGTTACATAAGGAAAGGCCAAGTACCGGAGAGCCAGCAGAGCAAATTATTCGTTGTCGATGTACTCGGAGGTGAGCGTACCGTCGTCCTTGCGATAGTACCGGTACTTGTACGGGCCGTGTTTCTCGCCGTCGGTCATGCACTTGCAGCTCTCGTCGCCACAGGTCACTTTCTCCATCACCACCGTCCCTGTTCTCTCAGCACTCTCGTCGTCAATCGGCTCGGCCGCCTCGGGCAGATCGTCCTCGCCGACTGGCCGCTGTTTCCACTCGATCAGTTCGTCGATGAACTCGCGGGCGTCCGAAAGCGCCTCGACATCCTGCTTGGGCAGGCCCTCGGCGAGGTATTTCGGCAGCGACGGTGGCGCTGTCGGCGGGGTCTCTGCTGGCATGGTCTTGCCTTATGTAACAGCTGCCACTGTATAAGGCTGCTGTTTGTTACATAAGGCAGGACGCGTCGGACGGCCGAATGCGCCGCTGGGCCGATCACGACGGAGGTTCTGCCCGGCATGGACTCGGGGCCGATAGAACGAAGTGCCGAGCGTCGGTGTACTCCACCATGTCTGAATGTTTGAATTGTGGCGCGTTCGTCACCGAACGGTACGTGCGAGTGTTCGCTCCGACCGGCATGGAGGCGGTGCGAGTCTGTCCCGAATGTCCGGATATGCTTCGAGAGGGTAACGAGGTGCGCGAAGCGAAATCCTCCCGGCAGTAACTGGGAACTGATTACCTGCATCGATCCAGACAACGAGCGCCGAAGCGACCGTTGCAGGAAGCGAGGCTCATCTTTTGAGAGGTTGATTGGCAGAGATAGTCGAAATCTCGTGTTGCAGGTCGTTGTCTTGTTGAAATCGGCCTGCAAGATAGAGAGCGTGTATCTTGCACATCGTCCGCGCTCATCGGTGAGGGTACAGAATCAGCATTCCCCTCCTTGACACGCAACCGGATGTGTGTGAGTCACGCTACTCTCCTTGCCACCATAGAATTTTGCCGGTGGAGCGACAAAGAGAGATATACTGTCGTCACCAATGTCGTACCACCGAAACTACTGTACCGAATGTGACTGGAGCGCCAGTCGTGAGCACCACACCTGCCGCGAGGTCGCTAGCCAGGCAATGAATCACTTCATGCGAACTCACCACACCATCGAGAGCGAAACCGTTTCAGAGCACTCACCGCCCTGAATGCCTCTCAGTGCCATCCTCTCTGTGGTAAGTTACGTTCTGCACTCCCTACACCGTCCCTCAGTGAGGTAAACGGCGAGTACCGACTCTCCGCACTCGCTACACGTTTCAATCGCCCCGTCATCTGAATCTATAGTATCAGTCATTTGTTGAGAATTTGGTGGCTATCAATCCCTCGTATGCCCGCCGGAGCCGCTCGGACAGTGCCTGATGAGAAATACCGAGTTCATCTGCCACGTCGTCTGCATGAGCACCTCGGGGAATATCGTAATAATGCATCTCGAACGCTGTGAGCAGCGCTTCCCGTTGGTCGTCAGTTAATCCTAACCGCATCGAATCCTCGCCACCGTTAAAGGATCCAATGTTTTCACACGTGGTGTTACATCCGAGCTCGTTTAGAATCTCGTCCGCCTGTTTGATTCCCTTCCGGTCGGGGGCCAGCACTCGGAGCTTCCATACGCCGTCGCTCCCGTGTAGCGAGAGCAGCGTCACGTCCGCGGCAGTGAGTTGCTGGATCAGACGATGGGGCCGTCCCTTCCACGTCACCCGGCATGCAATCCCGTCGGAACGCTCGCTGAAACAGTCCACTGCCGCGACGGCTGGATCGTCTCGAAGGAGGGTAGGATCAATCTCCTCACTCTCCTCGGTTCGGATGACCACCAGCGCGTGATCGGCGGGATTAGCGACCGTAGCCTCGCACTCGATACGCACGTTAGGGATCCGTTCGAACAGACGAGCGAAGGCGAACCGGTCAGCCGGTAGCTGGAAACGAGCGGTGCTCGCCGAGCCAGTCAACGATGGTAGTTGTGGCGTCGGCGAGCGCCCCGCCGAGATCTGTTCAACCATTGTTACGCGGGGCATTCGCTTCTCGGATTTCAGCGCCCGATCGGAGCTTGTCCTCGCAGTTCGGACACACCCGTACACCGTGTATCTCGGGCGGGGCGAACACCCGGGCATATTGGTCAGTGACGAACTCCCCGCAGTTGTTGCATTCTGGCATAACTTGTCCCATACCTGGGGCCTATGATAGGTAGAATCTCCCGTTCCATCCGTGCAGCCTTTATATCGATTCGAGCCAGCGAAAGAGAGGCTAGTTCTCTCCCTTCGCTTGCGTTGCCGGCATTACGCTTCGGGAGCGCGCAACAGATTGCTGAAAACACTCTGCTGAGCGCGCCGGAGGCGTCGAGAGAATGCCGGCCGGCTAATATCCACCATCTCGGCGAGTTCGGTCGCGGAGTGCTCGCGCGGGGTTGCGAAATACCCGTGTTCGAGCGCGAGATCGAGCGCTTCGCGCTGTTTGTCAGTCACACCGACGAGTGCTCGTGAATTTCCTGTGTCTGTATCGGGGTTGTGTACCATCCGCTGGACGCTGATGTCGATACCAGCGTCGAAGCAGGCAGTCTGGAACGCCGAGAGTTCGCTCTGGCCGAACGCACGAAGCCGAAAGTACCACTCTTCGCCGTGGTTGGTAGTAGCTTCCTCGACGAGAACGTCGTGGTCGTGAAGCGCGTCGAGAAACCCGTCGACCTCGTCGGACCACTCGATACGATAGAGAGCGGCGTCAACTCGCCCATCGAGGTTGTTGAGGGATGCGACGGCAGGATGCTCGCGAGCGTGCTGTTCGAATTGTTCGGTATCGCCGTCGCGTTTTTTCCAGAAATAGGGGATGAACTCGCCGTCGACGGGCACGAACTGGGTGAGTTCGAGGCGCGTCTCTGTCGCAGCCAAGGCCTGCCCGAAAGTGATCTCGGCGGCTTCGACGCTGAAACTCGCGATGACGGTCATCGCCGGGACCACCGTGAGTGTGGGGACGGAATGATCGTATGGCTGTACTCCGGGCTGTCGTCTGCGGCGGGTGAGGGTGACATGGTGGTGTCCGTCGGTTCGACGGTCCCACATTCGATGAAGCAAGTGACCACCCGGATCAACCCACGCGGCACCGACGACGGGGCCATCAGGCCCCAAATGGGCGTGCTGCCCGACAGGGGTGAGTGTTCCTGTTGGATGTGATTCCGTGGGGGCACTCAGGGACTCACCGCTGAAACGTCTTGTGATGGATTCAGGGATGGATTTCGTCCATCTTTGTTTTGCACCCGGAACGTCCGAACCCGCTGGCTCACCTACACAGCCCAAAGGCTGCGGCGGATAAGCATGATTTACAACTTGTAGAGAACCGACCTCTCGCAGCTGAGTGTAGCTTCAACGGTGAACATACCAGTTTATCTCTTCTGAGCGCGTATCTACCAGAATGGGTGCGAAGAAACACGTTGTTGATCTCTCTGATGAAGACCGCAAAACGCTGGAATGGTTCATCTCGACCGGTGAACGAAAGTCCGAGGACAACACGCGAGCACGGATTCTCCTGAAGGCCAATGACGGGCTCACTGATTCCACAATCAGTGAGCACGTCGGCTGTCATCGGAAAACCGTCTACAATACCCGAAAACGCTACGCCAAACAAGGGCTCGCGGCGATTCATCGCCGCAAGCCCGACCGTGAGTACGAACGTAAACTCGACGGGAACGCCGAGGCTCACCTCATCCGACTCGCTTGCAGCCAACCTCCCGAGGGACAAGCTCGTTGGACACTGCATCTCCTTGCCGATGAACTCGTCACCCTCGACGAGATCGACTTCGAGTCGATCTCTCACGAAACCGTGAGACAGCGTCTAAAAAAACACCCTGAAACCGCATCTCTCTGATTACTGGGCGATTCCACCCGAACAGGACGCTGACTTCGTCTACTATATGGAGGACGTTCTCGATCTTTACCACGAACCCTACGACGAGAATCGTCCGGTCGTCTGTTTCGACGAGACCAGTAAGGCGCTTCGTGGCCACAAACGCGACCCGCTCCCGGCAGAACCGGGAGCGGTCGCACGCGTAGATACTCACTATGAACGCAACGGCAAGATGCGCATCCATCTCGCCACGGAACCATTGACCGGCTGGGTAAACGTCGAAATCACCGACAGGCGACGCACCACCGAGTGGATTGATCGGATGGTCGAACTCGCAGATGTCCACTACCCGGATGCTGACTGCATCCGGGTCGTGGTTGATCAGCTCAATACGCACAATCCAGCCGGCTTCTATCAGTTCTTTCCACCCGACAAGGCTCAAGCGTATCTCGATCAATTCGAGTTTCACTACACACCAAAGCACGGGAGTTGGCTGAATATGGCTGAAATCGAGATCGGCGTTCTCAAACGCCAGTGTCTCGACCGCCGCATCCATCACGCAGCGACTCTCCGGTCGGAGGTCGCTGCGTGGCAAACAGATCGTAACGTTGCTGATCGACTCATCGACTGGCAGTTCACCACCGACGACGCGCGAATCAAGCTACGCCAACTCTACCCGATTCCGCTCGAAGAAAGCTCGCAAGTTCAGGATTGAAGCTACACTGAGGGGGTTAAGCGTTGGGAAGAGTGCTGTCCTACTTCTTCACATCAAATCACCCCATTGAGCGTAGACGATGTGCAAGATACGCGCCCTGTATCTTGCAAGCCATTTCTGACAGCCACCGGAGAGCATACAAAGCAGAATATGGATTCGGTTGCTACTCCGTAGAGCTGTTCGTCCCGCCGAGAGATACCTGTTCGCCACCCCGATCTGTCCGACCGTAACCGATCTCGACCGAGGGGAGAGCGTCGGGACCGTCCTCCATGACATCACCATCGGGGGCTGACGCCGAATGTTCGATGTCGACGAGTCCGTAGTGACTCTCGATGAACCCGCGCCACCGTTCCAGCGCTGGCAGTGTTGCAAATACCTCATCTACATCGACGAACCCAGCAAACAGCTCGTATTCAGGATCGCAACCGAGGTCAAGCGCGATTTCGTACAGGATGTCGTCCCAACGAGAAGGCAGCGTAACCCCGTTCTCGTCGGTCTCGGCAGTACGTGGTGTATCGACGCCGGCGAGCGGCGACCACCACGGGATGATCCACGCTCGCCACTTCTTGTGGCCGCCCTCACCTACTGATTCGACCACCCCGAGTGCCGCCAGTTCCTCGATATTGCGGCTGTAGGAGCGCTCGGAGATACCCGCCCGATCGATGATTTCCGAGGCTCCAAGCGGTTCGTCAGCGACCAGTAGCGCCTTCAGCGCTTTCTGCATCGTCGGCGGCAGGGACGGAACGAGCCGTTCGGCCGGCAGTTTGGTGAGACCAGCCGCGAGGTCACTCGACGTGAGCGATTGCGTCGGTGATTGAGCTTTCCCCAACGAGAGCAGCGCTTCGGCCAGTGCATACGGCGAGCACCGACCCGGCTCGTCGCCGAGTGTCGCTGCCGCCAGACGGACGAGTTTGCGGCGCTCGTCGGTATCGAGAGCCGCGAAGCCCTTTCGCTCGGCATGGCGGTCGATGACCCGCCGCAGCGCTCCGTACGAATTGCCCTCGACAACCGGAATTGCAAGACTGACGCCGCGCTCGATGCCCTCCTGGATGGTTTCACGAACGTCGGTGACCTTCGAGGCGATGGCCCGCTGTACGTCGTCGCGGAACGTCGAGGCGGTCGGTCCCGAAATCACCCATGACGCTGTGAGGTCTGCCGCTGCGTCGGCGTCGAACTCGACGCTCATCCGGTGTTTGAGCTTGTCCACTCGGTCCTCGTAGAGCATCCGATAGACCGAGTGAATCCCGTAGGAGGCATTCTTGGGGACGGTATGCTTGAAGAAGTCGAGGAAGTCCTGATACCGACGTTCGCCGGCCCGCAGTTTCTTCGTGTCGGGAACCCGGACGTGGATCGTGACATCTACCCCGACCGCCCGGTAGAGATGCGTCGCCGAGGCGAGCAGTCCGTGAGCATCCCGACAGAGGTCACTCCACTCGGTCGCATCGGCGTCTTCGACCTCCGCGAGTTTTGAGAGCAACAGCCGGCGAATCTCGCCGAAGCGCTCACGGAGACCGTCGTATTCCTGTTCGTCCTCACCGAACCAGCCGATCTGAGCACCCAGTCGAAGTACGTCTTTGGTCGCGTCATCGAGCGCACCGTCGTACAGCTCTTCGAGGTCGTCGCCAACCGCCGACGGTGAGAGTACCTTCGAGAACATCTTCTGGCTGAGTAAGGTCGATGTGATGCGAACCAGCGTGTGGAGGGGGCCACCCCACTGGACGACAGCCTGCGCATGGTCCTCGAAACAGGAGACGTAGCTCACCTTTCCGTTCTCGAACGGCTTGACGGGTTCGTCAACGAGGGTGACGCCCTCGGTACGACGCCCAGCGAGGAGCCGTTCGTGCATCTCCCATGCGTCGAGGCGACCGTCAGGACCGTCGAGCCATTGCACAAAGCCAGCTTCGGATGCTTCACCGGTTGCAGCGAGCCAATCCTCGGCGGTCGGAGCACTTGCAGGCAGAGAGTGCTCCGAAGACGAGGGCGAAGACGAAGGCGAAGATGAAGACGAGGAAGGTGAGGAGGACGCCCCCGCACCGCCGCGACCGCCACCGCTACCGCAACCGCCGGCGGTTGGGGGGCTCTCTTCGCGGTCTGACCAACACACTACACCTGTTGAACCGTGTCGGGTGCCAGTAAGACGGCCATCGAAGCGGGTTTGTTCAGGGTGGAAAACGCGGTATTCCGGGCCGATAAGCTCCTGTGCCGCCGTTCCAGTGTCTGTGAGCGAGACGCGGTTGTATTTCGGCCGAGCATCGATGTCGACGAGGTCGTGCTCATCGTCGAACTCGCGTACGTAGCGGTCGATAGCCCCCTCGGAAAGGTCAATTTCGGAGTCAGCCTTGAGATCGCGCACCTCTCGCTCGCCATCCGGGTCAAGCGCCGCGAGCAGCCGCAGACGGCCACCGCCGGGGGCGAATTCCCCGATAGCATTCCATGCCCCCGAGAGCGAACTCTCGCTCGTCTCGGTGGGGGCTGGTTCCCGGTTGACATCCCCGGAGTCAGTAAGGTGTTCGTCGTACCACTCCGGGTGGGTGCGTTCGAGATGGGCGTCGAGTCGCGGCGAGCAGATGAACCGGATATTGATCACTTCGGCGAGCAGCGCGAGTGCGTCGAGAGCGCGGGCGGCCGTCCGCTCGTCATCGACCTCCTCCCATGCCGGGCCATCGAGGCTGAGGACCATCGTTGGAGTTCTGTCGCCGGCGTCGAGCAGTGGGACGAATGTCTCACCGAGAGCGTTGAGGCCGGTCGGCGCTCCCGGTAAGTCGCGCGTGCCGAGTTCGAGTATCTCGTCGCGGGCGTACTCATAGATGTCGCGCTTGCGATCACTCAGCTCGTCGGGGTCGACCTCGTAGTATGAAATGGCGAACTTCGCAAGAGCGTCGTTGAACGGATGCGCGGGCGTGTCTGCGCTTGGTGCGGTCCCAACGCCGTGGGTATCGAAAAGGTCGGCCGCGAACCGATACGGCCGTTCGTCGCGGAGGGTTCGGCGGTCGTATTCAAAAGCGAGTTCGCGCGCGGTCTGGGTAATCATCGGGAGGAGCGCGTCGAGAACATCGGGAAGCCACTCGGTGAATCGCGGACCAACCTGACGCACGAGGGGCGTATCGAGCGTAAGCTGGCCGCTGCTGCCGGGCGGAACGAGCGAAATGCCCGCTTCCGAACTTGAGGGCTGACTAGCCGCGCCGCTATCGGTGGCTGGTGTTCGCTGACTCATGGGGGAGCCCCGCCGTTCCAGCGCTGACGGACGGGAGAGCCGTCGTACCGACGACCAACAGCCGTTTGCGGCCTTCGACGTAGCCGAGAGCAACGGCTAACGAAGGAGCAAACTATATGGTCGTCGGCCGTGAGAGAACAGGTAACGGTCAACCGGTGTGGAAATCGGCGACCGCGCCTGTCCAAAGCGGGGCGAAGGAAGTGGGATTCCTCGCCCCGTTTTCTCTTGGCGCTTTGGGTTCCTAGCTTATGCCATAGTCCGACAGGGAGGCGCGTGATAAAGATATCGTCCTCTCTCACACGAATGGCATCCCTGTGGACGGGTTTCGGGAGGTGCTCGGCGCTCATCGCGACCCTCCGAGCATTTCATCGAGGCGAATGGGGACCGCTATCGGCTGGTCGGTTGCCGTATGGAGGGGGACCGCGATCCATTTTCCATTCCTTTGTGTCCGCTGGTCGGCGAGATCGCCGTAGCTTGCGACCAGGTAGACGTCGTGCTGGTCGCAGTAGCGGCCGAGTGCTGGCACCGTCTCGCGGTCGGGGCGTGGTTCACCAATCGCAGCCGTCGGGATCTCGTATTCGCCGAGGCTTTCGGTGAGGTCCGGAGCCTCTTCGTAGCCGTCAATGGCGACACAGCGCGGACAGCAGAGCGCGCCGTCGGCTTCGCGCTCGACGGGAACGCGAACGTCGGTCATCGCTTGCTACTGTCACCATCGCGGCCAGTTTCGCGCTCAGCATCGGAGCTGGAGTCAGCATCAGTCGCTTCGACGGGTTTCAGGCCCTCTATCACTCTCGCGAGAACGTCGCCATGACAGGCGGGTTCAGTCTCGCGAGCGTGTCGGCAGTAGCAGGCGAGACGCTGGCCTTTCAGCTGGGCGAGTGCGGCCCCGAAGGCAGGATCATCATCGAGACGATTGAGAACGTCGGCGCGATAGAGAGCAATTGACTGCTCTCGGGTATAGTCGCCACCCCCCGATTCAGTTTTGTACGGATTGCCGAGCCAGCCTGTCTCGTCGATGTCGGTGTTATTGAGATGGGCATCGCCGCCGTCGCCGCGTCCAATGTAGACGTCGTGGGGTTCGCTGCGGTGGACGACGCGGGTTGCTGGTTCGGGGACATCACCTCCGAACTGTTCCCAGTCTGACTGGCAGTCGGGTTCGTTCGGAGTCATACGCGCACCTCCCGACCCTCGGCGGGCGAATTGGAATGCTCGCGATGGCGATAGCGGACGGCTTCTTTCGCGCGGCGCATCCGCGCTTGTACTCGCCGAGCGGAGTCGCGGTCGCTACAGTGGTCGGCTGGCTGTACGTCCTCGTGTCGATGGGTGTGTGCTCTGTGACGTGCGGCCATATTCTATGGCCCGTGATTGGAGTGCTGACGGCCGGGAAAGCCGTCATACCCACGGCTAACGCTACTCGTTGCCGAGTTGGCTGCCCAACGTGAGACAGCAACGCCTCTGCGCGTAGGGCGAAACCTATATGTTCCGTGGGCCGCGAAGGAAAGGTGTACCAAACCTCCTCGTCGGCACTGATTCGTTAGCTCCTGCTTTGGACTGACGGTGCATCGCAGCCTATTTATGGTTTTGTATGACGCTCTGACAGACCGTAGAGAACCCACGGGAGAGCGTAGAGGTGGGGTGTGCGGCTCCATCCACTTGGCTCCTCGTTACGCCCTCTCCGATCCGTGGTGGTCGCTTGCTGGCACGACACGGCGTAGCTCGCGCTGGCAAGCATATCCTGGACTGATGTAGTACGACCGCGCGCACTCGGGCCGGCCTTCGATGTGGTACTCGCCGCCGTTCGGGCCGACGAGTGAGATCGTCCCATCCGGGGTAGTCGCAGGTTCGACGACGACCAACGGAGTCGATTGGCCTTCCCAGAGTACACCATCGCCTTCTTGCAGTTCGGTGAGGCTGTTGAGAGACTTGCTCGTCGCCTCGTCCCCGAACTGTGGTCCAGTCTCGGGCTCACGACCGTTCGTTTCACGCGATGGCTCGGGAGGATTCGTTTCGTCCGCATCTCGTGGTCGATGATATTTCACCGGATAACTACAGCTTCGGACGACAGTTTCGAGTGTGCTTACCTCAGGTGATCCATCGGGGAAGCACTCCGAGCACGGGTCGTGAATAGTGGCGTATGCGGCCGTGAACTGGACCTCATGCCATTTCCAGTCACTGGGGGAGTGTCGCCAGCATGCCGGCTCTGTGGTAGCTTCGGCTGTATCGTCGGTAGTTGCTGGCTGCCGATGTCGATGTTCGCGTGCAATACCTTTAGGTCGCTCTGTTGTATAGGACGAGTTGCTTTGGCTCATTGGATTGTTTGGATTTGAAAGGCTCAGCAATCCGATGTTGCCAGAGACAGTCAGCGCGGGTGCCGATACCGAGTGAGCTCCAGTCACTCAGGTTGCGACGTTGATTCCCGCGCTGACACGATACGCTCGTGAGCCGAGCGTCCGTCCCGCACCTGCTGCTCGCCGCTTGCTGACATCGCTTGCGTCGATAGAGTGCGGTTTTCTGCATCCGATTGCCTCTGACAATATCCCGTTCTGAACGCAATGCCTATAATCGTTTCCCCATATGACGACATGAATGGCTCAAAAGACGCCTCTAACCGTGCGCTTCACCGATCTTAAACCGCTAGCTGCTTGTACTGAGGGTCAATGCCCCCCGTGGTCCCGTGGATGACTCAGACTGACCGATACATCCTCGAAATACTGGCCGATGGGGGTATCATTGTCACCCCTGCGGTGATTTGGCTCAATTTGCGGAGTAGATACGGCGATAGTACCCCTTCTAAACGCCAGATTTCTAGGAGACTGCGAAACGAACTCTCTGAGCATGGACTTGTTAATCAACCCTTTCCTGACGAGGCTCGGGGCTATTACAAGCTCACTGAACTGGGCGAGCGATTTCTCCATGATCCTGACGCCGAACCGGAGGAGTTCATCGCTGCTACGGACACCTCTAAGAAGTGATAACCCATCCATCTGGTGATCTCACCGCTTCTTCGGGGAGGAAGACTGGTATAATTACCTTCGACAAACGTTTGGAGGTCGTTGGATTTCGGGTAGATTGGATGACATTCCCCTCGATCGTTGGGATCTGGGGCATGAAGCCATAGATTAGTGTTCGAGGTGTTGTCCAGAATGGAATCGGCTTTTGAGGTTTGTCGCGTAGACTCGGCTTAGAGGACGTTCCCCCATGTCGAGTGAGCGAAGGATGTTTGCTTGGGGATGGTCGCCAAGTGTGTACGACGCACGGTTGCTGAATGGTCGAATTGCATACTCACCTTGTGTTTCGATACGTGCTCGTACAGCACCCTGCTGCCCGGTGTATGGATAGAGGTCAACTGACTGCTGTCTCGTCCGAGCATGGTCAACCTCGAAGGTAAGGACGTGCTTGCCGTCTGAGTGAACCGATACACGACGGGTTCGGTCGTCATCTTCAATATTGACTTCTGCAACCTCTTTTGGATAGCCCCATATTTCGCCGAGAGACCGTGCTTCCTCGGTAGTAACAGGTAGATACTGGACATAGGCTTTGACGTAGGAGCGGCCGAGTCTGAGAAGTGATAGTGGCGACATTCCCCACTGGCCGGGGTCAGTCTCGTGAAGCGCTGGAATCATGATGCCGACCTCGTTGTACGCATCGAGCGAACCAGCATCCTGATATTCGGCACTGAACAACACTACTCCACCTTTCCGTGGCAGTAAACGTAGAGGCGATAGCTGGCTCGGAAGCAGATCGCGTAATTGACTGATTGGGGCTGGAAATGCGGCTGTTGCCATTGTCCACTTCCGATACTTGATTGGTAGAGTGACTGTTGTTCCGTTTGAGAGCGAGACCGTGTCTGAATTATTGTTTCCTACTGAATATTCGTCAGGGGTGATTGGTGTCATTGGTTATTATTCTTGGTAAGGCCTATCTGAGCTGTTGGTCGATGCGGACTGCGAACGGCCCTTCGGTTATTGTACTGGTTCACGGTTTTAGCATATCCGCCACAGATTTAGTGATAACTTTAGATGAAGGAGTGGCATTTTCACATATTTCCTCGTAAGCATCTGATGCCCATTTGAAGAGTGCATTGTTTGAACCAGTAAGAACAGCACGATCTCGTCGGGACTTGCCATAAGCACCGAGCCAGACAGTTTCGTGATCGAAGATTGCTATGCCGACCGTAATTGGTTCATCCGACACGAGCAAGGTTGTCGTTGGTGTGACCAATCCTTTAGCAAAGGCTGACATATAGGTGGTATTGGCCTCGCTCAAGACACTCCTATCGCCAATTAACTCAACTCGGCAGTCTGATCCCAGTAGCGGACGGAACTCTCGTACGTACTGTTTGTTGATAGTTGGCGTAGCTCCTCGAATATGATTGAAATCCCCCTCGATAGTATCGACGAAAGCTTGTGTTGGTGCGTCGCTATCACCTACGCTCGCCGCAGTCATTTCTGTTCCGGGGATTGCTTCGAGTGGTAGGTCAGGCATATCGAAGTGCCGTAGAAATGGCCGTCTTTCAGTCAACCGTTCGATGTGATTGGCATACTCACTATACGCATCTATAATGGTGGAGCCAGCAGATGAACATTCATAGGGCGGCTTGCGGTTGACCCATCCTAGTTCTTCGAGATTAGAGAGATGGTTGCTAATTGTTGAGCGGCTAGCACAAATTGAACCATCCTCCGTGAGATCGGACAACGTCGAAAGGTTGCTATCAAGATATTTTAATATAGTGAGAGTTGTTTGTGATTTTGAGATGTATTTGATAGCTTTCCATCCGACCTTGGAGAGCAAGTTACTGTAGGCTTCTAAGACAAGATTTCCAAATAGCGTTGTTTCGTATTGGTTTTTGGCTGGACTAGGCCGGTCTCGTATCAACGCTCTCTTTTGTTGCTCGTTGATGATTTCTGCTACCGTGGATGGGTCGATCTCTTTTTCGATTCTCTTTGTCAAATTGGTCTTATTTTGTACTGGGTTCTGTCGAAGAGAAATGAGAATCAGAAGGGGATTTCCTTGAGTGAGATATGAAAGAGTCTCCCAAGCTTCTATTCGTTTAGGTTCATTCGTAGTGCCGGGAATCATATGAGAAGCAGCATGGCTACAAATAAATTCTTGGCGAAGGAGATAGAGTTTATTCCATATGTACAACTATATTCCTTGGTGCGTGAGGTAACTGCGAGTGCTCGATGTGCTCGATCTTCTCGGTGTCATACTTGGGGCGACGGGCTTTATCGAGCGACGAGACTTCCGGATCGGCTCGCATATATGCTCTCTATCTCGCACACCGATTTCAACAAGACGTCAACCTACGATATACGAACTATGACTATCAGTGCTACTCTCTATACAACGCCCGAACCATCAGTTGGCGGCGATATACTAACGACACCCTCATTGAGCACGAACACGAGCTGATGCGATTGATATGCAACATCACTTCGTAGTGCGAGAGTACCGCGCACCAGCCACTCGGTTCCACCGAGCGTCGGGTGAGCGATAATACCGGGCGCACAATCGCTGCAGTTGATTCGTGCGACTGTAATATCGTGCTCGTCGGACATTGAGTACGCATAGATACTCACCGGCGACCCCTCGCCGATTGATCGTCCACAGCGTCCACAGAACGTGCGTTCGCCGTCGCTAATGGCGCTTCCGGTAACTGCACGTTCGACAGGAACGGCGGTCGTATGGTGCGCTTCGACGCTCATCGGCTGCCTCCCCGTCCACACTGAGGACAGTACTTGCTGTGATGCCGGGCGAAGTAACCGTAGAAGCCCGATCCGCAGTTCGGGCAGAACTCGTCGCTCATCGCTGCCCACCGCCACTATCAGTCGAGGATGCTTTCGCTGTCGGTGCGACACGGTTTTGACCGCTTAAGCTTGTAGTGCGCATGGCTGTTGACCCGTTCACAAGACAGCCAGCCCGCGTGCGCTAACACGCGGGCATTCTCTCCGTTGAGAACGCCCAAGAGGACTGGTCTGTCTCTACCCTGTGCTATACAGCATAGGGTGTTAAATCTATCGGTATGTCGCATGGCAAAGGGCTAAGTAGCTCTCTCGCTGATAGAGTGACATGAGCGGAGACACGCCGTACGACGCGCGGGACAGCACTGGACGGTTCGCCGCGAAGTACGATGAGCAGGACATCCTTGACGCGGTGCGCGAGAATGAACCAGCAGCGACAAGCGAAGTCGCTGACTCGGTGGGTTTCGCCCGACAGAACGCCGACTATCGCCTCCGTCGTCTAGAGAACGAGGGAAAGGTGCGAAGCAAAAAAGTGGGCGCGTCGCTAGTATGGATGCTCGACGAGGAGATGGTAGCATGAGTACCGAACAGCGCCGAATCACGCTCACTCAGGAAGACGGATGGTGGATAGCTCACGACGACGAGTACGGACTTACCACGGAGGATGAGACCCGCGAGGGCGCTCTCGAAAGCCTCGACGCCGTCGTCGAAGCCGTTGAGGATGACGGCGGCCGGTCACCGACCGACGACGAGCTTCGAGAGGCGGGCATCGACCCCGAGGAAAACCGTCGTCGGAGCGAGGGTGAGGGCGACCTTCCCAACGCTCTCGAATGAGCACACCCGCACACGCGCGCTCTCGCCCATCGCTATTCCTGTCGCTCTCTACAGCGGGAAACGAATGGTAACGCGCGATTTCTCTGGCATGGAGATCGTGAAAGTGCTCGGAAACGCGGGGAACTTCGCATGGGTTCGGACGACCGGCGACCATGCCATCATGAAGTGGACCGCGCCGCCGGACCACGAGACCGATGACCGGACGGTAAGCGTCCCGCTTCATGATCACGTTCAGACCGGCACTCTCCGCAACATTGCCGAGGATGCCGGGATGAACGACTTCGATGAGTTCTGCCGATGGATTGATCGCAACCGATGATCGACAACCTCCAACGCAATCATGAGGATTCGGAGTTAGTACTTCGCTCGTCGTAGTACTCCTTACAGATGAGCAGAGGTCCGTCAGCAGAGGTCTCAGATTCCGCGTCAGGTACTTTGGTGGCTTATCCGCGCTGACTCACTACTGCTTGCTCACAGGCTAGATCTCGCTAGCGATCCGTTCGATCTGCTCGCGGTGAGGGCCATTGCCGTCGATGACTCCTTTGGGCTTAACGCGGTAGGTAACGCCGAGTTTCTCGGCGGTGACGGTTTCTCCATCCGTGTCGATTTCAGCACTCACCCCACGCTCTGCGAGCGTTTCTTTGAGTGTGACGAGAGTGGGCGACGGTTCGGTTTTGGGTTCGGATTCGGTCTGGGAGTCGCTTTCGCTGTCGTCGTCAATAGCGGGTCCCTCGTCTATACTCGCTGTTTCCTCATCGTCGTCATCGAGAGAGGATTCTTCCGATGTGCGTTCGTCGCTTCGGGCTTCTTGCTCGCCGTCAGTCTCAGACTGCTCGATGCTGTTGAGCCGTGGTGCAGGAAACGAGTAGTGCGAGATACCGGCTTCGTTGAGATCGCTGAGTGAGAATGGCGTGTCGCGCTCGTCCCAGTCGGGGTCAAATTCGGCGAGTTCGTTCCGATAGACTGCGACGGCAACGGGCGCATCCTCTGGATAGTCGGGATTGTCTTCGGCGACAGTGGTATCGCGGTAGGCAGTCCACTCGTCGGCGGTTTTGGGCGGACAGTTGACGATGATCGCTGTATTGGGATCGTCACCTTGGTCGCGGTCAACGACCGGTTCGCCGATATCGAACGGAGCGTGATCCATGCGTGGGTAGATATCCAGTTGTCTCTGCGAATAACCCTTCTGGCCCTCCCACCGACGAATCTCTTGCTTGAACTTCTCTCTGCGGTCTTGCTGTCGAACAGGTGATAGGAGGGTTGGCCAGTTGACTTATGCAACTGGCCTGTGAGAGACGGTTCGGGGAGATTCCTCCCACAGCGGTGATGCCACGCAGCGGGCCAATCTGGTCCCCGATTTTCACGGAGCGGGAAGGTGCTCCAACTAGTGCTTCCAAGCTATTTGTAATAAGCTTTGTGTGGAAAGAATCTGCCCCACTCAATTCTCGCTCCCACGTATTGAGGCGAAGAATGTACTTGCTGCGGCGAGACACTACTGACAGCAGCGTCGCCGCCGCGCTATTCCGGGGTGCGAGCATCGTCCTCGCGTTCGTCGAAGATTCGCGGGCGGTCGTGCTCGCGCTCGTGGCCGTGATCGTGGGTTCGTCGGTGGTCGTCTGGTCGTCGGTGAGCGTGGTCTGTTGTATGGTGGGTCCGAAACCGGCCGACTGGGTGGTTAGCGCGCGCCCTCGCGCTGCCGACAGATACCGCACAGTCCGCGCGTAGCCGAGCGGGGTGCAACCGGGTCGTCGTATTCAGCGCCGTTCGTGCCGCAAATCGCGCATTGCATTGGCGTTAGTCGTCCGGGTAGGCGATGCGTCCGGTCCATTGCCGCTGGTCTGCTTCGCTCTCGTTGTAAAACCGGAACGAACCCGTCGCGCCACAGCTCTGGCACTCGTAGAACTCCTCCCAGTTGGGGTTGTTCTCGGCGGTCGCGGCTATCATCGCTATCTCGAAGCGCTCACCGCAGGACTGGCACTCGGATTTTTCGCCCGCGCCGACGGGTTCATCATCGAAGTGTGCGACCGGCTGACCCCAATGGTCGGTCTGTGGCCGAGTGTCATCGATGTCAGTTGCGTCGGTGGGAACGGCCGGTTGAGTTCCACCATCGGTGGCAACCTGCTGGTTGGTCGTCGCGGTGTTCGCGGCGTGGGTGACGGCAGGCTGATTTTCGACGGCCTGCATGTGCTTACAGCCACCTTCGGGATTGTGGTACTCCCATGCAGGGCACGTGCAATCGAAGGGAATGCCGGTCTCGACGCTCACGACATAGACGTGTTCGTCCGAGTCAGCGCCGTAGCTGACGTTTTCGACGCGAACTCGTCCCTCGGCGGGAACCCGAAATTCGAAGCCTTCCCAGTTAGCGCGCAGTTCGGCTTTGGTTGGTTCGCTGTCGGTACGTTCTTGACCGTTGAATTCGTTCGTGCTCATGGTTTGTCGGGGAAAGACAAACCAGCCTGCGCGTCTCCAGCGCGCGGGCACTTCCTTCCAGCTCGAAAGTGCCCCGAGGGACCGGTCTGTCTCTATTCCATAGTAACGGCTTTAGTACCTTAAACTTTTTCCTTTATTCTACCAACATCTTATCGCTGTCTAGCGATTTCGATGTTTGCGACGGGTCTGGCGTGCTGGTTGCGGCGCTGTGCGGCGGAGGAAAGATGGGTTTGTCATAATGGTGTATGCGCGGCTCCGCTGAGATGGCAAACTGGCCGCTTCTCGTCGTTCACGCGCCGGGGAAATATGGCCGTCAGCGGGGTTGATTCGGCCGTTTGGCAGGCTAGTGACCGTGGTTGGTTGCGGTCTGTCGTATCGAGTTCTCGGGGTCGTTGCTCCACGGGTAGAACGACTCTCGCCGCGTGGGTCCGTTCATGTTGCCGTCGTTACCGAGTGGATAGCTCCCCCTAAAGCGTGGGTTGCCGTCGATGCCGTCCCGGACGTGCAACCGAAATTCGTCACCGTACTGTTCGGCGGTCGGGCGTAGCTGCTCGCTCGTGCGTCCGTGGCCGACGCGCTCGGCCGTAACGAACCGAGCGAGGACGGTCTTCCCGCTATCGCTGACTTCGATGATTTGGGCGAGTTCGACGTTCGTTTGATTATAGCCCCAACTCGCGGAGATATACGCTCCTTCCCACGCCTCGGTGACGGTCTCCTCGTCAGGGTCGAACATGGAATCCGTGTCGTTGCTATCGTCGTCGCCGTCCTCGTCGGTGCTGTCGCCATCGTTCTCGACGCGTCCGCCGTCGGCGACCGCTCGCGTAGCCTCGTCGCTCGCGGTGGTGACGGTGTCGGGACCGTCGCCGTCGTCCTCGTTGGCCGCGTCGCCGCCTTCGGTGCTGTCGCTCCCGAACAGGCATTGACTGGCGGCGCGCTCGCCCGTAAGGGTCTGCTGGTCGTCGTCAGTGCCGGCAAAGAGCGCGTGCTGCTCGCCGACGTCGGTGCGCGTCACGGTCTTGCGGTCGTCCACGCCGAAACTCGTTGCTTCGGGCTGTTCGATGCGGGTGTCGCGCTCGCGGTGGTCCACCGACGCTCCAAACGCTTCCAGCGAGGTCTCGACGCTTTCCTCGCTGGGTTCAATACCGTCGGTGTCGCCGTCCTCGCCGACTGCAAACGAATACTGCTGGGTGATGGTCGGGCTGTCGGACATTATGCCAGCACCTCCTCGACTTGTTCTTTCTGGCTGGGGTCGATGCCTAGCTGTCCGATGACCTCGATAGCCGACGCGCCGGGGTTGTTCGCCTCGAAGCGTTCGACACGCTCGGCCAGCGTCTCGCTGTCGGCGTCGGATTTATCGTCGGTGTCCTCGCCGTCGGCTTCGATGTCGGGGTCGTTGTCGGCTGCGACGTGAACGCCGTCGATGGCGGGGATTTCGCCGGTCACGAACGCGGCGCGGTGGGCGTGCTTGCACCACGCGCCGCGCTGGCCGTCCGGGCACGTACACGTCCCGGCTGGCAGATTGACCGTGTAGGTGTTGCCCGACCCGCTGAAGACCGTATATTCGCCGCCGTCGCTGGCTGCTTCGACGTGGTAGAAGCTATCGAGCGCTCGGTGGACGCGCTTGGCGACCGCTTCACTGCCGCGTCGTTCGTCGGCCGATTCGCCGGATTCTTGACCGTTGAATTCGTTCGTGCTCATGGTCTGTGGCTGAAACAGACCAGCCCGCGCGTACTAGCGCGCGGGCACTTCCTTCCAGCTCGAAAGCGCCCCGAGGGGCCGGTCTGTCTCTACCCTATATTAATGGACACAATAACTTAAAGCTTTTCTTTTATTCTATCAGTATCTTACCGTAGTCTCTCGGTTTTGATACTCTTTGGCCAGACAAAGCGGTGAGTCGGTTGTGGTGCTCTGTAGCGGAGTTGAGTTTGTCATAATCGCGTGCTATTCCCGCTGCTGAAAACAGCAATTGGCCCGCTTATCGCTTCTCGAAACCTAATCCACAAGTGATCGTTTATTTTATCGGATAAGATATAATGGTCACTATTAGCTTTTCCTTTTTTGTTTCACCTTTGGCTAACTCGTTACTACTAAGCCGGTCGGTTTCGTACTGGTGAGTATGGCGGACCAAGACCAGCGCGAGCGCGAGTGGAACGAACAGGGAGAGTACGCGGAGATGTATTCAACCGAAGAGGTCTACGACATCTTGGCGTCGTTGCCGAAACAGGTGGGCATCGCGTCGGATATCTCTGATGCGCTCGGCTGCTCGACGCTGACCGCGCGGAACAAACTCCAAGAGTTGCGATATGAGCGCAAGGTCGAAAAGCGCGATACGGGCGGGCGAACCGTGTTGTGGTATATCCCGGATGAGAACAGCGAGGAGAGCGCTGATGGCGATGAAATAGAGGATGCCGACATGGCCCTCAAGCGTTTGAGCACCGAGCTTGGGGAGGCGATCACGGTCGGTGATACTGTCTACGAGGACGGCGACAAACACCCGGCTGGCATGGAAAGCTAGATGGATTTTAGAGCAGTTCATAATTTTGTGCGAATCCTTCCCAGCAGTTGGGAGATACAGCGTACGAGAGACAGAGGATGCATCTCGCACCGAACTTCTGTCGCTATCTCCTGCCTCTTATCGAGCAAGGGATTGTTGGTCAACGTTCTTGAGAGGTAGTGCGTGCGAATTCAGCCCGAGGAGTGGGGGAAGCTGTCTGCCTAAGGCACTCCAGCGTCATAACACTCTACAATGGTACAGGTCACAAAGGACTGGATCCAGCAGAATCAGATACTCGTCTACGCAATCGGTGTGCTTCTTGCAGTTACCGTGAGTTTTGCTCAGCCAGGACTGAGCTCTACGCTGGAACAGTTTATCAATCCAGTCTTAGCAGTGCTTCTGTACGTAACGTTCCTCGAAATTCCATTCGTCAAACTTCGTCGCGCGTTCACGAACGGCCGATTTATGCTGGCGGCGCTCGGGATGAACTTCCTCGTAGTCCCGGTTGTCGTCTTCGTTCTCACTCGATTTCTCCCGCAGAATCCGGGCATTCTCGTCGGGGCATTCATGGTATTGCTAACCCCGTGCATTGACTACGTGATTTCTTTCACGGAGCTTGCGGATGGCGATTCGGAACAGATTACTGCTGCGACGCCGGTGCTGCTACTCATCCAATTACTGCTCCTTCCGGGGTATCTGTGGGTGTTCGTGGGAGAACGGGTAGCAGAGTTCATTCAGGCGGGACCCTTCATTGAAGCGTTTGTTCTCATCATCGCGCTTCCGCTGACGCTCGCATGGCTCACTGAGATTGGTGCAGAGCGTTCTGAGACTGGAAAGCGGTGGAAGGACGCAATGGGGTGGTTGCCAGCCCCGATGATGAGTGCGACGCTGTTCGTGGTTATTGCGTCCCAACTCCCGCGTGTTGAAAGTTCGATTGGGCAGATCGCGGCGGTTATTCCCGTCTATATAGCGTTTCTCGTTGTGATGCCACTGCTCGGACGGTTGGCAGCCAGCCTCTTCCAGATGGATGTAGGCGAAAGCCGCGCTCTGGTGTTCACATCCGTTACTCGAAACTCGCTGGTTATTCTGCCGCTGGCGCTTGCGTTGCCGTCTGGATACGAGCTCGCTTCAGCGGTTGTCGTAACGCAGACACTCGTGGAATTGGTTGGAATGGTTCTCCTTACCCGAGTCGTTCCGTCATGGCTCATACCAGCATCTAAGCCAACAACAGCGAGCACGCAAACAACACCGTAACGTACGGGTTGCGCGTCGAGAAGAGCGCCATCCTGGGTTTGCACATCAGATCACGCTAATGAGCGCGGGCGATATGCAAGATACGCGCTCTATATCACGCAAACCGAATCTCGCAATTGCTGGAGAGAACTCGCGCAAAACGATGGATTGCTCCGGTGGTCCTCATAGGCATCTTGGCCGTTGATCCAACGCCGGTCGGGAATTGGGAGGTGCGCTGTGGCCGTCCCGCACCGCTGTCGCGGTGCTCCGCTGTCGTTGTCCTGCGCGTAGCTTGGCCGGGGTCAGATGAAGCGGTGTGCCACTATCGCCGCTGCTGTTACACTTGGGGGTCGAGCTTGTAGTCACCTGCTCTGGACTGCTTGCCCGCTGCTCGCTTACTCGGGGATTCAGATGTGGATCGAAGACCTGGGATTCAGGCTTGTTGTTGCTCTCGCGGTGTCTCTTGCTATCGCAGGACGGCGCTGATGGGCCATCGCTGGTATCGCCCTGCTGGGGATTCGGCCCTGCTGCCACCGCTTTCCTGCTTTCCTGCTGTCTCGCTGTCGCGCTCGCTCGGGATTCGGGCTTGCTCTCACTCACCCTCCTGGAAGTGCCCTGCACCACGCTGGTGAATCCCCACAGCTGTTGCTGAGTGTTGGTAGTGAAGCGGTACTGTCACTGGTAGTGAACACTGTGTTGAAAGCTGGTAGTGAAAGCGGTGCTGAGTGCTGGTAGTGAAGCTGTGCTGTCGATGGTAGTGAGTAGAGACTGACCCACTTACTCGGGATTCAGTCCTGCTGTAGCTGGCGCTGTGCTGCCGCTGCTGCTGACACGGTGCTCTCCCGCGGTGCTACTGCTCACCTGACCCCCGGACTGTCGCTGAGAACTAACTGACCCCGGCTTGCTGATGCTGCTGGACTGACCCCGGTGATGCGCTTTCTATCGCCGCTGGACCCCCGGCCTGTCGCCTAGCGGTTTCCCAGTGCTGACCGCTGGTAGTCGGCCTGACCCCCAGCTTGCTGTAGCTGGCGCTGTACTGCTCGCTGTTGTGGTGCTGTCGCTGTCGCGGGAAGGGACCTCCTGTTGCTTGCTGTCTCTCAGCAGTGATCTGTAGGCTCTCAGAGCTAGCCTGAATCCTCGGCAGTGTTCTATGGTGAATCCTGAATCTTCGCTATCGCTCTGACTGGCTGACCCTCACTGGTTGCTTCGCTGGCCCGAAATCCAGGACTCTATTGATGCGAGCTGAATCCTGTGGTCTGTTGTCGCTGGCTTGAATTTCAGTAGTGCTTCTCACCGGAGATTGAATCCTCGACGATGCTGCTATTCTGAATCCTGCTGATGCTGGTCGCAGACCTGAATCCCGGTGGTGTATCTCACTGAGGTTGTGTCCTCGATGATGTTTCGCTCCCCTGAATCACGATGGGTCTCTAACTGACTGACTGAATCCCAGTGTTGCTTTGCTGGTCTGAATCCCAGTGGTAGTGAACGCGGCTTGACTCTCAGCCTGCTCTGGAGTAGCCTGAATCCCGGCAGTGCTATGCCTCGCTGAATCCTCGGCGCTGCTGCCTTTCTCTCTGGTCGCTGATATGCTCTACTGGGGGGTCGGTCTGTCTATAGCCCCGGCTATTGTCGATGTCTGTTCTCCCCCCAGTACCGGGGGTTTTGTGGACGGTGCGGTTTTCAGCACTCATAATCACTACTATCACCACTGGCAATTAGCACTGATAGTGTATTAGTGATAGAAAAGCAGTGATAATAAGCACTGCCACATTTATATGCGCGGGGAAATGATATGTTCTATGAGCGCCTTCGACCCAGAAGAGACAGCAGAGACAGAAACAGAACTCGACTGGAAATCACAGGCGATTCTCTGGGCCATCGCTGACAATGGTGGAACGGCTGATACTGGCGAGATTCGTTCACTCACAGGTATCGACAGTTACAGTTCGTTGAATTATCGAATCAACAACAAGCTGGAACCAACGGGACTGGTCGACGTGATGCACCCTGACTCAGCGGACGGCGGAACACCAGCGAAGGTCATCACGCTCACACAGGACGGCCAAGAACTTGCTAATCAGATCTCGGCACGACAGAGCGATCCGGGGACTGTCTCGGTCACAGACCGGATGGAACAACTCGAATCCAACGTCAACGCATTGGGAAACCGCCTTGACGAGATCGCCGAAGCCGAGTCGGATGCTTCGAAAGAAGATATTGCAAGCGAACAGTTTCAGGATCGCTTCGATGAGCTTGGTGCTCAACTCGAAGCTCTTGAAGACGACATGGAGGTGCTTTTCACTGCAATGACTGCCTATGACGCGATTTTTGAATCAGTCTTTGAAATTGAGACAGACCAGTTTCGCTCGGGTACTGATACCGACCAGCGGCGCTCCGTCGAGCAGATACGAAAGGAGGTTCATACGCTATTAGCAGAGACAGGCGACCACGATTAGCAGCAATAACTTGTTCTATCTGACAAGAGGTTGTCGCATGCGTTCTATAGAGGGTCTCAGAGCAACTCATAATTTTCCGCGAATCCTTCCCAGCAGTTGGGAGATCCAGCGTGCGAGATACACAGCGCGTATCTTGCAGCATCCTCAATTGCGCCTTTCTTCATTAACTGCTTCTTCATTTTCGAAGCTATCGAACGACTGACGCTGGCCGATGATATGCTAGAACTACCTAATTACGCCGACCGACTGTTAGCAATACAACACTGATCTCACCAACACCCCACTCACGACTGCAGCCGGAACGAACGCTCTCCGTCAGAACTCGGTAACGACTTCGATGCCATGTGTTTCGTACTCCGTCATCGCGGTGAGCCGATTTGACACGTCCGACAGTGCCACGTGGTTGGTGACGAGTGCTCCCGGATCAACTCGCCCGGACTGCACTAGCCGAAGCAACTCATCGTATCGCGAGGGCGGCATCCCCCGCGACCCGAGGAACGAGATGTCCCAGCGGGTCACCTGGTCGATCGGGAGCGCCAACTCGCCACGCTCGGCGTCCGTCGTCAATCCAAGCTGGACATGCGTTCCGCGAGCCCGAAGACTGGCTAGGCTGTTGCGACATGTCTCCGCCCGTCCGAGAGCGTCGATCGAGACGTGAGCGCCGCCATCGGTCACGTCGTCGATTGCGTCGGGGACCGACTCCTCGTCAGCACGAACCGTCGCATCCGCACCGACGTCGTCTGCCATCGACAGCGGAGCGTCCCGAACGTCGACGGCGACCACCCCTGCGCCGAGCGCGGACGCGATCTGGACGGCCGCGAGACCGAGTCCACCACAGCCGTGCACCGCAACCCACTCGCCGCCAGTGAGCGAGACTCGATGGGCGAGCGCGTGAAACGCCGTTACGTACCGACATCCGAGAGCCGCCGCCGCATCCATGGCAACCTCGTCGGGGAGCCGAGTGAGATTGAACGTGGCGTGTGGTACGTGAATCTGTTCGGCGAACGCTCCCGGGACAGTCTCCTCGAAACCGAGAGCGTAGCCGTCTATACAGACGTTACCATGCCCGTTCCGGCACTGGTGGCACGTCCCGTCGCCAAGATTGAATGGGACCGCAACTCGATCACCAACGTCGAGTGCAGTCACATCGGCTCCGACGTCGACGATGTGACCGGCCGGCTCGTGCCCGAGAATCTGGCCCAACGGAACCTGATCATTGGCCCACTCGCCGTGGCCTTGCCACGCGTGCCAGTCGCTCCGACAGATACCACATGCTTCGACGTCAACGACGACGCCATGGTCGGCGACGTTGGGTTCAGGAATGTTCTGGAGTTCGAGCGGTTCACCATAGGACTTGAGTACCGCGGCTCGCATATCGGCCATGCGAGGTGAACGTGGTTAGTAGCTCTGTTTGCAACCATCCTGTTCGGCTAAGGAACGGAACCAAGAACCCGCAGTCTGTTGAGGGTGTTATCTGCACATACAGCTAATTCAAGAAGAGGAGAGACGATTGCATTTGCTGAATACATCCTCTATATCTCGCACGTCGATTTCAACAAGACAACAATCTCCGATGTGAGAACTCTGAAATCAGTGCTAATCACTATAGAACATACGGAGGTTATCGTTGCTTGAACTTCTCTCGGAAATTCGTAGTCGGATCGTCTTCTTTGGAAGGGTTTTCGGCCTCGGTTTCAGTCTCGACTTCGCCTTCGGGTTGCGTTTCGTTGCGGCCATCAGGCGGTCTCTCTGCCTCCGTCGGCTTCTGAGGAACAGCGGTTTCACTCACGTTGGTCGATGACTCCGTTCCGCTTTCAGCCGGGTCCGACAGGTCGCGGTCGAATAATGGTGTAACCATCGTCAGTGCTTGTTCCTCGGTGAGCTGTGTCGGGTCAACTGCGGTAAGCACCTGCCGAGTCTGCTCGATCGCTTGTGCTTCCGGCACGCCTTTAGCTGCTATCTCACTTGCGACCGCTTCAATCAACTCAGGCTGCTGTGGTTGCACTTCCTCTATACCGCTCCCATCCTCGGTCTCGCTTTCTCCTCCGCTCCCGGTTTCACCACCGCCTTCTGTATCATCGTCTTCACCCTCGCTCTCTTCGGCTAACTCTTCCGGTGTCTCCGGCAACGTGATCTCGTTGGGCAACAGCGGCTCAAACTCACCTTTCGCTGCAATCTGTGGCTCGTCATATTCGGGGTTGTCGGCGTCGGGGAATACGACAAAGCAGAAATCATCCGGCGTAGGGATACGCCGATACTCATTTTCCGGGATGAACGGTGCATAGATACGCCGCCAATTCTGTTTCATTGCCCCTCTCGTCTCGTACTCTTCACGGCCTCCATCCTTGGTACGAACGACATAGACGCCCTTGCTCTGGTCGTACTCGTAGTACGCTGCTGTATCCTCGCGCTCCACGTCCGCTACTGCCTCGGGACTGTCGAAGCGCATGTACTCCTGTGGTGGCGCGATCTCTTCGCGGTCTTCCTTCACACCTGTATCCCGCAGGACGACCTCGCCGTACTCTTCTTCCCATCGGATTTGGGTGCTGCCTTCCTCGCGGACGGGCCGGAGCGCGTACACGCCCTCTTCGATTTTGAGGTGGCGCTTTTTCTCGTTGTAGAACAGTCGGTTGCCGTTCTCGTCAGTCTCGTTCGCAAACGTCAGCGTATCGTAGTCGATTTTCACCTCGCCACCTTCGCGGTAGGTATCGTAGATGATCTTCTCACCGCGCTCGCGCCAATGGTCGAACTGCTCTGGATCGCCGAACATCTCGTCTTTCAGCGCGAATACGCAGAATCGCCCGGAGTTGATCGCTTTCCGTAGGTTGGTAAGCGTCTGTTCGGGCGCGTCCATCGTACTCGTCTCTGCTTCAATCGAGACGTTGTATTCGCCAGCGAACTCCCAGACGTGTGGAAATTCGTTCTTCAACCGCTGTTCGCGCTTGCGGCGCTCGGTCGGGTCGTTCGTCGCCATTGGATCAACCGGGAGATCGGCCATCCCGTCGGCAGCCTCGTTGCTATCCTGCGTCGGTAACCACGCCGCATAGCCGAGCTTGACGAACGCAGCCTTCGCTTTCGCAAGGACTAGTCGGTGGTCGAATCCCCCACCGTTCTCGGCGGAGCCTGTATCCTGTGTGAGACCTGCGTTCCGCAACCCTTCGGTGGTCAACGTCAGGACGCGCTCGCCCTCTCGCTTGCCCTTTTCGAGTTCTGTATCCGGCGTTTCCTCGATCAGATTGGCGACTTTGTTATCCGAACCGAGGTTGCTGTCCGCTATCCGGCGAAGCTCCGCAACAACCTCTTCGTATGGAACTGACTCGCCGACTGCATCGCGGCGAATCTGGATTGTATGAGCCGCTTCATAGAGGCGCTGTGTTGGTGTCTGTCCGGCCGCCGCCGGCTCTGGTGCCTCTCCATCCTCGGAAACTGGCTCGCCGTCTTCCAAGTAGAATGCCGATGACTGTTGCTGTTCCTCTGCCGACTCGATGGGTTCGCCATAGCGCTCCATCGACTGGACTTTGAGCGCTTCGACCTCCTCGTCGCTCATGCCCGTCTCGCCGGTCGCGCTCTCACGGACTTCTTGAATCGGCTCGAAAGCGTTGACGAGATACGAATGGGTGTTGTCGTCGGTAGAGGTGTGGGTACGGAGATAGCATTTGTATCGCGGCATTTCCCGAAGCGTCTCGGCATCGACCGAGTGGTGCTCGGCGACGTAATCAGCGTTCTTCGTGCCGGGATTGAAGCTCAGGAACGTATCACACTGGTTGCCGACGGCGTTTTTCAGTCGTTCGGGGAGTTGGTTGCCCGGAGCCTGACAGGCCATCACGCAGCGATAGTTGTGCCCGCCCGCTTCCGAGAGAATCGTGTGTAGGTTGGATTCTTCGGTGGCTATCTTATCGAACTCGTCGCACACGAGGTAGAACGGGCTTTCGTTATCACAGACGCGCTTCGAGGCGTAGGTTCGCCGAATAAGCGCCGTCGTAAGCAACCGGCGCTCGGTCTCGCCTGCGCCTTTGGCGAAGCGAAGCACGATGACCTTCCCCTCCTCGACGGCCTCGTGAATCGAAAACGACGGATCACGGGCGGAAATGAGGTCGCGGATGGCGTCGTTGTGAATCCATTCATCC
Organism: Halococcus sp. AFM35; assembly: GCF_051195015.1. Classification (NCBI taxonomy): domain Archaea; kingdom Methanobacteriati; phylum Methanobacteriota; class Halobacteria; order Halobacteriales; family Halococcaceae; genus Halococcus; species Halococcus sp. AFM35. Next base: position 34,943 of record NZ_JBNTJU010000021.1, read on the forward strand.
ATTCGGCCGGCGAGCGGTTCGAGGTCGGCGTCCTCTTTCTCCTCGAAGCGCTTGGCGGTCTCTCGAATGAACGTAATGCGCTCGTCGTCCATCCATCGACTGAACTCCGAGAGACCGGTCTGCGATGAGCACGCACAGGCCAGATCGAGCAGGCTCACCCCACGGCCGGACCGCAGCAACCCTCTCGATACGGTCTTGGTTACGCGCTTCATCAGCGCACCGAGGTATTTCTCGGACCCACCGGACTGGGCGACCATCGCAGCAATGTCGTCGGCGAGAGCTTCGATCATCGTCGCCGCGAACCGCGAGTCAGGATCGTACCCCGGCGGTATCTCCATGAAGTTGAACCGAGGGATGTTCTCGTAGGGTTCATCGTCAGGACCCAGCCCAAGGTCCATCACGATCAGGTCCTCTTCATCGCGGTGCTCGGGCCATTCTCGAATGAAATCATCCGCGTCATCGCCCTTCGGGTCAATGACGAGAGCGCCCTGCTCGCGCTCGAATACCTGTGAGCAGAAATGCTCGGTGAGCACGGTTTTCCCATATCGAGTGCGCCCGGCGATGAACATGTGAGCGTCCAAGAACTTCGAGAAGATGCCAGCCTCGGTACCGTGCTTTGCTCCCCAGCCGAAATAGAATGGGTCGCCCGGACTGCTGGCGTCGAAGATCGTGGTCTGTTTGAGGTGGTCGCTCGCACTGGCGACTCCGTAGTCATCGAACGGGAAGCGCGGGGTTTTCGGCGGCACACCGTCGCCGGGTTTCGCTAGCGACCACCGCATCTTGTTCGTCGCAATATCCTCTGCCTCTGGGATGTTCACGAGACCGGCGACCTCTCCCTGTGCTTTGACGATGCCTGTCTCCTCGAATTCCCGTGCGGCCGCGTCAGCGTACTCTCCAAGGAGATCGCGCTGACTGATCGGCTGAGGAACGAACGTCTGTTCGCTATTGGCTTCGTAGAAGTTCTCGAACATCCCGGCAGTCTTGGATGCACGCCGTTTCGCTACCTCGGGGTCTTCCGAGAGCGCGAACACGCGCAAGCACAGATGCCAGCCCTTCTCGCCCTGCTGTTCTTCGAGCAGGTTGGCGATTTTCTTGTCCACCTTCGACGCGGGATACTCGACTCGCTCCTTGGTGAACGTCATTCGCTCTTTCTTGATAGTTGGCTGTCGCAGGTTGAACGAGAGTTCCTGAAGCGACAGCTCCCCTGTGATGTTCGGATCGTCCTCGTCGGTAAGCCCGTGACCGCCCGAAACCCCTTGTCGCCACCCGCGGTCTTCGGGGCGGAACATGATTTGAACGACGACATCCGCGTCCGGCGCTACATCATCCTGTGAATCGACCATTTCCTGCATGATCGCGCCGGTCGGGTCAGAGCGGAAGCCCGGCAGTGAGATATTCTTGATCGGGAAGAGGGTGTATTTGCGAAGCGCGAGTGTCGCGCCTGAGATATAGACTGAAGCACCGTCGGCAGTACCGGACCCATCTTTTTCGGCAGCAGTAACTTGCTCGACCGGCAAGAGTTCCGGATCGGTGCGGTCGAACAGCGATTCATCGTAGCGCGTCTGAAGCTGTCCCTCGAAAGTTCCGGCGAGTGACTGGCTGCCGGGAACGTACTGAAGCGACAGCGATCTCTCGCCGTTCTCGTCGGCCGTGTACCGTATCTCGGCCGCGTGGGCTGGCGAGACATTGACCGTGCGACGGCGGAGGCCCTTCTTCGTGGTTTCGACCGTATGCAGCGATTCCAGAACTTCGATCATCGCCTCGATACCACCGTTATCGCGGTGAGGGCGCACGGAGATCGCCTGCTCTATGTCGTCCGGTGGGGCGAACTCTGCGGCCATGTCGGGTGTGATTTCACTGGCTGCGTAGTCCGCGGCCGAATAGGATTTGCCGAGACCGCCAGTATCGGCACCTCCGGCGTAGCTGTTCGGATCGCCGATATTGCTATCAGTATCGCTCATTGTCGTGTGAAGATGCGAGCATCTTCAGTCCCGTAGTGAACAGCGTATATCGAAGCCCGGTTCCAGCCCTCGTCTTGCGTATAGCATGGTCCCGTCGGCACTGCTCGCCGCGCGAGAGTCCATACCGACTCGGGGCGCTCTGACTCACGGCCGTGGACAGTCGCCGCAGACCGTGCGTTTGCTGATCGAACGGCCACGTGAGTGTTTTTCATTTCCGTTGCTCCTGATAGCGGTTAGCGCACGTTCGATTACAGAACACACCAGCAATGTCATGGCGACGATAGGGCCTCTCACCAACCTCTCCGCCACAATAGGCACACAGTTGCATTATTCGTCACCTCCCGTGGTCGCGTCGTTCGCGGTTCGTTCAAAGGTCTGTTCGGCCGAACTGCTATCGGTCGTGAACCGCCGATTGCTTTCAGTCATGATCGGCTGTTACGGGTCTCGTGTTGGATTCCGCCGACTCGTCGAGGAGGCTGGTAACGCTCTCGGTGATTGTCTCGGCCCGCGCCTCACCGATACCTTCGACATCGGTCAGCGTGGAGTGGCTGGCTGCGGCCACGTCCTCGACGCTCCCGAAGCCCGCCTCGCGGAGCACGTCGGCTCGGTCGCCACCGACCTGCTCGATGTCCGTGAGCACGGGCTGGCTGTCGGTGCTCTCGGGCGCTGATTCGGCTGCATCGGCGCTCCCATCGCCGTCGGAAGCATCCGAAGGCTGTGCTTCCTCGACCGACTGCTCGCTGCTCTCGCCGTCCTCGGGGCTGTGAGTGTCCTCCGTGTGGGCCTCACCAGCATCGGCAGCCCCATCTGTGGACGTGGGCACAGACGCTTCCGAAGCCTCCAGCGCTTGCTCGGCCACGTCTCGAATATAGGCAGCATTCGTCTCGTCAATGCCTTCGACCGCTGCGAGCGCGGACGGTTCAGCTGTATAGACCGCTGTGACTGTCTCGAAGCCTGCCTCACGGAGTGCCGTGGCTTTCTCCGCGTCCACGATACCGATGTCAGTGAGGTCAGGGTGGCCTTTCCCGACGGCCGGGTGGCCGAACGCAGAGGTGATGCCGCCTTTGAAACGACCCAATAGTCCTCGCCGGGTCACGTCAGTCTCCCCGTCTAGTCCTTCGGCAGCCGTATCGCTCTCTTCCTGAGGCTCGCTTGAGCCGGCGTCAGTCTCGGATGTGTGCTCCGGTGAAAGCTCAGCCTCTACAGTTGGTTCCTCTTCCCCGGCTTCATCGAGACCAGTATCCTGCTCGCTCTCCGCCTCTGCATCTGGTTCCGCCCTCGTGTCTGCCTCCGTGCTCGTCTCCGCTGTTTCGGGAGTATCGGGCGTCGAGGTGAGTGTTTCAGCCGGCGTGGTTTCCGTGGACGCCACATCATCGTCCTCTCTCTCAGGCTCAGCGTGTGCATCGTACAGGGAAGCATCGTCCACCCAATTCGATCCATCGTAGGTGCCAGCGTCGGTATCGCTGTTGATATCGGGCGATTGGGTGTTGTCGTTTGCGTTTGCGTTGTCGTCATACGTTGGAGTTTCTGTCTGCTCGACCCCGGTTACGCTATGGCCGTTTGTCCCGGAACGCTCGCCGAGAGTGCTCGGGTCTACGGTGAGCAAGTCATGAGCCGCGTCTGTGCTGTCGGCTCGACGGGCATCGGTGCCGTTCTCGCTACTCCTATTGCCGGGTGGCCCCGTCAGCGTCCCGCCGTCTGCGGTCGCCGTCTGAGCGGTTGTAGCGGCCGGTGATGATTCTTCATCAAGCTCTGCTGGGCCGGGAACGACCGGCACAGCCGAGGCTGGCGGCGTATAGCCACTCTCCTCCGGCGGCTCGATACCACACTGTGCCTCCATGTACGCCGCGAAGTCGCCATCCTCGCGCGGCGTGTACGTACAGATGGCGTCCTCAACCGGCGATGCTTCGATATGAAGCGGGAACCAGCTTTCAGGCCGGTCGTCAAACTGGATGAGCGATTGTGAGTAATCGCCTTCCTTGCCGGGGTGCATTCCCTTCTTGACGTGGTTCACCTGCTTCTCGTTCAAGCCGAACTTCGGCAGGATGTCATCTGCCTCGTCGTCGTTATCGAGACCTCGCGTGCGGAAGAACTGCACCGTCGAACACTGCTCGTAGATCGTCCGACGTTTGTTCTCGCCAGCGCCGCCCGTCGTCTGGGCGATGAATTCTCGTGGTGATTGCGAGCAAAACCACAAGCAAGCGTCGTAGCGCGCCCACTCGCGGGCGGCTTTTTGCAACCAGTTCACCATCTCCTCCGAATGCAAGAGGAAGTGCGCCTCATCGATGAGGAAAATCGTCTCACCGGGCGTGCGTTTGACTTTCTGATTCACCTGATCCAGCATGAGCCGGAACATGGCCGACTTCTCTGCCGAACTCGAATCCCGAAACTGCCGAAGGTCCAAGTAGGCCATGTCCACGTCGTCGTCCATGAGGCCGGTGGCGTCCTCATCGAGCAGATACTCGTACTTCTGACCCTCCATGAATCCACCGAGCGCGTCACGCAACTCGGCTATCTTGTCGGCTTTCTTCCCGAGTTCTTTGTCGTGAGTGCCGAGCGTAAGCGAACTCGGCTCGTCCATCACTTTCTCGGACAGTTCGATGAAATCGCGCATGGTCGCGTCCGCATCGGCGAGTGATGCGGGGTCTCGCGGGTCAGCTCCCGCCTCGATCAACGTCCGACGCACGAGTTGTTCAATCGTGTTGTGGAAGATCGACGGGTCGTAGCCCTGTGTACGGACGAGCGCCTTGATGAACTGCACAATGCTGTCGGCCTTCATCGTAAACGGACTCATCTGCCCGCCTGTGTGGCTGGCGTGCTCCGGCGGCGCTTCCGTATGGAACGGGTTGACCGCATCCCGTCCACCGAGCACGATGTGCTTGCCATTCAACGCCTTCGTCAGCCCGTCGAACTCGCCCTGTGTATCGAGGACGATGAGCGTCCGGTCTTCGCCTTCGGAATACCACCGCTGGCACGCTTTCTGGGCCGAGTAGGACTTCCCTGATCGAGAGGTCCCGATAGTGATGATGTGTGGTGCGAGACCGCGCTCGAACGGATTGGCTTTGATAACCTGTCCGTCCTGCTCGTTACGGCCCCACTCGATGCCCTCCTCCTCTTGGATGGTATCGGAACACGGCGGAAACAGGGCTGCCACGCCGTCGCCGAGCATCCACTGGGTTTTGAGATCGCGCCGGCCGATCTGTGCGAAGGTGTTGCGACCGGTTGGCGATCCTGCCTCGAACGCTGCATGGTGGAGGTCGCCGGCCATGACGGGATAGCAGTTCGTTGGCGCGGCTTCGAGCATGTCGGTGATCTGTTCAGAGCGCACGCGGAGTGCGTCTTGTTTCGCTGCATCCAGTGACGCATAGTCACGGAGCGTGTCTTCGAACTGCTCGATGGCCTGTTTCTGCCCGGCACGGACAGTCACGTAGGCACTGACGCGCCACGGCTGGACGTTCGTCGTTCGCAGCAGTTCGTACATCTGGGTGTAGATGTCCTGATCGGAATCGACGCCGATAGCGGTCACATCACCCCCGCCTTCGGAACGCTGGACGCCTTCTGCACCGATTGACCCCCACTGCTTCGAGAGTTCTTTCATCACGGCGTCCCGGTCCTCCGGTTCGACGTGGATAGACACATCCAGATCGACCGGAATGTCCGTCTCGGGATTGAGGTCGCCCCCATCGAGTTCCGCGCCGAACAGCGTGTAGATGGGTTTCCAGTAGAGCGAATCGGGTTCGTCCGGCCACTCACTAATCCAGTAGGTGCGACAGAGTTGGTCGCCAACGCGGACATGATCACGGGTTACGTCGTAGATACCGGGCGCGAGCAACCGCTGGGCTGGCATCTCGTCCCCGGATGATAGTCCCGTGCCATCGGCACTGTTCGCTTCATCGCTGGTGGCAACCCCGTCGAACAGCCCAAACAGGCGCTCGCGGGCGCTTCGATTGCCCGGAGCACGTAGGGTTTCACCATTCTCGTGATCCTCGTCTGGGTCTCCGTCGTCGCTCTGTACCTCATCGGCAGTATCCTCACGCTCGGCCCCCGGCATGGGAATATCACTGTCCGGCGTGCTCTGGGTCCGTGCAGGCGGCCAGACAGTCGGTCCGGTATGCTCACGGCGGAAGGCGCGTTCGAGTTCGTCGTCGGGAGCGTGATTCTCGCCGGTCCAATAGTCCAGGAGTACCTGTGCGTGCTCGTCCGGCGAGATACGCTCGGCCGATAGGCCCTCGACATTACTGATGGCCCCCTCGACTTTCGAGAGCCGCGAGAGCAGTTCGCGTTTAGCAGCCCGACGGCGCTGGCGCTCGGTCACGTCCTCTGACGAGCGGAACGGACTCAGCCGAGCGCGTATCGACGGTGAGGGTAGCGAACGGGCATCGTCAGCTGTCGCCTCGACGACGATGTAATGCCGACGCTCGGGTGCATCCCATGCGGGGTCGTCAGTGGTGCTCCGCCACTGCGCGAGCGACCGACAGATCGCGCGCACGTACGTCCATACACGACCCTCAAGGCGCTCACTCCGTGCAGCCTCGTGATACGATTTCGTGAGCGCGTCCGTATCTGACGTATGCAGCGTGGTCGTGTAGAAGCGAAAGCCGAAATTCTTGATCGTCTCGTCGATCTGCCCACCGAGTTGATTCACGATCTCGTTCGCGTCAAAGCCGGTCATGCGGTCGGTCGCCCGCCCGCTGATGTCAGCAAGCCCGACGACACGATCATCAGTCATCCGGGCCGTCCCGTCATCGTAAATCTCTGCAAGGCCAGCGAGGTCGTGAGCGACCGTCTCGGAATGATTCCACGGCATCGACCGCCGGAGTCGGCGGTAGCGCCGCCAGTTTCGCAAGCGCTCACGCGGTGGCGTATGCCAGTTCGACTTAATGACGATCCATCCGCCGAGAACGAGTGCTACCGGCGCGAACACCAACACGAACACCCCCGCGAGCAGCAGCGGGCCGCTCATGAGCACCGTGAGAACGCCTGCGAGCGCACAGAGGACCGCCGGAAGGAACCCGATAAAGAACTTCTTCACCGGATACCCGTTGATCTTCATCGCGGTATCAACGTGCTGTGGAATGATCTGTGCCGGACTCCGGTTCGTATCTTCTTCGTCTGAGTTCTGAACTGCTTTGCTCATTGGTATGATCTCTATGATTAATCCAGCTGATCGTGGATGTCGTGGCGGCGGCGCTCGACCTGCGATGCATCGACGCCACCGCGGAGTTTGTCGCTCGTTACCTCGCCAACGCGCCGAATAGTCCCACCGTGATGATCGTTCGACGCTGCTGTCGAACCGACCGATCCGACCTGTGCCGCACCTCCGCTGGTGGTGCTCCCGTTAGTGGTACTCCCGTCATTCCCACCGCCGCGGATATTCTCTAATCGCTGCTGGACGTTACCGATGCGTTCACGGGAGTTTTCGTAGCGTTCGGGCGCGTTCTTCATCGCTTTCGATCCGCCCGAAATCATCGTCGACGCCGGGACGCCCTTGCGAACGAACGCCTTCGGGAAGATGATGAAAACGAAAATGAGACCGACGATAGTGAGCAGGACCGACCCGAATGCCGTTGCGATGCCAGCCTCGATGGGGTCCCACGAGAGACCGAAGAGGAATCTGAGCATCCCCGACTGCAACACGCGCAGGAAACACAGTCCGTAGAAGCTAGCGATACCGGCGTTGCCAACCCACTTGATAGACGAGACTGGTGCGAGGCGGGCGACCCAGAAGATCGGCCAGAACGCCGCGAGAATGTGAATCGCCACGTAGATCATGACGATGACCGCAAGACCGATGAGCACAAGCGTTGACTGCGTGAGCCCTAACGCACCAGTAAGGATGACGCCGACGCTGAGCTTCCCAGCGCCGGCCGCTGAATCAAGAAACTCACCCGCGGATGGAGCAAGGGATGTCGAAATTGCATCAAAGAGATGCAGCGAAGCCGGCATGACGAGCAACGCTCCGAGGAGAATCATCACGCCGTGGCCAGCAAGACGTTTCAATTCCTTCTCACGGCGGTACGGATCGGCTCGATCCATCGCAATCATGATCGCAGGGAGCAGAGCGGCTGCGGCGAACGTCATGAAGATGTAGTACGTCTCGTAGATGTCCGGCCACCAGCCGTTCTCCGGGCTGGCCCACGTGCTCGGGTCGCCGACATCGCCCGGAGCTGGGATACCGACGAAAATATCATTGAATCCGCCGACCAACTTCTTCACATTCTTCGTGACCGAGTCCTCAATGAAATTCACGAACCCGGTGAGCATTTCACCGGGTCCGGGGATGCACCCACCGGGGTTCGTCACACCGCATTTCCCACCGCCTCCACCGCTGCTGCTACCGTTTCCAGAAACACTCTGGCTAGTGTTTCCACCAGTCAGTCCGCGATTCGCTCCACCAGCGCCGGGTGAAGTCTGGTTGCGCTGATTCGACGCATCAAGCGGCGTCGTCTGGTTTGCACCGCCCCCGGTCGTATTCGACCCATTGAGCCGGCTCAGTTGCTCGCCAGAGGTGGGAGTGGATGTGGTGTTCGTCGTGTTCGTTCCGTTCCCAGCCTGTGCGCTTACCGGGTCAACGAACACTACACCGCCGGCTACACCGAGAACGACACAGAGCACTACGAGAAGAGCGGATACCTGCACTGCCGACCGACCTGAATCTGACTCAAACATCTGGATTAGTGAGAGAACAGGGTGGTTAAGCGCGGACGTAGCCGACGGCCGCGAGCGCTGCGAACGAGAGACCCTGCGCTCCCATCGGGCCGACAGCGGCAATCATCGGATCGAGCGGCGTGCCGCTGACCGGCAGTGGCATGATCATCCCGGCCCCGCCGCCGAACACGCCGACGTTGAAGTCGAAACACGAGATCGTGCTGACGCCGATGATTTCGAGGATGGCAGCAAAGATCGGCGGGGCGAACGCGGCTGCACCCGAATAGAGCGCTCCCATCAACTGGTTGTCACCCTCCTGCTGGGTTTGGGGCTTCTTCGATCCTTTCTTGTCCAGCCCGGACATTCCTCTGAAGATGGCTTTGAAGAGGAAGTAGAGGGTCGCGGCGGCGAACACGATTGAGAGAATCTGGCCGATGCCGTTGTTACAGAGCGCCTGACCGACCTGATCGAGTTGGGCCGCCGCTGGAACTGCCACCATCGACAGGCCAATCACTACGAGTCCGGGCACGCGAACGTACCGACGGAGTGTTGCTTCGCGGTCAGCATCAACCGGCGTGCGGTGATACAGCACTGCGAGGTGGGCGGCGAGTGCTGCAAAGCGTGGATACTGCTCTTTTGCTTTCTCGATGGACCGTCCAAGGCGCTCGCGGGTGTTTTCGTTTGACATAGTTGTTTCCTTGGACACCTTCTTAGGAATGGTGTCGATGCTCCACCATCTCTGCCATAACAGGGTAAGATCTATTTCAAGTGTATTTTGAACTGCATATGTTATTGACTGTTTGGGGGATGTTCGATATGGTACTTATCCAATTGATCCATAGCCTTGTGCGAATCCCTCCCAGCAGTTGAGAGATTCAGCGTGCAAGATACAGGGCGCGTATCGGTCATCCGACCTGTAGAAGAGTCTGAAGAGGAAATCACCGGAAAATAGTAATGGGACCACTGTCTTCGTCGTAACACGTAGACAAATGAGTATCAAGCGGTCAACTCTGAAGAAGCTCTGGGCTGCATCTGGGAACCAGTGCGGCTTCCCAGACTGTGAAGAGGATGTAGTAGATATGGAGCAAGAAATTGTCGTTGGCGAAATTTGCCATATCCGGGCTCAGAGTCCGGGTGGACCCAGGTATGATCCAGATTTGAATGATGACGAGGTCGATGCGTATTCTAATCTCATTCTTCTGTGTCCGACTCACCACACCTACATAGACAAAAATCCGGAAGAGTATTCGATCGAGGAACTGGAAGGTTGGAAGGCGGAGCAAGAAGAACAAGCTTCACAGGCGGCAGAGCTTCCTGACGAGCTTCTGACGGAGCTCCAACTGACTGATTCAAAACTAGAAACAGAAGTCGAAGTTTCTATCTCAAACGCTAAAGACCGGTACACACCAGAACTTCACGTTGATACAAGTGCCTCAGATATCTTCGAGCCATTGGGTAGAACCCATAGCTTTGTCGAGAATGTGGAAGGCCGCCTAAACAACTTGGATGATGAAGCAAGCAGCCTATTCACTGATAGCTATATAAATTTATTGGAGGAATCTGATAAGGATGCTTATCTAAATCTACGTGAAGCAGTAGAGGAAGTCCCAGACCTTCTCGAAGATATTGAACAAGTAACAGCGGAGATCCCTATCCAAGGACTAAGTAAAACTCTTGAACAGGCCGACGATGCAATACAGGAATTAGAGCCGGAACTCCGTAGTCTGAAAGAAGAAGCACAAGAGGAAAACGAGGCACGAGAGACAACAGAAAAGCAGACTCTCTACCATCTTCGCCAAGTCCGAAGTGAAGTTTTCAGCTTCCAGAACTTTGCTGATAGCCGGGGAATACAAGTTGCAGAAACACCCGCCCTAAAACTGCTCGGCAAAGCCGGTATGGGAAAAACACACCTGCTTTGCAATGTCGCCAGAAGTCGTGTTGAGGAGGGTTATCCTACGGTTCTGCTACTTGGGGAGAACTTCTCAGATAGAGATATCTGGACCCAGATTATCGAACGATTCGGATTGAACTGTACCACTGAAGAGTTCCTAGGTGCCTTGGACTCCCTCGGCAGATCACGAGGTGTCCGCTCCCTCATGATGATCGACGCGTTGAATGAAAGTTCCGACCCACGAATCTGGGCAAGACGACTTCCGGGGATACTCAAAAAATTACAGGACTACTCTCATATCGGGATCTGTGTCAGCTGCCGTAGTGGATACGAGGAGCTTGTGATCCCTGAAAGCGCAGATGAGGAGATGGTAGAATACACTCACGGCGGATTCAGGGATGTGGAATATGGTGCAGTTCGAAAGTTCTTCGATGCACACGGAATAGAGCACTCATCAATTCCGGTTCTAAAACGCGAGTTCCAGGTGCCATTGTTTCTGAAGCTGTTCTGTGAGAATCTGGAGAGACAGGGGCAAAGTCGGATTTCGCACGGTCCTGAAGGACTGAGCCAGATATTTGAGGGGTATATTGACGGTGTCGATGATCGTCTCTGGCGGAGATTGGAATACGATCCAAGCGATGACAAAGTGCGGAAGGCTGTCGATGCCCTAGCTCGTGAAATGGCTGAACGAGGAGAAGGTACGAAGCGTCTACCCAAGGATGAAGCTAAGAAGATCGTGAATGGGTTTTTGCCAGGTAGACGCTATCCGGAAAGTCTCTACAGGCATATCCTTAGTGAAGGTGTGATTTCCGAAGTGGTGCCGTTTGAAGAAGATGCCAGTGAATCTGTTAGATTTTCCTACGACAAGTTCGCGGACCACATGCTGGCACAGCAGTACCTAGATTTATACGTAGAAGACGATTTCGGCGAGGCTATCTCTGATAATGAGGATCTACAAGAGATATTTGAAAACCCGAATCTGTATGCAGGTCTCATTCAGGCATTTGCTATTCATCTCCCAGAACAGGGGGGCGTAGAAATATTCGAGTATCTTGGTTCAGAGAAGATACTCAAACCGTTCATCAAGAGCTTGGGTTGGAGAGATCCTGAGACCTTGACTGATTCGAACGGAAAATTGAAAGAAAGAGTTGAGGATTATCTTTGGGAAAAGATAGAGCTCCTCGATGATCTCCATGAGTTGTGGCGAGTTCTTCTTACGTTAGCAACAAGCACTGAACACCCGATGAACGCTGAGTACCTTCACAGCGTTCTAATAGATAGAGAAGTGGTTGCGATAGATTTCAACTGGTCGAAATTTCTCCATGAAGAATTCAAAGAAGAGACATCGGAAGTATTCCGTCTGATTAATTGGGGGTTCTCTCTGGAGCATGAACCGATTGAATCATGCGAGTTGAAACATCTCATGTCGATCGCTCTCTCTTGGTTCTTATCCTGCCCTAACAGGTATGTCCGGGATCGATCTACCAAGGCAATAGTGAACGTGGTAGATTCTGATCTGGAACTCTATATTGACCTGATTGAGCGTTTCCAGGAGGTGAATGATCCGTATGTTCTGGAGCGTGTCTATGCAGCAGCGTATGGTGGCGTGCTGCGTCACAGGGAGCATGAATCCGTAACTGAACTTGCGGATGTGATACACGAATTGGAGTTTGAAGATGATGATCCTACGCCGCACCTTCTAACACGTGACTATGCCCGAGGAATAATTGAACTGGCAAACAACCAGGTCGAGAGTTACGATGTAGACTTAGATAAGGTCAGACCTCCGTATGATAGCTCGTTCAGTATTGACGTACCAACTCCTGATGAGTTGCGTGAACAGGTAACTGAACGGGTGGAAGAAGCTGATACAGAGCTTGAATCACGTTTCTGGATAGGCTTAGTCGGTTCAGGCTTTGAAGGAGATGGATTCAGTGACTTTGCGAGATATGTTGTAGGAACCAATAGTGACAGCACACACGTACATGGTTACGAGTTCTCAGGTGCTGAGGCTCTCCGATGGATTACGAAGCGGGTATTCGATCTTGGGTGGCATCCAGATTGCTTCGATGATTTTGATCATTACCTAAATCGATGGTCGAACCATGGGAGGGGGACGAGAAAACCAGAACGTTTTAGCAAAAAGTACCAGTGGCTTGCTTATTACGAATTAGTGAGCTGGATAACAGATAACTGTGAGTTCTCCAACCCCACTGCAGAGAACTCTTATAGTGGTCCTTGGGCGTACTGGGACAGAAACATAGATCCCTCTGTATTAGATCCGGGGGCCAGTTCTGATCGATCTCTTGATGACGCCGTTGAGTACAACTGTCGTATTGACGATTCACCTGTTGAGGAGTGGATCGAGGACCACGAGGAATTCCCTGAATTAACACCGCTACTGGACCGTTCTGTCGATGGTGAAGAGTGGCTGCCGCTGTACGGTATGTACAAGTGGAATGCTGAGGAGGATACGGATTCACGGCTTGAGCGAGATGTATTCTGCCGAGTTGATCCAGTGATTGTCGAAGAAGATGACAAGGAGGAGTTAGTGAGCTGGATAATCGAAAACTGGGTTGAAAGCGATGAAATGAAGAGTACGTTGGTTTCGTCACCGGTACTCACTCAGACTCTCCGTGGTGAATATCCATGGCATCCTATTGTGAACGATCAGTGGGAGGAGGATGCTTCACCGATCATGGGGAGTCCTGTCGACGTCAAGAGTACTGCTCTCGACTTGCTTTGGGAAGCTGAGTATGATTGCTCTATCGATGAGAAATACGGTATGTACGCTCCGTCACCTTATCTCGCAAAATTACTGGACTTAGAATGGGTTGTCGATACGAAAGAGTTCAAGCAACAGTCACAGGACCCGGTACGGGTAGCCGATATCTCGGAAGCCGAAAAAGTGTCTGACAGGATAAATTCCCCATCTATGATTGGAGCAAGTAGCAATATTTTGGAAGCATTAGAAGGTGAAGGTCTGGAGATTGTGTGGGTAGTCCAGGGCGAGAAAAGAACTATCGCAGGGGATACGACAGGGAATAAGAGGGGTCAATCACAGATTCGGGCAGTATTCTCTCTTGATGAGGACAGTGAGTTTGTTGGAGAAGAGGCGAGCGATTTCCATAGCTGGGAATAAGACCGACTCTACAGTGGATAATTCTCAGGTAACATATTAATCAGCAGAAATGATGGTCTGACGCCGAGCAGTGAAGATTTAGGCCCTGAGGGCGCAGGAGAAAGGGGTGTTCCCGCCGGAACACCCCGACCGAGATTTTCTGCTCATCACCGGCAGTGATCTCAAGTTCCAGCCAAATGCGTCGCTCTTCCTCCGCTATATCGACAAAAATCCGATCCTCTATCCGTCTATCCCGCCGATTGCTTCCGCTGGGCCTCCGATTCAAGGAATCGTGAGGCCCGCTTGAGGTTTGTCCCGATTGCTTTCGCTATCGACGCGTTCTTCACCTTAATCGTCCCGGTGAACCGTGTTTTCTCCCCATCTTGATGATACACCTCA